>JAZQXJ010000063.1:0-54213 GCA_045632815.1 Acutalibacteraceae bacterium | reverse complement strand
TATTGGTCCGTACCTGCAAGCGGATAGAAGCCCAGAGCCGAGAAGACATACCATGCGCTGAGTGCACCGCCGTCGTCGTTACCGTCAAGGCCGTTTATATCCGTGCTGAAGCGTTCATCAAGAGTCCAGCGCACCCACTTCTGCGTAAGGTCGGGTCTGCCTGCGTTTGCGAAAAGGTATGCCGTGTGCAGGTCGTGCTCGTTACCTATCCAGTAGCCTGCACCGGGGTCAATACCGCCGCGGGAACGGGAAGCGGACTCCATAAAGTCCTCAAGCTCGCTGACAAAATATTCGTCCGAGCCGAAAAGCTCAATCATACCCTCGATATCGTGCAGAGCATTCCAGCGCCATTGCCTTGCGCTGCCCTCGCAGTAGCAATCTGCAAATTTCTTTATCATAACCGCATCATAGAATGTGGTGATATAGGGGCTGAAATTCCAGACGAATGAGCCATCCGAATTCCTTGCCTGGAAATATTTTGTTTCGGGATTGAAAAGATTTTTATAATACATCGATTTATCCGCATAGACCTTTGCATCCTCGGTTTTGCCGAGAGCCTCTGCGAGAGTTGCGATTGCCGCATCCTCCCAGGCATATTCGATTGTGCGGCTTACGGATTTGTTGACGCCCTCGGTGTCCTGAGGAATGTAGCCGTATTTGTTATATTCATCAATATAGCCTCTGCCGTCCTTGTTAACGGCATTGTCCGAGGTGTATTTCATATATTCAAGCGCCTGCTCGGCATCAAAATCGGTGATGCCCTTAATGTAGCTTTCCGCAATAACGATATTTGCGGCATCGCCTATCATTGAGCCCGTGTAGCCTGCACCCATAGGCCATCTGGGGATAACATTCTTTCCGCTCTTTTCCGCCATATCAACAAGGCTGTTGAGGCAGTCGGTCTGAATATCCTGCGCAATGAGAGTGTAAAGCGGATGAGTTACTCGGCAGGTATCCCAAAGAGACATATCCGTGCGGTAGGTGTAGCCCTCTGCGGTATGCACGTCCTTGTCAAAGCCGAGATATTCGCCGTTGACATCGGTGAAATTCGTGGGCATTATCATCGTGTGATAAAGTCCCGTATAGAAATTGGTCTTGATTTCGTCATTTGCCTCGATTTTAATAACGGAAAGGCTTTCTTCCCAAGCATCGGCGGCACTCTGTCT
This sequence comes from Acutalibacteraceae bacterium, assembly GCA_045632815.1. Classification (GTDB taxonomy): domain Bacteria; phylum Bacillota; class Clostridia; order Oscillospirales; family Acutalibacteraceae; genus CAG-177. Next base: position 53,047 of record JAZQXJ010000063.1, on the reverse strand, counting down.
GACAGCGTCAAAATCCTTGCCGTCTGTTTCAGCTTTAAGGTTAAGCATTGCGTTTTCCTTGCTGACAAAGCTGATGCCCACCTTAAGCTCAACGCTTTCGCCGTTCAATGCACCGAAATTGATATCAACGCTTCCGTCTGCGATTTCGCAGGATTTGATTTCCTTATCCGCAACGGCAACAAAATAAACGGGCAAGCCGTCATATCTGCTTGAAAATGCACCGTGAAGCTCCGTACCGCCCGTGATAACGCCGCTTGCCTCGTCATATTCGGCATAGCCGCCTCGGGTTGTTGTATTACCTGCACCGCTGTTAAGGTCGATATAAAGCTTTGCATCGTCATCGCCGTAGAAGGTGTAGCGGTGAACGCCCGTATGCACATCCGCCGTCATTTCCGCAAGACAGCCGACGGTGGGCAGATAAACCGCATAATAGCCTACGGAAGCGGTTTCATTCTTATGCGAATAGGGCATTATTGCAGGCTCGTTGCCGCCCGAATGGGGAATAACCCTGAAATGGTTATAGTCCTCCGCACCCGTGCCTGAAAGACGGGAATGGCTGAAGCCTCTGATGTGACCGTGTTCATAATAATAGCCTGAAGTGTTGGTTTTAACGAGATATGCACCGCCAACAAAGCAGGTATCGGGTCCGAGCCTGACAGCACCGAAAGGCACCGTTGCCGCAGGGCTGAGCATAGCGGAAGTCCAGGGTACACCGCCCGTGCCGATAAAGGGGTCAACATACTGACTGAGCTGACCGACCTCCACTTCGGGCATATCAATTTTCCGGAATTTTACTCCTCCGACAAGTCCCGTGATAAGTATTTCAAACGAAACGAAAAGGGAAACTGCGGCTCTTATAATATTCAGCATTCTATCTCCTCCCAAAACATTATAAGGTTAATATAAAATAGATTCATTTAATTGTCAAGGAAGTCCTTGAAAAGAAAAATTTTATATGCTACTATGAAAACATAAAATCCACGGAGGAAAGATTATGATTGCTTACATCAAAGCGTTTTTTGCATTGTTTGAAGTCCTGCTTTTCATTGCGGGAGTTATTCCCGTTGACACAAATATCAGCTACGGCGGTGGGGATTACGTTACCCCTGCAGTCACAACGCCGATGTATATTGTTAAGGACGGCAAATCGGATTTTTCAATCGTAATTGCCGATGATGCGGACGAATGCATTGAAACCGCCGCAAACGAAATGCAGACCTATCTGCAGAAAATCAGCGGTGCAACCCTGCCGATTATCAGCGAAAACGAGTTTGCCGAGGGTGAAAAAGCCGTTATACTCGGCGAAACAACTCTTGAAGATAATATTACCGAGGTCAACCGTGAGCAAATCGGTGCAGACGGTTTTCTGCTTTATTCCGACGGCGCAAATCTGCTCATTGCAGGCGGTGACAGCCGAGGCACTCTTTACGGCGTTTATACCCTGCTTGAAGAATATCTGGGCGTACGCTGGTTTACTCCAAAGCTTGAGGTTGTACCCGAAAGCAAGGATGTTGTGATTGATGCAAACATAAACCGGATTGTTCAGCCCTCGTTTGCAATCCGTCGCAACAGCCCTGCATATGCAACGGATGCTTACAGAGCAAAAATGAAAACCAATGTTTCATTCCACTACGAAGCCGCCGAATACGGCGGTGCGCTGACCTATGTTATGTGGGATGTCACCTTTGACAGGCTTGTTCCCGATTCGCTTTTTGCGGAGCATCCCGAATATTTCGCAATGAATCCCGACGGAAGCCGCACAACCGACCACGTCTGCGTTTCCAACCCCGAGGTGCTGACTGTTGCCGTTGAAAACGCACGCAAGGCAATCCTTGCGGACACAAAAAATGCCGACCATATCCACATCGGTCAGAAGGATAATCAGAATTATTGCCATTGCGAAGCCTGCGAGACTCTTTATGAAAAATACGGCAGTATTTCCGCGCCGACGATTATTTTCACCAACGCATTTGCGGATGCTCTTGACGATGAATTCCCGAATTTCACCTTCACATTCTATTCCTATCTCGAAACGGAGCGACCCCCGAAAGACCTGACCCTCAGATGCAACGAAAATGTTGTTCCCGTGCTTTGCGGACTTCATCACGCCTGCAGAAGCCATCCGCTTACGGAATGCGGCGCGCAGGACGGCAACGAAACATTTATGAATCTTTTCGGCGATAACGAGCCGACGATTGCACAGGATTTTGCCGATTGGGTCAAAATTGCGGACAGAACATATATCTACGATTACACGATAAATTTCCTCAATGTTGCGCAGTTTTTCTCCAATTTTGAAACGATGCAGCCCACGATGAAATATATGCACGACATCGGCATCACGGGCTATGTCTATAACTGCGGTGACGGTCATTATTCCGCATTCAACGAGCTTCGCAACTATCTGCTGAGCAAGCTTCAATGGGATGTTGACTGCGATGTTGAATATCATATGATGGATTTCCTCAACGCTTATTACGGCGAGGAAGCCGCACCTTATATTAAGGAAATCATTGACATTCAGACGGCGCAGACAAAGACAACCGCCCACGCATTCGACTTTGACTGGCATTATCAGGCGGGATTTTATTCGCCCGTAAATACAATCAGGCTTGAAGCCCTCTGGCAGAAGGCACTCAAGGCGGATGTTACCGAAGAACAGCTTTTCAATATTGAGGTTGCAAACCTGAGCTGGGAATATTTCAAGGCAAATCAGTTCATCGGCAAATATTCATTCCTCAATCCTCTCCGATTGCAGGCAAACGAATGGCTCTACGATGAATTCAAGGCTCACGGGCTGGACAGAGTATCCTCATTCGGAACAATTCCGCAGGACAAGAGCGAGGTTGACTTTATGCTCCGACCTTTCAATTGGAAATAAAAAAATGGCGGCTTGCATCAGCAAGCCGTCTTTGTTATATCATCGAAACAAGAGTTTTCAGCATTGAAATGAACACGGTGAAAACATTTGCGCTTGAATCGCTTGTGTTATCCGCCACCTCAAAGGTGTCGATTATTTCGTCCGTATCCGTGCGGTAGGTTGTGCCGATTATCGCATTTTCCGTGAAGGTGAATGCCGTGAAAGTAGGCACTCTGGTGTCAAATGCGGTTTCGGTATACCACGCAAACTCCTCGGGCAAAGGGTCATAGTTACTGCCCGATGCAGAGGATGACTGCAGATAAACAGTACCCTCGCCCTCCGCCGCCTTGCCTGCATATACAGGCTTGGTGCGTGAATAAAAATGGTCGTGACCGCTCAGCACAAGGTCAATATCATAGCAATCGTAAAGGGAGCTGAAAAGCAGCCTTTCCTCCGAAAATTCATCGCTTGCAAGAGCCGCCGAATAGGGGTTATGGTGCATTGTCACAACTCTCCACTTTGCATCGGGATAAGCCTTGACCGCCGTGCGGATAACCTTTGCCGTGTCGGGCAAAAAGTTGTTATTTGAGTTAATTGTTATGAAAAGCACATCGCCGTAAGTGTAAAAATAACCTGTGCCTGCTTCATCCGCAAGAAGCTCGCTGACCTCATTGGGGTTATTGAAAATATCGCCGTAGAGGGTTTCGCCCTTGTCGTGGTTGCCGATTGTGTTCGCAACGGGCAGACTTCTCAGCGCCTCGGGTGAAAGATAAGCCTTCATCTGCGTAATGCTGTCTGCCGACTGAAACTGGTCGCCGCCCGAAATTGCAAAAGCCGCATCCGGATAGAATTTCATCATCTTTGAAACGGTGTAATTCCATCCGCAGGTGTCCCTGATAAGGACTTCTTCAAGCTCCTCATCGCCCGAGCGACCTATCTGCGCATCGGAAACATAAAGCACGGTGAAATTCTCGTCATTCTGCACGGTAACGGGAGCAGGCTCGCTCCACACTCCATTTTCCGTATAGGAATAATAATATGTTTTGCCTTCTTCAAGGTCGGTTGCGGTCACTTTGTTTGAAATGTAACCGCCGAGGGCATCTTCCCTCCTGACCTCAAGCTCCTTTGAAGCGGACATATCCGCATTTTCGGATATCCTGAACTGCGAATTATTATCCTTTGAAAGCCATCCGAAGCCGATTTCGCCCTGCTTGCCGCCGGGTGCGAGAGAAACAACCGATTCGTCTGCCTGAATGGCATCCCACTTCGGCGCAAAATCCGTCAGCACTTCTTCGCCGTAGCCGTAGCCCGACTCCGCAAAGGCAGCAACCCCTGCAAGCAAAGCAACAACAAGCGCAAGAGCAACGGCAGTAATAATTTTTTTCATTTTCCCCTCTCCTTTACCGATTATATTGTTATTTTAATTCCTCAGTCCCCGATTTGTCAATATTTCTTTGACTGTTTATCAATATTGTGATATTATTATTTTATTAAGCTTTCAAGGGGAGTTTTTTATGACAGTAACTTCTTTTCTGCGTATCTTAACCGCATTTCTGATGATACCCTATTATCTTTTCAATTTTGTTTTCAATGACTATGCTTATCCTGCCGTCAGCACTCAGGGCGCATATGTTTTCTGCTATTTTGTGGGCAACGAGGTTGATGAGCAAACCATTCACCTTGCCGTCAGCACGGACGGCTATAATTTCAACGCCCTCAACGATAACAAGGCGATAATCAAGCAGACAAAGGGTACGGGCTGTGTGCGTGACCCCTATATTTTAAGCGGCGTTGACGAAAACGGCAAGGCCTGCTACTACATAATCGCAACCGATATGAATGCCCTCGAGGGCTGGACCTCAAACCACGCTCTCATCACCTGGAAATCCTATGACCTGATAAACTGGATTGACGAAACGGTTATTGATATCCGTCAGTTTGAGGGGTTTGAAACAACAACCCGTGCGTGGGCGCCTCAGGCATTGTGGGATGCGGAAAAGGGAATGTATATGGTCTACTGGGCAAATTCAACCCTCGAAAATGACACCGCAGGTCACTATTACGCATACACAAAGGATTTCAAAACCTTTGAAACCCGGCCGCAGGTACTTTTCGGCAGATGGAATGAGGTTGACCCCGAAACGGGCGAAACAAGAAACATTCAATGCATTGACGGCGACATTATATATAATGAAAAAGACGGTTATTATTACCTGTATTTCAAAGAGGATTTAACCCAGAAAATTGCCTATGTAAAATCAAAAAATATGACGGGTCCCTATAATCAGGACTACACTATCTGCTCTCTTAACTGGTACGGCGTTGAGGGAAGCACAATGTACCGCATAACGGGCACGGATGCCTGGATGATGGTTATGGATGAATACAGCAACGGAACGTTTTTTGCCCAGATGACCCGTGATTTTGAGAATTTCAGGCAGGTACAGCGTTCAACCTATTCCGTAAATCACCTCAAACCCCGTCACGGCTCGGTGCTTGCCATAAGCGAGGATGAATACGACGCACTTGTTGATGCATACGGCATACAGGAAATACCCAAGGAGAACAAATAATGAAACACGATTTTACAAGTATACCCGACCGCAGCGGTTGCGGCGCGGCAAAATGGAACAGAGCAAAGAATTCATCAACGGAGTTTGTGCCTCTTTCGGTTGCCGATATGGAATTCCCGACGGCAAAGCCCATAAGGGAAGCCCTCAAAAGAATTGCGGAAGATGCAATTCTCGGCTACACCGACCCCACCGAGGCTTATTTTGATGCGGTCATCGGCTGGATGAAACGCAGACACGATTTTGAAGTTAAAAAAGAATGGATTATACAGACTCCCGGCATAATCACCGCCCTTGAAATGCTTGTTGAGGCAACCACAAATGCAGGCGACGGCGTTATCATTATGTCACCCGTCTATTATCCGTTTGATATGGCGGTTGTTGCCGCAAGCAGAAAAATCGTTTACTGTCCCCTTATCCACGAAAACGGCGAATATTCAATCGACTATGCTCTGCTTGAGAAGAAGGCAAAGGATAAGAATAACACCGCCCTGCTTTTCTGCAATCCTCATAACCCTATCGGCAAGGTGTGGTCGCCCGAGGAAATGGAAAAGGTTGCGGAAATCTGCTTTGATAACGGCGTTTTCATTATTGACGATGAAATCCACAACGACCTCATTATGCCCGGTTACAGCCACACGGTTATGGCGAATGTCAGCGAAAAGGCGATGAACAACATTGCCGTCTGCACCGCACCGAGCAAAACCTTTAATCTTGCAGGTATGCAATGCTCCAACATAATTATTCCGAGCGAGAAAATGAGAAAAAGGGCTATCGCCTGCAACTGGCTTGATATGCAGATGCATCTCAATATTTTTGCCTATGCCGCCTGCACCGCCGCATATAACGAATGTGAGGATTGGCTGGAGGAGCTTATCACGGTTATTGCGGATAACGCAAAATGTGTTGAGGTTTTTATGGCGGAAAACTTCCCCGAAATAAAGGTTTATCCCCTTGAAGGCACATATCTCCAATGGCTTGATATGAGAGCGTTGGGTATGACCCATGTTGAGCTTCGCAATATGCTTGAGGGCGCAAATATCTACCTTGACGGCGGCGAAATGTTTGGTCCTCTCGGCAGAGGATTCCAGCGCATCAACCTTGCCTGCGCAAGGGAAACGCTTGAAAAAACGCTTGTACGCTTCAAGAATGCGGTTGATGACCTGCGCGCCGATTGGGCGGCAAACGGCAGACCTCACCGCCGCACCCTTTCCGTCGGCACGGCAGTTGACGGCTTTGTTTATGAATCCGCAAAAAGCACCCATTGCGAGCTTGAAAATGTGATTGACAAAAAAGCTCTGATTGTTTTCACGAGATTTTATGAGTGCGATATTACGCAAAAACTCCTTGCCGCACTTGCCGCCGCTTACCCCGCCGCAAAGGCGATGGGCTGCGAAATCAAGGCGGTTGTGCAGAGCGATATCGCAACCCTTGCGCCCGTACAGGGCAGATATCCCTTTGAGCTTATTGCCGACCCCGAGGCAAAGCTTTTTGAGCGCTACAATGTTTTTGAAGCCGACAGCGCGGTGAATCTCATTGCAGGCGACAAGCTTTTTGAATCGATGGCAGGCAAGGATATCCGAAAGCTTATCGGCACGGACCTGCTCAATCTTATCACAAACACAGCCGACCCCGTTGAGGGCAGAAAGCCCCTTCAGCTCTGCGCATTCATCGGCATCGACAAGGATATGAGGGTAATTTATTCTCACTACAGCAAAACACTTTCCGACTACCCCGACGTCAAAGAAATTATAAAGGCTATGATTTGATTGCCCTGCATATCCGTTATTTTCAGATAACAAATCAATCATACAGTTTGAAATCCGTATTTTCTTTTGTGAAAATATGGATTTTTTCTTGCATTTTACAGTCATTTATGATATACTATACGGGTTTGGGATTAAAATTTATAAGGAAAAGGTACTTGAATGAAACGTTATTTTTCACTCATACTCGCACTTTTGATGGGCGTTTTCGGATTTGGTTTTTCCGAAAAATCCGTTGAAAGCAGAGCAGCGCTCCTCAGCGCTCAGCCTATAGTGGCTGAGGTTACTGCAGCCGCAGCACCCGCACCCGTAAATGAAATAAAAACAGTTCTTCCCGTATCAATCGAGCCTGTTTCTCTGATTCACACGGAAGAAACAACCGTTCCCTCAACCGAGGCTGTAACAGAATCCTCAACCGAGGCTGTCGCAGAGGAAACAACAAAAAAGGCAGAAGAAACAATAAAGCAGAAAAAGAGCAACGGCTATCTCTGGCCTGCGGATATCAACGCAGAGATTATGGCAGGCTACCCCAGCTATTCAAACGGCTCTGCTCATTGGGGCGTTGATATCGGCTTATATGACGATAACGGCTGCAATATTTCAAGAGGCACATCAATCCTTGCCGCCCGTGACGGCATTGTGGTCACGGTTTATAACGACGGCAAGTGGAACACAGGCTTCGGCAACTACTGCATAGTTGACCACGGCAACGGAGTTCAGACCCTCTATGCGCACTCAAGCAACATTCTTGTTGAAGAAGGTGACACAGTCGAGCAGGGTCAGGTTATCGGAATTGTGGGCGACACGGGCAACACCACCGCACCCCACCTCCACTTTGAGGTAAGAGTTGAAAACTCGGACGGCGGCTACAAAAGAGTAAATCCCCTGAAATTCATCAGCGAGCCTTAATTTACCGCTTGACATTATTATTCTGCGGTGATATAATACAGAAAATTAACAAATCAAACCGTTGAAGCGGAGATAAAGGCGATTATGCCTTCACAGAGAGCCTGCGTTGCTGAGAGTCAGGTAAGAAACATTTCGTCAAATGGGCCGCGGAGGGTGCAGTCAAATGCGCATATGCGCAGAGTATTCTGCAACGTGAGGGCATACGTTAGTTGTCGGGGGTATGTAAGTACCCTGCAAAGCGCACGGCAATGCCGTGAATCAAGGTGGCACCGCGAATACAGCTTATTCGTCCTTGACAGAAGATAATTCTGTCAGGGATTTTTATTTTATTTTTCGGAGGAAGATACTATGAAGCTTAATAATGTTGATTTTGATACCTATTTTAACAATTATCCCGATAAAGACGGCTATTTCGGCAAATACGGCGGAGTTTTCATTGACGACAAGCTGAAAGCCGCTATGGCTGAAATCACCGAGGCTTATTATTCAATCTGCCAGAGCAGAAAGTTCATTGCAGAGCTTCGCAGAATCCGCAAGGAATTTCAGGGCAGACCCACTCCCGTTACCCATCTTGAAAGGCTTTCCGACGCTCTCGGCGGCAAGGTTCAGCTTTACGCAAAGCGTGAGGACCTTAACCATTCGGGTGCGCACAAGCTCAACCATTGTATGGGCGAGGCACTCCTTGCAAAATATATGGGCAAGAAAAAGGTTATTGCCGAAACGGGCGCAGGTCAGCACGGCGTTGCCCTTGCAACAGCGGCGGCATATTTCGGACTTGAATGTGACATCTATATGGGCTCCGTTGACATCAAAAAGCAGGCCCCCAATGTTGCAAGAATGAAGATTCTGGGCGCAAACGTTGTTGAGGTTACTCACGGTCTGCAGACTCTCAAGGAGGCTGTTGACGCGGCATTTGACGCATACAGCAAGGAATACAAGGATTCAATCTACTGCATCGGCTCGGTACTCGGCCCTCATCCCTTCCCGATGATGGTGCGTGATTTCCAGAGCGTTGTGGGCATTGAGGCAAGAGAGCAGTTCATTGAAATGACGGGTCATCTGCCCTCATCAATCGTTGCCTGCGTAGGCGGCGGCTCAAACGCTGCAGGACTTTTTGCAGGCTTCCTCAACGACCCCGTTGATATCTACGGCATTGAGCCTCTCGGCAGAGGTCCCAAGCTGGGCGACCACGCCGCAAGCCTCAAGTACGGCACAGAGGGCGTTATGCACGGCTTCAACAGCATTATGCTTAAGGACGAAAACGGCGAGCCTGCTCCCGTTTACTCCGTTGCAAGCGGACTTGACTACCCCTCATCAGGCCCCGAGCACGCATTCCTGCAGGAAATCGGCAGGGTTAAGTACGATGTTATCGATGACGAGGAAACAATCGATGCATTCTACAAGCTTTCACGCCTCGAGGGCATTATCCCTGCTATTGAAAGCTCCCACGCAGTTGCATTCGGTATGAAGCTTGCAAAGACCATGGACCACGGCTCAATCCTCATCAACCTCTCCGGCAGAGGCGACAAGGATATGGACTATATCATTGAAAATTACGGAATAAGATAAAAAAAGTCCCCGACAGCAGTCGGGGATTTTTTATCCAACAAAAACTCTTTTTATTGTCAGGCTGTCGCCCGTGCCGATTTCGCCGAGACCGATGAAATTATCCTCGGGGTCATAAATTCTGAAAATGCCGAGCATTCTCGGATATTTCAGCCTTTGCAGGTCAAGCTCGCCGCCGTTGCGGAATCGCTTTGCCTGCGCCTCGGAAACTTTTATTATCGGATATTCTTCAAGGGCTTTGTCAACTGGAATAAGCACATTTTCAATTTCGCCGTTTTTCACCGCTTCTTCAAGCTTTTCAAGGGTCACCGCCTGCGAAATTTCAAAGCCGTTTGCCTTTGTGCGGCGCAATTCCGTCAGCACGGCACCGCAGCCGAGGGCTTCGCCGAGGTCGGCAATAAGGGTGCGGATATATGTGCCTGACGAGCATTCAACGGCTATTTCATATTCGCCCGCCTGCTCGTTTTCGCTGAGCATATCTATTGAAAAAACGGTCACATTCCTCGCCTTGCGCTCAACCTCAATCCCCTGCCTTGCAAGGTCATAGAGTCTCTGTCCATTGACGGAAACCGCAGAATACATCGGCGGAAGCTGGCTGATATCGCCGATAAAATCCTTGATTTTCTCCCTCACCTGCTCTGCCGTTGCGGTCACTTCCCTTGTTTCAAGCACCTTGCCCGTTATATCAAGAGTATCCGTCACCGTGCCGAGGCGGAAAGATGCAATATATGCCTTGTCGTGGCTGGGTAAAAGCTCGCAGAATCTTGTTGCTCCGCCCAGCATTATTGTCAGAACACCCGTTGCCATGGGGTCAAGCGTGCCTGTGTGACCGCATTTTTTCTCGCCGCATATGCGGCGCACCCTTGCAACCGCACCGAATGAGGTTATATCCTTTGGTTTATCAAGAAGAATTATTCCGGTCATAATTATCCCTTCTTTGCAAGTGAAAAGTGAATAATGAATAGTGAATAGTTAAGGACGGGTTTCACCCGTACCCGATTGTATCGTATAACCTTAATTTTTCATTCTTCATTCATAAAAACGGCAACCCGTGAGAGTTGCCGTTTTTTTAATCAATCGTAAACGCATCAATCTCTGCCTGAATTTCTTTGAGCAAAGAGTTGATTGCCTGCTGCCTTGTGCCGTAAAGAGTACAGCCTGCGGCGCCCATATGTCCGCCGCCGCCCAGCCTCTGACAGATTGCCGAGGCATCAATATCTCCGTGTGTACGCACCGATGCCTTGAAGCTGCCGTCCTTAAGCTCCCTCATTGTTACGCCCACAAGCACGCCCTCAATCTGCCTGGGCAGGTTGGAAAGGCGGTCAACCTCGCTCTCGTCCGAGCCGCTTTTTTTATACATATCCTGAGTTACGCACATAAGCGCACAGCGGTCAGAGCAATAAAGGCGCATTGTGTCCAGCGCAAGCCTTTCGAGCGCGGCAAAAGTTTTTGTTTTCGTCTCAAAAAACACCTGAATGATATTGTAAGTATCCGCACCGAGCCTTGCAAGCTCCGCGGCAATTTCAAATGTTCTTACGCTTGTGTTTGAAAAGCGGAAGCAGCCCGTATCCGTTGAAACACCCGTGAAAAGGCAGGATGCGATAACGGGGGTTATCTCCGCATTCATCATTCTGAGCAGCAGATAAATCATTTCCGCCGTTGATGCAGACTCTGCCTCAAGAAAAACCTTGTCTGCATAGAGCAGGTTTGAGCCGTGATGGTCAATGCACAGGTCGATTTCGCCCTGATATCTGCCCTCATATTCTCTGCCGAGCAGCTTCATATCCGCAACATCTATCGCGGCGATAAGCTGCGGCTCAAAATCTGCCTGCTCAAGCCCCTCGAACATAAAGGAAAAATCCTTGGGAATGGGGTCGCCGCAGTCAACCTTAACCCTCTTGCCCATTGCAATAAGCGCACGGGCAAGGGCGGTTGCGCTGCCGAGAGTGTCACCGTCGGGGTGAGCGTGGCATAAAAGCAATATATTGTCGGATTGCAAAAGCAATTCAGCGGTTTCGCGCAGGTCAATTCTCATGATCGACGCTCCTTATTATTCATTAGTGTCTGAAGTGATATCTCCAAGCATTTTTGCAATGCTCATACCCTTTTCGATTGAGTCATCCGCAACAAACTTAAGCTCGGGAGTATGGCGCAGGTGCAGGCGTTTGCCCACTTCCCTGCGGATATAACCCGTTGCGCTTGTAAGTCCTTTGACTGCAAGCTTTGCGGTTTCAATGCCCTCCATTGCGCTGACATAAACCTTTGCAAAAGAGGCATCGGAGCTGACCTCAACATTAACAACCGTAAGCATTCCCTGAATTCTGGGATCCTTAAGCTCACGCATAATGGAAGCTATTTCACGCTTTATATCTTCGGACACTCTGTCAATTCTGTATCCTGCCATTAATCTCTGTACTCCTCTGTAATGAAGGCTTCAAAAATATCGCCTTCCTTGATATCGTTGAACTTGTTGAGTCCGATACCGCAATCGTAGCCCGAAGCAACTTCCTTGACATCGTCCTTGAAGCGCTTGAGTGATGCCATTTCGTCCTCTGCGATAACAAAACCGTCGCGCACAACTCTGATTTTTGCGCCTCTTGTGATTTTGCCGCTGACAACGTGACAGCCTGCGATGTTGCCGACAGATGAAATCTTAACAACCTGACGGACTTCAGCCTTACCGATATCAACGTCTCTGAACTTGGGAGCAAGCATACCCTTGATAGCAGCCTCAACTTCTTCGATGCATTCGTAGATAACTCTGTAGCATCTGATTTCAACGCCGTCACGCTCTGCAACCTCGGATGCAACATTATCGGGTCTTACATTGAAGCCTACGATAATTGCATTTGAAGCGTTTGCGAGCATAACATCGCTCTCGGTGATTGCGCCTACGCCGTTGTGGATAACTCTTACGCGGACCTCGTCATTTGAAAGCTTGATAAGGTTCTGCTTAACAGCTTCTGCCGAGCCCTGAACGTCCGCCTTGATGATGATATTGAGGTCTTTGAGCTGACCTTCCTGAATTGATGCAAAGAGGTTGTCGAGAGTAACCTTCTGGAACTCCTTGAACTGCTCCTCTTTAGCCTTTGATTTTCTCTGCTCAACAAGCTCTCTTGCAAGGCGCTCGTCGTTAACGGCGTCAAAGCCGTCACCTGCCTGAGGTACTTCTGCAAGACCCATAATCTCAACGGGAGTTGAGGGACCTGCTTCGCTTACCTTTCTGCCCTTATCGTCAACCATAACTCTTACACGGCCGACTGCTGTACCTGCAACGATGATATCGCCTGACTTAAGAGTACCGTTCTGAACAAGAAGGGTTGAAACGGGGCCTCTGCCCTTATCAAGCCTTGCCTCGATAACAACGCCCTTTGCGGAACGGTTGGGGTTAGCCTTAAGTTCCTGCATTTCGGCAACAAGAAGAACGGATTCAAGAAGGTTGTCGATACCCTGTCTTGTAAGTGCGGAAACGGGAACGCAGATTGTTTCGCCGCCCCACTCTTCGGGAACAAGCTCATATTCTGTAAGCTGCTGAAGAACCTTGTCGGGATTTGCGGCGGGCTTATCCATCTTGTTGATTGCAACAATAATCTGAACGCCTGCAGCCTTTGCGTGGTTGATAGCTTCGATTGTCTGGGGCATAATACCGTCATCAGCGGCAACAACAAGGATTGCAATATCCGTTGCCATTGCGCCTCTCAGACGCATTGATGTGAAGGCTGCGTGGCCGGGTGTATCAAGGAAAGTGATGCCTGAGCCGTTGATATTGACTCTGTAAGCACCGATATGCTGAGTAATACCGCCTGCTTCGGTTGCGGTAACGGATGTGTTTCTGATTGCGTCAAGAAGTGATGTCTTACCGTGGTCAACATGACCCATAACAACAACAACGGGGTCTCTTGCAATAAGCTCGCTCTCGTCGTCAACATGATCGTCGATAATTCTGTCCTCAATGGTAACAACAACCTCTTTTTCAACCTTTGCACCGAGTTCTTCGGCAACAATGGCGGCTGTTTCGTAATCGAGAACTTCGTTAACGGTTGCCATCTGACCAAGCATAAACAGCTTTTTGATAACCTCTGCGGCTGTCATCTTAAGCATTGCGGCAAGCTCGCCGACTGTGATTTCCTCAGGCAGCTTGAGAAGCATCTGGGGCTTCTTTGCTCTTTCTGCGGCAATTCTCTTGAGTCTTTCCTGCTCGGTTTCGCGTCTTGATGAACGCATACCGCCCTGCTTTCTGTACTGCTGGCTCTTCTGCTTGAGCTTCTGCTTTTTAACTGCGCCCTCGTGCTGCTTTGTCTTGTTTTCGGGTGCAATATTCTCGTATCTCTCGTTATATTTTTCAAGGTCAACATTATCGGCACGGGTGTCGATTGTTCTCATTTCGCCCTTTGTTCTGGACTGCATGGGCTTGTTGTCCTTTTCCTTTACCTCGGGCTTTTGCTGCTTCTTGGGCATGGGAGGCAGCTTATCTGCTCTGCCCTGCTGAGCAGGCTTCTGCTGCTGAGGCTTCTGCTCTTTCTTTTCGGGAGCAGGCTTCTTATCCTCGGGCTTTCTTTCGGGCTTCTTCTCGGGAGCCTTTTCAGCCTTCTTTTCGGGCTTCTTTTCAGGAGCAGGCTCTGCCTTTACTTCCTCTGCGGGAGCAGGCTCTTCCGCCTCAGCCTCTGCATCTGCCTTTGCCTTTTTGGGTGCGGCAGGCATAAACTCAAAGTATTCGTTAAGGTCTGCAACCTCATTTTCCTTTGTAAATGTTTCAAATATAATATCCAGCTCATCTTCTTCAAGAGCTGTCATATGCTTTTTCTGGCCGTCAAAATATTTTGCCAGCAAATCAACAACTATGTTGCTTTTGATATTGAAGTCCTTAGCGACCTCATGAACTCTGTATTTATTAATCATAGATTAACCTCCTCTGTTGAATTCAGAAGCCCAAGCATAGTTTTTGCAAAGCCTTCATCATTGATACTTACCACAGCGGATTTAAGCCCCGTGGCTTTTCCTATTTCCTCTATTGTTGAAGCAATCACCCTGACGGGAATCTCTCTGCCGTCATATGACGCTTCCCTCTCAATCTCTTTTCTCAGCCGCTGAGAAGAATCGCTGCTCAGCAGGCAAAGCTTTGCGCTTTTGCTTCTGACAGAGCCGATTGCAGCATCGTGACCGCAGCTTAATCTGCCTGCCCTGCGGCACATTCCGAGAAGCGAGAGGAGCTTGGGGTTATCATTCATTTTTCAGCTCGTCCTCCATTCTCTCGTAAACGCCGTCGGGAATTGCGCAGGAGAATGCTTTCTCAAGCCTTTTTGCTTTTCTTGCCTTCACAAGGCATTCGGCATCGCGGCATACATAAGCGCCTCTGCCTGCCTTTTTGCCCGTAAGGTCAAGGGATATTTCGCCTTCGGGGCTTTTGACTACCCTTACAAGCTCTTTTTTAGGCTTCATTTCGTTACAGCCTGTGCATTTTCTCATTGGTATACGACGGGTCTGCATAGTTCAGCTCCTTATAGGTTATTACAATCAATCAAATGAAAAGTTAAAAGTGAAGAGTGAAGAGTTTCGGATAGGCTCCGCCTATGACCGATCATAACTTTTCACTATTCATTATTCACTATTCACTCAATAATCTCAAAAGTACAAATTTGTAAAATATTATTCGTCAAAATTGATAACGGGTTCTTCTGTTTCGGGGTTGATATCGATTTTCCAGCCTGTAAGCTTTGCGGCAAGGCGAGCATTCTGACCCTTGTTGCCGATTGCAAGTGAAAGCTGACCGTTGGGAACAACTGCTCTGCATGAACGCTCTTCCTCGCTGAGAACGGTTACGGAAATAACATCTGCGGGAGCAAGTGCGGCTGCAACATACTGTGCAGGGTCCTCGCTGTAGCGAACGATATCGAGCTTTTCTCCGCCGAGCTGATCAACGATTTTGTTGACACGGGCGCCTCTCTGACCGATACATGCGCCTACGGGGTCGATATTTTCATCTGCGCTGTGAACGGCAATCTTGCTTCTTGAGCCTGCCTCACGGGATACAGACATAATCTCTACCGTGCCGTCATAGATTTCGGGAACTTCGCTCTCAAGAAGGCGGCGTACAAGACCGGGATGCGTTCTTGAAATTGTTGCCTTGGGTCCTCTTGTTGCCTCTCTGATTTCAGCAATATAAACCTTGATAACATCGCCTACATTGAAGTTATCGGTGGGAAGCTGCTCGCTTCTGAGAAGTCTTTCGCTGAGCTTGCCGATTTCAACGAATGCGTCGAGAGTTTCGGGGTCAATCTTTGTGATCTTTGCGGTAACGATTTCCTGCTTTTTGGTTTCGAATTCAGCCTTGATCTGACCGTGTTCAGCCTCTCTGATAGCCTGGCGGAGAATATGCTTGCCCTTTTCTGCGGCAATACGGCTGACTTCCTTTGTTGCAAGCTCAATTTCAATGATATCGCCCGCAATGGCTGTCTTCTTGAATCTCTTTGCCTGCTCAACAGTCATATCCTCATCGGGGTCAAGAATTTCCGTAACAACATTCTTGCGCACAAAAACTCTGAAGATTTCTTCTTCCGAATCGATTTCGCAGAAAACGATGTCCTTGTTATTATAGTCTCTCTTGACTGCAGTTACGATTGCTCTCTGGATTCCCTCAAAAAGCAAATCCTCGGAAATCTTCTTTTCTTTTGCGAGATATCTGACTGCTTCAAAAAATTCTTTGGTTTCTTTGTTCTCTTTTTTCTTCATTTTTTCCGACCGTTCCTTTCAAATTAAAAACTGAAATCATCAAGTTTGATATAGCTTGTTTCTTTTTTCTCAAAGCTCATTGCGTTGCCGTCTTCGAGACGCAGGGTAATCAGCTTGCCGTCAAAATCCTCAAGCACACCCTTGAACTCTCTTACGCCGTCAACGGCTCTGATGAATTTTACCATTATTTTTTCGCCCTTGCAGGCTTCAAAATGAGTATCTCTTGTAAGCTCTCTTTCAACTCCGGGGGATGAAACCTCAAGGCAGTAGCTCTGCTCAATGGGGTCTGCATCGTCGAGAGGCTTATCTATTGCACGGCTCATATTCTCGCAATCGGTAATGCCTACGCCGCCCTCTTTGTCAATAAAGATGCGCAGGAACCAGTCCGTGCCTTCCTTAACAAAACGGATATCCCAGATGTCAAGTCCGAGCTGTTCTGCAATAGGCTCTGCAATTTCCCAAACTGTGGCTACGGTGTTACCGCCCTTTCCTTTTGCCATAGAAATTCTCCTTTTATTGTGATAATTATTTTCTTGCCTGTGAATTGCATTTTTCAAATGCATGATTTGCACCTGCGTGCATTAAGGGTCCGCGACGCTTTTTGTGTTCGGGCGATTCGTGAATCGCCCCTACAATACATTCGGTTATAGGCGGAACCTATCCTTAATGTTACATAAATAAAAGAGCGGGTTGCCCCACTCTTGTCAAACACATAATCCTACTGTCGTTATTTTAACACATAATGTTTTAAATATCAAGTATTATTTTATTTTTTTATAATTTGTTATTGATATAGCCGCATTTTGGGTGTAAAATAATATAAATTCACCAAAACGAAAGCGTGAAAATATGATTATAGATTTCCATACCCATTGTTTTCCCGATAAAATAGCGGAAAAAGCGATTGAGATTCTTCGCCTGCGCTCAGGCATAACAAGACCCTTTCACGGCGGCACCGTCAGCAATCTGCTTGAGCTTCAGAAAGCAGACGGCGTTGACTATTCCGTTGTTCTCAATATCGCCACCAATCCTCATCAGCAGGCAAGCGTAAATAACTTTGCAATTTCGCTGAAGGAGGTTGACGGGATAATCCCATTCGGAAGCGTGCATCCCGACAGCCCCGATGCCCTCAATGAGCTTGAAAGGCTCAAGGCAAACGGAATAAAGGGTGTTAAGCTCCACCCCGATTATCAGGGCTTCTTTGCAGACGATAAAAAAATGTTTCCCATATACGAAAAAATCGCAGAGCTGGGGATGATAACCCTTTTCCATTGCGGTTTTGATATCGGCTATCCCGAGCCTGTCCATTGCACGGCTCAGGCGCTCGCAAGCGTGCTGCCCGTATTCGGCGGCGCACCCGTTGTTGCGGCTCATTTCGGCGGCATATGGTCAATGCCCGAAACAAGAAAATATCTTGCAGGCAAGAATGTTTACCTTGACACCGCCTACTGCTACGGCACAATCACTCCCCGATACGCAAAGGAAATAATCGATATTCACGGCGCTGATAAAATCCTTTTCGGCAGCGATGCTCCGTGGAATGCACCCTCGCAGGACATTGAGCTGATTAAATGCTTCGGTCTTACCGAAAGCGAAGAAAAAGCAGTCCTCGGCGAAAACGCACGAAAACTGCTTGGAATATGAAATGAATTGGCTTCACCATGAATTGACGGCAAGCCGTCATGAATTCTCGCTTTGCTCCATGAATTGAATTGTTATCACAATTCATTATATAATCGGTCATAGGCGGAGCCTATCCGAAACGCACCAAAGGTGCAAATCATGCAGTCGCAGACTGCAATTCATGATGAAATCAATTAATGCCACAAGGCAATTCATCAACGAAGCTCATCCAGCGTCATTTCATAGGCAGGCAGGAATTCTTCAACAAAAACCCTCGCCTCGGGCAAATCAAGCTTTTCGATAGCTTCCTTTATGCCCTCGCCTGCTTTCACAAATTCGCTGTTGCCCGCCTTTTTCTCCTCAATGCACTTGATGAGTGCGCTGATTTTATCGGCGGCTTTTATGAGCTTCCATAATTCCTCATCGCCCTGCTGAGGAATGAACATAGCTTCATATTCACCCCTGAAATCCTCGGGAAGCATCGAAACAAGGCTTTTGCAGGCATTTTCCTCAACCGTTTTGTAAGCCTGACGCACTTCCTCGCTGTAATACTTCACGGGAGTGGGCATATCACCCGTCAGGGTTTCGGGCGTGTCGTGATAAAGACCCATCAAAGCGGCTCTTTCGCCGTTGAGATTTTTACCGAAGCGTTTGTTGCCGATAACCGCAAGTGCGTGGGCAATAACCGCAACTTCAAAACTGTGTTCACATAAATTTTCGCTGTGTTCGTTGCGCATAAGCGCCCAGCGATTAATATATTTCATTCTTGAAACCATTGCAAAAAATCCGTTATCCATAAAATCACCTTAATTATTTTTGTTTTATCAATATATCACATTTCAGCCGCATTTGCAATGCAGAAAGGGTAATTATGGCAATAATATCAATCAGAACGTTCCAGAAAGAGTTTGATTCATACTTTGCAAAAGAAGATTTGCAGGGTGCGGAAGCCTGCGCCCTCAGATGGCTTGACATTGCACGCAAACACAATGATTATGCAGGCGAAGCAATGATTTATGACGAAATGGCAGGTTTTTACCGCCGTACAGGCGAAAAAGAAAAAGCTTTTGACGCCCTTTTCAGATGCTTTGCACTTCTTGACGATTTCCATGCAGACTGGAGAGCGCGCGGTATAATTTACCTCAACGGCGCAACAACAATGAAAGCCTTCGGTGAAGCGGAAAAAGCTATGGAATACTACGATAAATCCGAGAGCTATCTTGAAGGCAATATGGAAAAAGACGACCCCATATGGGCAGGTTTTTACAACAACAAAGCTCTTGCTCTGCAGGACCTGAAAAGATATTCAGAATCGGAAAAATGCTTCCTCACCGCCATTGAAATCACCGAAACAAGCACGAAAAACGTCCTTGAAACAGCTATTTCTCTCGTCAACCTTGCCCATCTCTATTATGAGATGAACAGCGAAGATGAAAGGGTGAATCCCCTTATGGAAAAGGCACTTGACATCCTTGAATGTCCCGATTATTTCGGCTACGTCAAGTATGCTTTCACCTGCAGGAAATGCGCGCCGTCATTCGGATTTTTCGGCTATTTCCTTGCCGAAAAGACGCTCAATGAAAGGGCGGACAAAATATATGCAGGGAATTGAGCTGAGCCGCCTCTATTATGAGGAGCACGGCATACCTATGATAAGGGAGCAATTCCCCGAATTTGAAGGCAGAATCGCCATCGGTCTTGCAGGAAACGGCTCGGATTGTTTCGGCTTTGACGATGAAATTTCCCGTGACCACGATTTCGGTGCAGGCTTCTGTCTTTGGCTGACCGATGAGGACAACGAGCTTTTCGGTTTTCAGCTTGCCCGTGCATACGGAAGATTACCCCGTCTTTTTATGGATGTTGAAAAAGGCAAAACCAACTCCTACGGCACCGCACGCTACGGAGTTAAGTCCATATCGGATTTTTACAGACCTCTGACGGGCAAATCGGGCGCACCCGAAAGCCTTTATGAATGGCTCTACACCCCCGAGCATTCCCTTGCCGCCGCTGTCAACGGCTGTGTTTTCAGGGATGACCTTGGCGAATTCAGCAAAATCCGAAACATAATCAAAAACGGTATGCCCGAGGATATACGGCTCAAAAAGCTTGCCGCACGCGCCGCACTTATGGCTCAGAGCGGTCAGTATAATTTCAGCCGATGCATTGCCCACGGCGAAACGGGTGCCGCCGCCCTTGCAGCCGCAGAATTCGCTCGCAATACGGCATCTCTCGTTTATCTCATCAACGGAGAATACGCGCCGTTTTATAAATGGGCATTAAAAGGAATGAAAAACCTTAAAATGTTTCCTCATTTTTCACAGCTGCTGTCGGACTTGCTGACGGGCGGTTTTTCACCCGATGAAATCAAATCAAAGCAAAATATAATTGAAAGCATATGCGCTGAGGCTGCGGAATATTTCCGCAAAACGGGGCTTGCTCAGAGCAGCTCCGATTTCCTTGAGCCTTTGGCATATCAGATACAAAACAAAATCAGAAACTCGGAAATCCGTTCACTACACATAATGGAAGGAGGGTCCCTTTGAAACGATGCATAAACTGCCTTGCCGAGTGTGACGACACCTCAAAGGTATGCACCGAATGCGGCTACAACGGCACGGCTGAAAAGTCAATTGAACACGCATTGCCTGCAGGCACAAGGCTCAACAACCGCTACCTGCTGGGCGGCACAATATCAAGGGTCGGCTCCTTTGTCTGCTATTACGGACTTGATACTCACGGGCGCTGCAGAGTCAAAATCTATGAATATCTGCCCGTGAAGCTGATGTATCGCCTGCCCGACGAGCTTGTCATAAAATATTTTGACGAAAAGTGCAGCGCAAGAGGCGACAAGGAAATTTCTGCATTTTATTCCCATTTCACAAAGCTCTGCGCCGCGGCAAAAAACACCGTTCTTGATTTCACGGACTGTTTTGCGGATAATTCAACAATATATTATGTTTGCTCAATCGCAACGGGTACACCGCTTTCCTCTCTGCTGGGCAACGGCAAGACAATGCCGTTCAAAAAGGCATCCGCCCTTATTCTGCCCATTGCCGAATGCATTGGCAAGCTTGAAAAATCAGGCAAATGGCACGGAAGCCTCTCCCCCTATTCAATCATCACCGACGGCGAAAAAATAACCGCCGTTTCAGGCTATTCATATCCGCCCAGAAGCATATATACACCCTTTGATGCACCCGAAAAACAGCTTGGCACAAAAAGCTGCGGAGCGTTTACGGATGTTTATTCGCTGGGTGCTATTCTCTACGAAGCCGCAACGGGCTTTCTGCCCCCTGCGGCAGACAGGCGGCAAAACGGCAGAGCGCTCAAGCTGCCCGATAATCTTTCGGATGACGAAAAAAGAATAATCGAAAAGGCACTTGCGCTTGATGCGGCAGACCGTTATGCAACCGCAGAGGAATTCATTGCCAACCTCAAGGGCAAGCCTAAAAAAGAAAAATTGCCGAGGAAGGAAATTATCCGCCGCACGGTGCTTGCCGTTGCTTCGGTTACACTCGTTGTCAGCCTTGCATTTCTTCTCAACTACTTCATCATTGAGCCTTTCAGAGAAAAAAAACAGACATCTGACCTTGTTTCAATGGTGCAGACAACCGTTGCGGAGGTTGACCCGTGGGATGCAATCAGGGCGAAATACCCCGATATCACCTTCCCTGACAATATGAATCCTGCATATGCAGACCTTTATGCCTCCAACAAGGATTTTTCGGGCTGGGTGAAGATTCCCGAAATGAACATCGACTTCCCTGTTGTGCAGACAACGGACAACAAATATTATGAGCGCCGCGATTTTTACGGCAAAAACACAAACTACGGCGCACCCTTCTTTGATTACCGCAATTCCCTTGCATCCCTTGACCGCAATACGATTATTTACGGTCACAATATGCGCCATGATGACAAGATTTTCGGCACGCTGGAGCAGTACAGAGATATTGAGGGCTTTGCGAAGGCTCCGCTTATTTCAATGAGCACGCTTTACGGGGATTACACCTTCAAAATCTATGCCGTTTTCATTTCCAACAGCAAGGCGAGCGACGATAACGGTCACGTTTTTAATTATATTTTCACCGACGCAGGCAATTCAAAATTCGCGGATTACCTTGCCGAAATTAATAAGCGTAAGCTTTACACAACGGGCGTTGATATCAACGAAAACGATAAAATCCTGACCCTTTCCACCTGCTGCTACGATTTTGAGGATGCAAGGCTTGTTGTAGTCGGCAGGCTTGTGAGATACGGCGAGAGTGCGGCGGTTGACACCTCTCTTGCCTATGAAAACCCCGAGCCGAAATTCCCGCAGGCTTATTACAGCGCAAAGCGCATTGAAAATCCTTATAAAAACGACCCTGATTTATTCAACTGAGGTGATAAAAATGAAATTTTTGATTGTTGTTGATATGCAGAACGATTTTATTGACGGCGCTCTCGGAACGAAAGAAGCCGTTGCAATCCTGCCTGCCGTAAAGGCAAAAATCGAGGGCTTTGACGGCAGAGTGCTTTTCACCCGTGACACCCACGAGACGGATTATCTCTCAACTCAGGAGGGCGGAAATCTGCCCGTTGAGCATTGCATCAAAGGCACCGACGGCTGGCAGATTCACCCCTCGCTTGAAGCGCTCCGCAAGGAAGAGCCGATTGACAAGCCCACCTTCGGCAGCGTTGCTCTGGGTCAGCTTCTCAAGGCATATGACACCTATGAAGAAAAAATCGAGAGCATAACCCTCATCGGACTCTGCACGGATATCTGCGTTATCTCAAACGCAATGCTCATCAAGGCTTTTCTGCCCGAAACACCCGTTATTGTTGATGCCGCCTGCTGCGCAGGCGTTACCCCCGAAAGCCACGAAAATGCGCTCAAGTCAATGGCAATGTGTCAGATAAAACTAATTTAGCAATAAAACACTTTAAATCGCTGAAGTTTTTTTGCCGAAAAGTATTGACAAATCATTTTCAGAGTGCTATTGTATAGGCAACCAAAAATCAGACAGAGGTTTTTCCAATGGCTAAAAACGTTTTCACAGCTGCATATTTCTACTTTTACTTTATCAAGTAATTTGATAGGGTCTTGGTAGGTTTTGCTGAAAACGTCAATGAGGTTTATAACACCCCGCAGCGAAATTTACGCTGTGGGGTTAATTTTTTTCGGAGGTAACAGAAATGATTGTATCGCTCAAAAAAGGAACAGACGAAGCTCAGGTTCAGAATCTTGTTGAATGGCTCAGAAGCCTTAATCTTGAAATCCACCGCAGTGAGGGTCAGTACGAAACAATTCTCGGTCTTGTCGGTGACCCCAGCCACGCGGCAGGTATGGCAAGAATGGTTCGTCCCCTTGCTCTTGCGGCGGTTGCGGCAGGCGCAGACGGACTTATGATTGAGGTGCATAACGACCCTGTTCACGCTCTTTGCGACGGTCCTCAGGCGCTCCGCCCCGAAGAATTCGCAAAGGTGGTCAAGGAAGCCCTTGCAATCAGAGAAATAATGACAAAATTTTAAGGTGATATTATGAAAATAGGCATAGCAGGTCTCGGTCTTATCGGCGGCTCACTCGCAAGAGCACTGACGGATGGCGGCCACGAGGTATACGGTCTTGACCGCAACAGAAGCTCTCTGCTGGCGGCAAAAATGGTTGGCGCAATCGCAGGCGAAATGAATGACGAAACAATCGGCACACTCGATATGATATTCATTGCCCTTTATCCCAAGGCAACGGTTGAATTCGTTGAGGAGAATGCCGTAAAAATCAAAAAAGGCGCAATCGTTGCGGACTGCGGCGGTGTCAAAAGACCCATCTGCATCCCCTGCGAAAAGCTTGCCGAAGAAAACGGATTTATTTTTATCGGCGCTCATCCTATGGCAGGCACGCAGTTTTCGGGCTTCAACGCATCAAGGGGCAACCTTTTCAAAAGCGCAACGATGATTGTCACTCCCAAGGAAAATACGGATATCCGCATCCTCGAAAAGCTGAGAAATGTGCTTAATGATGCAGGATTTGGCGCAATTAACTTTACAACTCCCGAAGAACATGATAAAGTAATAGCGTTCACTTCTCAATTGCCACATATTATTTCAAACGCTTATGTCAAAAGCCGCACGGCGGTCAAGCAAAAAGGCTTTTCCGCAGGCAGTTACAGAGATTTGACCCGTGTATCAAAGCTGAATGAGGCAATGTGGACAGAGCTTTTCTTTGAAAATAAGGATAATCTCTGCGCGGAAATTGATTTCCTCGTGGAAAGACTCAGCGAATACAGCGCCGCCCTCAAAGCGGACGACAAAGAAGGTCTTGTTGCCCTGCTCAAAGAGGGTACGGACAGCAAAAAACAGGCAAAGTAGGTTTATTTATGGAAATTATCAAGGTTAACGCTTCAAAGGAATATGAGGTTGTCATCGGCGGCGGAATTCTGCAGACTCTGGGCGAAAGATGTCTTTCACTTTTCGGCAAAAGCAGGGCGGTTATCGTTACCGACAGCAATGTTGCGCCCCTCTGGCTTGATAAGGTGAAGGCAAGCCTTGCAGGTGTGGGAATTGACACCATTGATTTCATTTTCCCCGCAGGTGAGGAGTCCAAAAGCAAGGAAACTCTTTTTGATTTTCTTGAGTTTGCGGCGGAAAACCGCATCACCCGAGGCGACTTTGCCGTTGCTCTCGGCGGCGGAGTAACGGGTGATATGACGGGTCTTGCGGCTTCGCTTTATCTGCGAGGCATACCCTTTGTGCAGGTGCCTACAACCCTGCTTGCGGCGGTTGATTCTTCCGTAGGCGGCAAAACGGCGATTAACCTTAAGGCAGGCAAAAACCTTGCAGGCGTATTCTGTCAGCCCTCGCTCGTGCTTTGCGATACGGACACCCTTTCCACTCTGCCCGACTGCGAATTTGCAAACGGTATGGCGGAGGTCATAAAATACGGCGTCATTTTTGACAAAGATTTATTTGACAAGGTGCAGGGCGGAGATGTAAAATCGGATATAGAAAAAATTATTGCCCGATGCGTTGAGCTTAAGCGTGATGTTGTTGCGAAGGATGAATTCGACAACGGTGAAAGACAGCTGCTCAACTTCGGTCATACAATGGCTCATTCAATTGAAAAATGCAGTAATTTTGAAATTGCTCACGGCTCGGCCGTTGCAATCGGTATGGTTATCGCCGCAAAGGCAAGCGCAAAACTCGGCTGGAGCGATGAGGACTGCACCGATGCGATAATCAAAGCAAATAAAAACAACAATCTGCCCGTTGAATGTGATTTTTCCGCAACCGACCTTGCGGATGCGGCGCTTTCCGATAAAAAACGCTCGGGCGGCACAATCAATTTTGTTGTGCCTGAGGTTATGGGCAGATGCGTGCTGAAAAAAATCCCCGTTGAAACACTTTATGAAATTGCGGAGTGTAAATAATGGATATTCAAATCACCCCTGCCCCCATATCGGGCGGCATTGAGGGCATTGCCTCAAAGTCCTTTGCTCACAGAGCGCTCATCTGCGCCGCACTTGCAAAGGGCAAAAGCGAAATCAGAATAAACACCACCTCTGAGGATATTGAGGCAACTGTTGACTGCCTTGAAAATATGGGTGCGGTCATTGAGCAAAACGGCAATCTTTATTCCGTCACTCCCATTGAAAAAATTCCCGAAAAGGCTGTTATCAACTGCGGCGAAAGCGGCTCAACAATCCGTTTTCTGCTCCCCGTAATCTGCGCATTGGGCATCAATGCCGAAATCCACGGCTCGGGCAGGCTTCCCGAAAGACCCCTTTCCCCTCTCAAGGAGGAATTAATCCGCACGGGTGCAAGCATCTCCGACGAATTTCCGCTTGATGTTTCGGGCAGAATCGGCGCAGATGAATTCACCCTGCGAGGCGATGTAAGCTCGCAATTCGTAACGGGTCTGCTTATGGCGCTCTCATATCTCGGCGGCGGCAGAATCAATCTGCTCCCTCCCGTGCAGTCAAGACCCTATATTGACATAACCCTCGAAGTCCTGCGCAAATTCGGCGCAGATATCAAAGAAGAAAACAATACATTTTATATAAATAAAAGCCCTCTTACGGGCTGCAGCTTCGCCGTTGAGGCGGACTGGTCAAATGCCGCATTTCCGCTGTGTATGGGTGCGGAGGTTACGGGTCTTAACCCCGAGTCAACTCAGGGTGACAAGGCAATAATCGATGTGCTCAAAAGTATGGGCGCAGAGATTTTTGAAAATAACGGCAGCTTCAGGGCGGATGTTTCCTCTCTGCACGGCTACAGAATAAATGCGGCGGATATCCCCGATGCCGTGCCTGCCATTGCCGCAATCGCCGCCACCGCCAAAGGCGAAACGGTGATTTACAACGGCGAAAGGCTCCGCATAAAAGAAAGCGACAGAATAATGACCACCGCCCATATGATTCGCTCCCTCGGCGGCAATATTGCCGAAACCGATGACGGTCTTATCATAAACGGCAAAGAATATCTCGACGGCGGCGAAACTCCCTCGTTTAACGACCACAGAATCGCAATGGCGGCGGCAGTTGCCGCTTGCAACTGCAAGGGCGATGTAATTATCCGCAACGCAGATGCCGTCAACAAATCCTACCCTGCATTTTTTGAAGATTACAACAAGCTTGGAGGTAATGCCCGTGTCCTGTAATTTCGGAAATAACATTAAAATAAACATTTTCGGTCAGTCTCACTCCGAGGCAATCGGCATTGTGATTGACGGCTTGCCTGCTGGCTTTGAAATTGATATGAGCAAGGTTGCCGCCTTTATGGCGAGACGCGCCCCCGGCAACAGCAACCTTTCAACCCCCCGCAAGGAGGCTGACGAAGTTAAAATCATCTCGGGCGTTGTTGATAACATCACCTGCGGCGCCCCCCTTTGCGCAATAATAGAAAACACAAACACACGCTCGGGCGACTATTCAAAGCTCCGCACTCTGCCCCGACCCTCTCACAGCGATTTTGCCGCAATGCTCAAGCACGGCGGCTTCAACGACATCAGAGGCGGCGGCAATTTCAGCGGCAGAATGACTGCACCCCTCTGCTTTGCAGGTGCGGTGTGTATGCAGCTGCTTGAAGAAAAAGGCATACGCATATGCGCTCATATTTCGTCAATCGGCAAGGCTGCGGATATCCGCTTTGACCCCGTCAATGTAAACAGCAATGATTTTGACACCTTGCTTTCAAAATCTTTCCCCGTTATCGACGATAAGCAGAGCGAAATAATGAGAAAAGAAATCCTCGATGCCAAGGCTGACGGCGATTCCGTTGGCGGCACAATCGAATGTGCCGTTATCGGTTTGCCTGCAGGACTGGGCGACCCGATTTTTGACGGAATGGAAAACAGAATTTCCGCCGCAATTTTCGGAATACCTGCAATCAAGGGCATTGAATTCGGCTCGGGCTTTGAAGGAAGCACCCTCCGAGGCAGTCAGAATAACGACCCGTTCACCGCCGCAAACGGCAAAATCACCACCGTAACCAACAATCACGGCGGAATTCTCGGCGGTATAACCTCGGGTATGCCCCTCGTTTTCCGCTGCGCCGTGAAGCCTACCCCCTCAATCGGCAAAGAACAGCAGACCGTCAACACCGAAACGGGCGAGGAAGAAAAGCTCGTTATCGGCGGCAGACACGACCCCTGCATTGTTCCCCGTGCCGTGCCGTGCATCGAAGCCGCGGCGGCTGTTGTTATAGCCGATTATCTTTTGAAATAAGGTGTAATTATGGATTTGCTTGAATTAAGAAATAAAATTGACGGCATTGACAAGGAGCTTGTAAGGCTCTTTGCGGAAAGAATGGAAACCGCCGCCGCCGTCGGTAAATATAAGCTTGAAAACGGAGTTCCCGTTTTTAACAGACAAAGAGAAAGAGAAATTATCTGCAATATGACGGACAGTGTTCCCGAGGAGCTTCAGAGCTACACAAAAACGCTTTATCAGACTCTTTTTGAGCTGAGCCGTTCATATCAGAAAAGGATTATTTATCCCCAATCGCAGTTTTCAAAAATGATTGAGGATGCGATTGCAGGCGAGCCCAAACCTATGCCCGACAGAGCATCCGTTGCCTGTCAGGGCGTTGAGGGTGCATACTCGCAGTTTGCCTGCGACAAGATGTTCACATATCCCTCGATTATGTATTTTTCGGGCTTTGAGGATGTTTTCAAGGCGGTTGACAGCGGACTTTGCCGCTACGGAATTCTGCCCGTTGAAAACAGCACCGCAGGCTCGGTCAACAAGGTCTACGACCTGATGAATCAATACAAATTCTACATCACTCACAGCCTCAAGCTCTTTATCGGTCACACTCTTCTCGCTCCGCAGGGCGTTGAAATCAGCGATATCAAGGAGGTTTTCTCCCACGAACAGGCGCTCAATCAATGCTCGGAGTACCTTGCAAAAATGGGTGTCAAGGTCACCGTTTGCGAAAACACCGCGGCGGCGGCAAAAATGGTTGCATCAAGCGGCAGAAAAGACTGCGCCGCCATCGGCTCAAAGGATTGCGCCGAGCTTTACGGGCTTGCCGTGCTTAAAACGGGTATTCAGAATACGGACAACAACTACACCCGTTTCATCTGCATCTCCAAAAATCTTGAGATTTATGCAGGCGCAAACAAAACCAGCATAATGATGACCATTCCCCACAAGCCCGGCTCGCTTTATAACATCATTTCAAGCTTTGCGGCTCTCGGACTCAATATGACAAAGCTGGAAAGCCGTCCCCTGCCCGGCACAAACTTTGAATTTATGTTCTATTTCGATATAGATGCGTCGGTTTATTCCGAAAATCTGCGAGTGCTTCTCAATGAGCTTGAGCACGATGCGGAGCAGTTCAATTATCTGGGCAGCTATACGGAGGGCTGAAAATGTACGGACTTTTAGGCAGAAAGCTGGGTCACTCCCTTTCGCCGCAGATTCACGCACTTCTGCGTGACTATAAATACAAGCTTTATCCCACGGAGCCTGAAAATCTTGACGGATTTTTCTCGGACACGGCTCTTAAAGGCTTCAACATCACTATTCCATACAAGGTTGAGGCGTTCAACCGCTGCGATGAGCTTTCCGAAACCGCAAAGAAAATCGGAAGTGTAAACACGATTATCCGCCGTGAAGACGGCACGCTTTTCGGCGATAACACGGATTACTTCGGTTTCGATTATATGGCGAAGAAATGCGGTTGCGATTTCAATGGCAAAAAGGTGCTTATCCTCGGCTCGGGCGGCGCAAGTCTTACG
Organism: Acutalibacteraceae bacterium; assembly: GCA_045632815.1. Taxonomy (GTDB): domain Bacteria; phylum Bacillota; class Clostridia; order Oscillospirales; family Acutalibacteraceae; genus CAG-177. The sequence goes on along the minus strand of JAZQXJ010000063.1, from coordinate 23,803 downwards.
GTATATCACGTTGCCCGTGACGACGGCGCAAAAGAAATCGTGACGGTTTCACGCTCGGGTGAGAATAATTATTCCAACTTAAGCCGCCATTACGATGCAGATATAATCGTCAACACCACCCCCGTGGGAATGTATCCCACCAACGGCGAAAGGCTTATCGACCTTTCAAAGTTCACAAAATGCAAAAAGGCGCTCGACCTTATTTATAACCCTGCTCGCACGGTTTTCCTGCTTGATGCCGAAAAGCTCGGCATTGACTGCATCAACGGTCTTTATATGCTTGTTGCACAGGCACTCCGCGCGGCGGAAATATTCACGGGCGAAAGCATTTCCCTTTCACGCATTGACGAGATTTATTCCGAAATAATCTCAAATCAGAAAAATATAACCCTTGTGGGTATGCCGGGCTGCGGCAAATCCACCTGCGCTTCACTTCTTTCGCAGATAACGGGCAGGGAATGCATCGATACCGATGCGCTTGTGGTTGAAGCCTCGGGCGAAAAAATTCCCGACATCTTTGCAAAATACGGCGAAACCGTATTCCGCAGGCGCGAAACCGAGGCTGTGCGCTCGGCAGGCAAGCTTGCGGGCAAAATTCTTGCCACGGGCGGCGGTGCAATTCTGAAAGAGGAAAACAGAATTGCCCTGCGAGAAAATTCAACCGTAATTTTCCTGAAAGCCCCCGTTGATACCCTCGCAACCGACGGCAGACCTCTTTCAAAAAATGCCGATACTTTGCAGAAAATGCTGGAGCAAAGGCTGCCTCTCTACGAGGCAACGGCGGATTTCACCGTTGAGGTTAACCCCGACCCCGAAATAACAGTCAGGAGGATTCTCGAATGCATATCCTTGTAATAAACGGTCCCAATCTTAATATGCTCGGCATAAGGGAGTCTGCCATTTACGGCAGCAAGACTTATGAAAATCTCTGCTCGCTTATCACCGATTATGCGGCTGAAAAGGGCGTTGAGGTTGAGCTTTTTCAGTCAAACCACGAGGGCGCAATCGTTGAGGCAATCCACAAGGCTTATTTCGACAAGGTTGACGGAATTGTTATCAATCCTGCCGCCTACACCCACACGAGCGTTGCAATTCTTGATGCGCTCAAGGCGGTTGCAATCCCTGCGGTTGAGGTGCATATCTCGGATGTTAACGAGAGAGAGCCGTTCAGGCACATTTCCTATGCAGGTATGGCTTGCGAAAAAGCCTTTATCGGTCTCGGCTTTGACGGCTACTTAAGGGCGATTGATTACCTTATAAACAGATAAAAAATAAGCGTACGGCAAAACCGTACGCTTTCATCTTGTCGAAAAACTTGTTTTTCGGCAAGATGGTGGCTGTTGAGAAAGGAAGCTGAATGATGTTTTCTTCGACCGAAGGTGTACAAAAGTACTCCGATGGGAGAAAAAACATCAAATAAACGAAAATAATCTTATCAATCCTCCGTCTTTTCAAAGGAGGCTATCGGATTTTTTTCACTTTCTTTTCGTTTATGGTTCAGCGACTTTATCGACAGTCAAAAAGCGTACGGTTGACCGTACGCTTTAATTTTTAGTCCTTATTAACTTCAATCTTGCCGTAGAGCGAGCCTGCGGAATCTGAACGGGGTGCTCTTGCGGGAGCTGCGGGTGCATCATTTTCGCGTCTGTTGTAGCCGCCTCTGTTGCCGCCGCGGTAACCGCCCTTGCCGCCCTTGTTGTATCCGCCGCGGCCTCTGTTGTAGTTGCCGCCGTTGGTGGGCTTCACGCCTTCTTCAAGAGTGATAACAACCTTTCTGTCGCCGTCGCTGCCAACTGAATGTGAGGTAACGCCTTCGATTTCCTGAACGGTTGTGTGGATAATTCTTCTCTCATAGGGATTCATAGGCTCAAGCACAACATTTCTGCCGTACTTTCTGACCTTTGCCGCATTCTTGCGGGCGAGTGAACGGAGAGTATTCTCTCTCTTTTCTCTGTAGTTGCCTACATTGATTGAAACGCGCTTAAAATCATCAGAGCCTCTGTTGATAACAAGGCGTGTAAGATACTGAATAGCATCGAGGGTTTCGCCTCTTCTGCCGATTACCGAGCCGTAATCGTCGCCGCAGCTGATTGAAAAGCTGACCTCTTCATCATCTGCTTCAACCGTAATTTCAGCTTCTTCAATGCCAAGGTTTTTGAGAATTGTGAGGATATAGTTCTTTGCGCCGTCAAATGAGCCGTCATCAACGACAACCGCCTTCTTTGCGGGAGCTTCTTCCTTCTTTTCGGGAACCGCAACCTCTGCAACAGGCTCGTCCTCTGCCTCGTAGCTTACCTTAACCTTTGCGGATGAACCTCCGAAAAGACCGAAAAGCTTTGCCTTGGGTGTTTCGATAACTTCATATTTAATATCTGCATCTTCGGGAGCATTGAGCGCCTTTAACGCAGCATCTTTTGCTTCTTCAATAGTAGCACCTGTACCGAATGCTTCTTTTATCAAAATGTTTCACCACCTGAATGTGTTAGTTGTTTTTTTCTTTTCTTTCAGCAGACTGCTTCAGGTTGTTCTCCTTTGAACGGCGCGCAACCGTTTCATCAACCATAAGCTTTGCAAGCATCTTTTTGGGGTTATAAATCTGTCCGATAATAACTGTTGAAATAAATCCGAAAATACTTGATGCAATCCAATAAATACCGATACCTGCAGGGTAATTAACAACAAAATAGAGCGAGAACAGGGGCATGCCGAAGGTCATACAGCCTGTCATCATAGCATTATTTGCCATAGCGGGATTCTGCTTTTTCTGCCTCATCTGTGTGTAAAGACCCGTTGCCATTGATGAAATGAATGAAAGAACGGGAATTGACCAGATAATATGCAGACTCTTGTAATCCATGGGAACGTCACCAAGTGTGAAAAGGCCGAAGAAATCGAAGTTGATGCCTTTGATTGCGTTCCAAGCAGCTTCGCTTACGCCTGCAACATTCTGCAGAGAGTCAATATTCTGGATGATAATAAGCTCAACAAGATGAGTGTTCTTGGTGTTACCCATAAGACCGAGATCCTGAACAGCTTTTGTGAGCAATGCAATTTCTTCCTTTGTGATTTCGCTGTCATAAAGGAAATTGCTCAGAGGATAATAGATAGCGCCGATGAGACCGAAAAGAACAACGAACTGAACAAGCATAGGCGCACAGCCTGCACCCATAGGGTTATAGCCCTCACGCTGATAGAGCGCGTTGGTTTCTTCCTGAATCTTCTGCTGATTTCCTGCATACTTAGCCTGAATTTTACGAAGCTTTGCCTGCATGCGCTGAGTCTTGACCATACCCTTCTGCTGACCGATTGATGAAGGAATCATAAGGATTCTCGCTAAAAATGTCAGCAAAATAATGGCAATCGCATAGTTGCTCATGCCGATTGTATCATATATAAATCTGAGTACAAATCCGAAAGGTACGCCGAGAATTTCATAAAGACCGGTCATTTTTTGTCCTCCGAGTGACGGTGCTTTTTAGGCGGTACGGGGTCGTATCCACCGGGAAAAAGTATGTTGCACCTCAATAATCTGAATATAGTTAAAAGGGTCCCCCGGATTGCTCCGTGAACCTGAATTGCCTCAACGGCATAGTGTGAGCAGGTCGGATAATACCTGCACCTTGGGGGAAACAGCGGGGAAATACGCCTTTGATAAAAACGTATTGCGGAAAGCAGAAATTTTTTCATTAAACATCAGCCCCCGCGCCGCCCCTGACAACGCCCAGCTCCGTCAGATGACTTCTCATAACGGGTTCAAGGTCGCTGCTTTTGAGCTTTTTGGTTCTGAACCTTGCAACAAACACAATGTCGTAATTCCCGCCGCAATCGGGATAAATTGAGGAGAATGCCGCCCTGATGATGCGGCGGCATCTGTTTCTCTCAACTGCACTGCCAAGCTTTTTTGCGGCAGTAATGCCGATACGGACACCCTGACCTCTGTTTTTGACAACATAGGTCACCAGTGCGGGGGAGGCTTTGACCTTGCCCCTGCCGTAGGCACGGTGGAATTCGGTGTTTTGCTTTAAGGTTAATGCTCTTTGCATCTTCACCATTTCCTTGTTTTAAGGATTAGTATGTGAGCTGCTTTCTGCCCTTTGCTCTGCGGCGGGCAAGAACCTTGCGGCCGTTTCTGTCAGCCATTCTCTTGCGGAAACCGTGTTCCATCTTGCGATGACGCTTCTTGGGCTGGTAAGTTCTCTTCATTACTGCTAACCTCCGTTTCACTTTTTGTATATTTTCCGACTCTTGCGAGTCTGAAACAATCAAAATTAAATGCATCGAAAACCACGCAAATAAAAATGATTATTAAGCAAAAACATAAAAATGCGCATAACAAACCAAGGGGCATACCCCTCAGATTACACATTATATAACAAACCGACCACCAATGTCAACATTTTTTTGAATTTATGTTGTTTTTGGTCATTTTAGAGTGACTGCATCCGACCTTTACGGCGTATTTAGTTCAAATGCAGTCACTCTGCACCGCAAGTTATCCACACAGATGTGAAAAGTTTTTGCCTTTCGTTCAACTTTTGCTTGAAATAAGCAAAACTATGTGATATAGTGTATTATGTATCGTTATCATTAGAATGCGAGAGAATTCGCTAAAATATATAAGGTTAATGCATTAACCTTAGACTACTGAAAATGGAGGAAAGAAAGATATGGAATCTCTCAAAGAGATGTGGAATCTTGTGTGCGAGCAGCTCAAGGCTACCAGCGGCGAAGTTGTATACGACAGCTGGTTCAAGCCCCTTGAGATAATCAGCTTTGACGGCACAAAGGCGGAAATCGGCGCCAGCGAATTTATGAAAAGAGTTATTGACCAGAGATTTATCGGCGACATTGAACAGGCTTTCAAAAAGGTTATGGGCTTTGAAATAGAGGTATGCATTGTTGACCCCAACGCAATCGCAAAAGCGGAGGCAGCGGCAAAGGCTGCGGCAGCGGCTGCAAGCGGCTCATCCCTCAGCATTGAAAAGAATACTTTTGAAACCTTCGTTGTCGGTTCATCAAACAAATTTGCCCACGCGGCAGCTCAGGCTGTTGCGGCAACTCCCGGTGCAGCATACAACCCCCTTTTCATTTACGGCAACTCGGGTCTCGGCAAAACTCATCTTCTTTGCGCCATCGGCAATGAGATAAAGAGCAAGAATCCCAAGGCGGACATTATTTTTACCCGCGGCGAGGATTTTGTGAGCCTTATTGTTGAAGGTATCAAAGAAAAATCAATGAAAGAAATCCACGATAAATACAGAAACTGCGACGTGCTTATCGTTGACGATATTCAGTTCATCGCAGGCAAGGAATCAACTCAGGAAGAATTCTTCCACACATTCAACGCACTCACTCAGGACGGAAAGCAGATTGTTCTTGCATCCGACCGCGCGCCCAAGGATATCGAAATTCTTGACGAAAGACTGCGCAACCGCTTTGAATGGGGTCTGCTTGCAGATATTCAGCCCCCCGACACGGAAACAAGAATGGCAATTATCCAGCGTAAAGCGGACACTCTCGGTCTTGCGCTTCCGCCCGATGTTGTTCAGTTCATCGCAGAGAAAATCAAGTCAAACATCCGTCAGCTTGAGGGTGCGGTTAAAAAAATCAATGCACTTGTCAACATTGAGGGTGCGGCAATCAACATTGCAATGGCACAGAACGCAATCAGGGATATCCTGACTGACAGCCGACCTGTTTCATCCATTGTCAACAGCATTATTTCCGAAACTGCGAGAACATGGGGAATTCTTCAATCTGATATCATTTCCAAAAAGAAGGATGCGAAAACCGCAAAGGCGAGACAGGTTGCAATCTACATAGTAAGAGAAATTACCGACCTTACTCAGAGCCAGATAAGCAGCTATTTCGGCAACAGAGACAGAACAACCATCCTTTATTCCGTTGAAACAATTGCAAAGGAAATCGCAAACGATTCTTCGCTCAGAAAAACAGTTGAGCAGATCATAAAGAATGTTCAGGAGCAGTAAAACTGCGGAATATTTCTGATACATTAATATATAGAGGTACGCTATGGGACTTTTCAAAAGAATTAACCAAGGTCTGAAAAAGACCCGTGACAGTATGAGCGGCGCAATCAATGCGGCTCTCTACGGCAAAAACGAAATAGACGACGATTTCTACGAGGAGCTTGAAGAAATCCTTGTTATGGCTGATGTCGGTGTAACCACTGCAACGGAAATCGTTGATAAACTCAGGGATTCCGTTTTCAAAAAGAATCTCCGCAAAGCAAAGGATGTCAAGAAGGAAATCCGTGATATCTGCGCCGAGCTTCTCAGCGGCGGCGAAGAGCTTGATATGATTACCGTGCCTTCGGTTATCCTTGTTATCGGCGTAAACGGTGTTGGTAAAACAACCTCCATCGGCAAAATGGCGGCTATGTTCAAGGCAGAGGGCAAAAAGGTTATCCTCGGTGCGGCAGATACCTTCAGAGCCGCCGCAATCGACCAGCTGGAAATCTGGGCAGATCGCGCAGATGTTGATATCGTCAAGCACAAAGAGGGCGCTGACCCCGCAGCCGTTGTGTTTGACACAATTGAAGCAGGCAAGGCAAGAAATGCCGATATAATTATCTGCGATACCGCAGGCAGACTCCACAACAAGAAAAATCTTATGGAAGAGCTTGCAAAGATTTACAGAGTCATTGACCGCCAGCTTCCCTATGCTGACCGTGAAGTTCTGCTTGTGCTTGACGCAACAACTGGTCAGAATGCGGTTAATCAGGCAAAGGAATTCAAGGATGTTGCCGAGATTACAGGCATTATTCTCACAAAGCTTGACGGTACCGCAAAGGGCGGTGTTGTGCTTGCAATCAAGAATGACCTTAAGGTACCCGTTAAGTTTATCGGCGTAGGCGAGGGAATCGATGACCTGAGACCCTTTAATCCAACAGCTTTTGCAGACGGACTGTTTGAAGAGGACAAAGACGAGGAATAATATATATGGATTACATTATCGCAACACACAATATGAAAAAGAGGGACGAGATGCAGCGCATCCTTGCTCCTCTCGGCATAAGAGTGCTTCTTGCGGAGGAGGCAGGCGTTGAGCTTACCGATGCCGAAGAAACAGGCACAACATTTGAAGAAAACGCATTCATCAAGGCGGAAAGCGGCTGCAGAGAGAGCGGTATGCCCTGCATTGCGGACGATTCGGGTCTTGCCGTTGATTATCTTGACGGCGCACCGGGTGTTTATTCCGCAAGATATGCGGGCGAGCATGGCAATGACGCCGCAAACAACGAAAAGCTGCTTAAGGCGCTTGACGGCGTTGACCCCGCAGAGAGAGGCGCGGCATTCGTCAGCGTAGCCTGCTGTGTATATCCCGACGGCTCAAAGCTCATTGCCAGAGGCGAATGCAGAGGCACAATCGGATATGAAGAAATCGGAAACGGCGGCTTCGGCTATGATCCCCTTTTCCTTCCCGTTGAATACGGCGGAGAAAAAACAATGGCTCAGCTTACCGCAGACGAAAAAGACGCAATCAGCCACAGAGGCAAGTCCGTGCGCCTGCTTGCAAAGCAGATTGAGGAGGGCAACCGATGACAAGTAAAGAAAGAGCTCAGCTCAGAGCGCAGGCAAACACTCTTGAACCCCTTTTCCAGATCGGTAAGGGCGGCATCTCGGATGCACTTGTTGAACAGACTGCCGATGCACTCAGAAAAAGAGAACTCATAAAGCTTAAGGTGCTGCTTGAAAGCGCACCCGAAAGCCCCAGAGAATTTGCCGACAAGCTTGCCGAAGCAACGGGAAGCGAGGTTGTGCAGGTTGTGGGCGGCAGCATCGTTTTCTATAAGGAAAATCCCGACAAGGACAAAGAGCCTGCAAAGAAAAAGCCTGCAAAAAAAGGTAAGCCTCTCTCAAAAGTAAAGGCAAAAAAAGCCCTCGCCGCAAAGCGTGAGGCCGAAGAAAAGAAAAAGAAAAAGGATTTTTACGCAAAAAAGCGCACTTACGGCAATAAAAACAGCTCAAAATAAGGTGTATGTTCCTTTTTTTATAAATTTTAAAAATTTTTTTGATTTTTCTGCAACAAAATTACGATATTGACACACTTATTTAATGTGTGGTATAATCGCAAACCGTGAAAGGTGCATAAAATGGACAAAAACAGCGGCATTAAAATAATTGCCCAGAACAAAAAAGCATATCACGACTATTTTGTGCTTGAAAAACTCGAGGCAGGCATTGAACTTTTCGGCACGGAGGTAAAATCCATCCGTCAGGGCAAAATAAACCTGAAGGATTCATGGTGCTTCGTGAAGGACGGCGAAATGTTTGTCAACGGTATGCACATCAGCCCTTATGAGCAGGGCAACATCTTTAACCGTGACCCTCTGAGGACAAAGCGTCTGCTTCTCCATAAAAAGGAAATCAGAAGGCTTTATTCACAGGTCAAGCAGGACGGTCTTTCAATCGTACCCCTGAGCATTTATTTTTCAAAAGGCAGGGCAAAGGTTGAAATCGGTCTTTGCAAGGGTAAAAAGCTCTATGACAAGCGCGATGTCGCCGCAAAAAAAGATGCGCAAAGAGCTATCGAGCGCAACCTTCGCAGATAAAAAGCGAAGCAATATATCACTAAACCAACGCAAGTTGGTTTACCATATACGGGGATGAAAGGATTTCGACGGGGAATCTGAGCCCGGATAAGCGAGTAGCGGGGCGGGACCGCTATAAAATCCGTAAAATTTAAATTTAAACGACAACAATAAAGTTGCTCTTGCTGCTTAACTAAGCAGCCGTCTCTGTGCGGAGGACTGCGGCCGCATAAGAGGCGTCGACAAGCAGTGAACGTGAACGGGTAACGGCTGATAGCCCGTCACGGATAATCGGTCTACTGAGTTCCGGAGCCTGTTCGCCGGCGCCGGAATGAGGGAATGTCAAAAGACGGACTACACTCGTAGAAAGTCCCTGCAAGGGTTTTTCGGACGCGGTTTCGATTACCGCCATCTCCACCATTTAAAAATTATTTATTGCAAATATAAAACAGGAGGAAGGAAAATGAAGAAAGCAAACATTGCCGTAATCGCCGCTGCGGTTGTAGCTGTATGCGTTGCGGCTGTTGCAGGTGTGCTTGTCTTTAAGGCTAATAACGGCCCCGCCGTTGAACCTGACAGCACCGCAAGCTCAACAGATTACATCTACGCTCCCGTTGAGTCAACAACGGAGCCTTCAACGCTCCAGGCAATTCTGGACCTCACAACTCAGGTTATTACCGACACCTACGAGCCTTCAACTCAGAAAGCTACGCAGGCAAATACTCAGGCAACAACCAAAAAACCTGCGGAATCAACAACAAAAGCTTCCGAAGAGCCCTCAACCCAGAAGGGCGAGCTTGACCCCGACGAAATGGAGCATTCAAGCGGAACAAAAAGACCCGTTACCGCAAGCACCAACCTGCCCAAGGATATGAGTCTTGCAGGTCTTTACAGCTCAGGTTATGATGTAATCGGTCTCAAGCCCTACATATACAACGACGATAAAGACCCCAACTGTATGCAGAGAAATTTCGGCTACAATCCCGGCTACGATGCAGGCGCAAGCCTTATTGACTTCACCATCGAAACAACAAGAATCGACTTCAAATATGAAAACAAGCCTTACAGAATTCAGCTCTGGAAAGGTCAGTATATTTCAGGCGATATCGGCACGGTAGGCGGCGAAATCGGTCTTTACACAAGAACTCCCGGCAAGGTTTATCTTATCCCCGAGCATTATGACTGCGCAGCCGAAGAAGATTGGCTGAAAATGGAAATGACCGTTTTCTGGAACGAGTTTGACGACGGCAGATATCTGCCCCAGTTTACCAGAAACTACGACGATTTCTGGTGGCCCACAGGCTTTGTTGACGGTCAGCTCAAGAACAAATTCGACTCAAACGACCTTCAGCTTCTCGGCAGAATCACCTTTGAAAGCGAAGATCAGGCTCAGCTTTTTGCAGAGGCTCTCGGCAACAAAGGCTTCACACAGGTTTCAACCTTCAATCCCACGGTAGCCGACACTTACAAGATTTACGGCAAGGATGTTATTTTCATCTGGCAGTATATCAGATAACAAAGGATATTTACTCCGTTGAGGAGTTATAATACAAAATTTCAGGAGGAAAAAACATGGGCAAGAAAAAAATTCTCATTCTCGCTATCTGCGCCGCTGTTGTGATTGCAGGCTCCGTTGCAGCCGTTGCACTTCTCAGAGGCGGTCTCAACACAAGCGACGAAACAACAACCACAACAACCGCTCCTCAGACCGAATACGATTATAATAACTATAATCCCGGTGTTTATGAGCCTGTTGAGGAAAGCAGCGAGGACTCATCAGACAACATTCTCTCAACCCTGCAGCAGATTGCAAACACAACCAAAAAAGCCGCAAGCAAAACAACAACCAAGAAGAACACCGTTGCAACAACAAAGAAGAATACAGCTACAACAACCAAAAAGACAGGCTCAACCTCATATCCCGGCGATGACAAGCTTGTTGATAAGGTTATCGGCCCCAACGGTCAGCAGTTCCTCGGCTACAGATACAACGCTGAAGGCGACTACTACTACACCGACGATAAAGAATGCTGGCAGGAAAACGCAGGCTTCAACGAAATTTATGACCAGATGACTCCCCTCACCGCTATGTATATCGACGTTCTTCGCGTACGCTTTACATACGGCGACCACGACTGGATGATTCAGCTCTGGAAGGGTCAGTACGGCTATCTTCTCGTTGGCGCTGAAATCGGCGTTTACACAACAGATGCAGGCACATACACAGGTCAGGTAGGCGATGTTAACCACTATAACTGCGCTGACAAGGACGATTGGCTCAAGATGGAAATGACCTGCTACTGGAAGGAAAACAACCAGGGCTCATACAAGAAGGCTTTCCACAGAGAATACACCGAATACTGGTGGGCAACAGGCTTCGTTAAGGGTCAGCTCACAAAGTACACAGCTCCCAGAACAGAGCTTAAGATGAAGGCAAGAATCACCTTTAAGTCAGAAGCAATGGCAGACCTCTTTGTTGCAGGTCTCAGAGAATCAGGCTTTGCACGCGCACTCGGCTCAAACCAGCTTGCAGACGATTCATTCTATCAGAAGGGCGCTGACGTATGGTTCCTCTGGCTGACAAAGAATCACGAAAGCTTCCCCGGCTACGAAGGCAAGAATTCCTGATAACCCTTCAGAATTGCCTTGTTTTAAGGTTTTTCGGCAAATTTAATTAAAATTATTCAGACACAAGTCATTATTTATACACTTTTTAAACCTAAAAGTGTTGACAATAATTAATGGATATGTTATTATAAGGTAACAATTGTTGCTCTTGCAATAAAATTTGAAAGGAATGGTTCGAAAATGAAGAAAGTACTTGCAATTGTTCTTGCACTTGTTATGGCTCTTTCAATGAGCGCTATGGCATTTGCAGCAGACGCAGCAGCTGACGTTAACGCTATCCTCAACGATATCGTTGCAGCAGCAGAAGACAGCACAGCAGCTTGGGATGCAGTTGAAGGCGCTATCGTAAAGGTTATCGACGCTATCGAAGACAAGACAGCTAACATCGACGGTGAAGTTCTTAACCTCGAAACACTTCTTGACGGTGTTCCCGGTGTTGACGGTCTTATCGACGATCTCAAGGGTGCAATCAAGGATCTCTACGCAGGTGAAGTTGCTACTGTTCCCGAAACAACAGCAGAAGCTCCCGCAGAGACAGGTTCATCAGCAGCTGGTATCGCAGTATTCGCAGCAGTTTCAGTTGCAGCTGCAGCAGCATACGTTTGCACAAAGAAGAACTAATTAAACGGTTCAACCCTTATTTAATTGAATTAGCGCAAGAATTTAATTAAATAGCTTGGCGGCATATCTTCGGATATGCCGCTTTTTGTTGTTAATAAAGTTGCTGAAACATAAACAAAAACAAACCGTCTGTTCTTATTTCGTCAACTCCACCAAAAAGCCAATTTGTTTTTAGTGGAAAATGTTGTCTTTAAAATGTAATTAAAAAGTGTTATAATATATATGTTTTATTAAAGGATTTTTCATATCCGAATTATATGAAATTTCGCTGAGTTTATAAGGAGAAAACACTATGAACAACACCTTTTTCTGCGCAAGAGAAAACGGCAAGCTTCACCGCCCCAGAACTATTCTGACGGGCTTCGGCTTTATGGCTTCCTCAATTGCGTGGGCTATCTATGACCCCTACATCACAAAAATTCTCGAAAAACTGCTCAACGCTTCCGCAACAATAACTGCGTGGAGCGCAAAGCTTAACGAAACATTCCCCGTTCTTGCAAAATTTGCGGAAACGCAGGGTGAAAATGTTGTTACCGAAGCAGGCGGAATAACTCTTGTTCCTCTTTTCATCGGTATCATTATGACCTTTGATAACATCTTCGGCGTTATCTTCCAGCCCACCTTCGGCAAGCTGTCAGACAGATGCCACTCAAAGCTGGGCAAGCGCCGTCCTTTCATCGTTTTCGGTGCGCCCGTATCGGCATTCCTTTTTGCCGTTATCCCCTGGGTTGCCCTCAGCGGTTCATTACCCCTCACAATGCTCTTTATCATCCTTTTCGTTTTCTCAATGTCACTCTGGAGAGCGCCCGTTGTTGCCCTTATGCCTGCGCTTACTCCCCCTGCCCTGCGCAGTGAGGGTAACGCAATCATCAACCTTATGGGCGGTGTCGGCAGTGCAATCGGTATGTTCGCAGGCACGATTGTAGGTATTTTCTATAAGCTTGCAACAGGCATTGAAATCACAACCGAAAACGAACAGATTGCATTCCCCTATGTTTTCCTTACCGGTGCAGTCGTAATGGTTATCGGTATGCTCGTTATCCTGTTCTTCGTCAAGGAGCCTTCAAGCAAGCTTGAGGCTGTTGCAGAGCAGAACAAGGCTGCCGATGCAGCCGCAAGAGCAAAGGCTGAAAAAGAGGCAAAGAAAGCCGCAAAGGCTGCTCAGAAAGCCCAGAAGCTCTCAAAGGGCGAAAGAAAGAGCCTTATCTTTATGCTCGGCGGTCTGTTCTTCCTTTTCTGCGCCACAAATGCTATCACCACATTCTTTGCACTTTTCGCTGCAGAAGTTCTCGGCAAAACCACCGCACAGGCAACTATTATGACAACTCTCTTTGCAGTCTGCTCCGCAATAGCCGCAATCCCCGCAGGCTATGTCGGCAAGAAGATCGGCAGAAAGAAAACAATCCTCATCGGTCTTGCAGTATTTATGGCAGCATTCCTTCTTTATGTTGCAACCAGAAGCATGGCAATCGTTTGGGTTGTGCTTGTTCTCGGCGGCTTTGCTAATATGTTTATTACCGTTAACACACTTCCTCTCGTTCTTGACATCGGCGGCATCGACAAGGTCGGTACATTCACGGGCTATTACTACACCGCAACCTTCTCGGCGCAGATTGCATCCCCCATCATCTACGGTGTTGTCCGTATGCTCACAGGCACATATATGTCCCTCTTTGTTTACAGCCCCATTATGTTTATCCTCAGTATGCTTTGCATCTTCTTTGTTAAGCATGGTGAAGCAGTTCCCGATGCTGTTGTCAAGGCTGCTGCAGAGGAAAATGACTAAACCATCTCCGTCGGCGGTGGGATATGCAAAGCATTCCGCAGCCTTGCATTGAAAATCTCCGACACAAAACATACATCCTTCTATAAAAGCAAAAGGCATCGGGTCCGCACCGGTGTCTTTTGCTTTTTTGTTGTATTTTCCGTCAACATATGATAATATATTTCCATAAACCGCTTGGGAGTGATTAAATGTTTGCCCGCATAAACAGTATGGGTATTTTCGGAATAGACAGCTATATGGTAGGCGTTGAGGTCGATTACGGTCAGGGGCTGCCCCGAATTGATATAGTCGGTCTGCCCGATGCGGCGGTAAGAGAGGCGCAGAACAGAGTGCGCTCCGCAATCAAAAACAGTGGCTACGACTTCCCTCAAAGCAGAATAACAATCAACCTTTCCCCTGCGGATATCCGCAAGGAGGGTCCCGTTTATGACCTGCCTATTCTGATTGCAATTCTCAAGGCAGGCAATCAGCTGCCCTTTGATATTGACGACTGTGCGTTTATCGGCGAGCTTTCTCTCGACGGGCTTGTACGCCACATCAACGGCGCATTGCCTATGGTTATCAGAGCGCAGAAAAGCGGAATAAAGCGTGTATTTGTCCCCTCATCCAACGCTCACGAAAGCTCCATTGTTGAAGGCATTGAGGTTTATGCAGTTGATAATGTCCATCAGGTTATTGACCACATAAAGGGCGATACGCCCCTTACACCCGTTAAATTCAACTCCGATTCCGAAATGCAGAATCACCTTCCCTTGCCCGATTTCAAGGATGTTATGGGTCAGATGGAGGCGAAATATGCCCTTGAAATTGCCGCGGCAGGCGGACATAACATAATTATGGTGGGTCCTCCCGGCTCAGGTAAAAGTATGCTCGCAAAGCGACTGCCCTCAATTCTTCCCGATATGACCTTTGAAGAAAGCCTGCAGACTACCGAGCTTTATTCCATTGCAGGTGTTCTGCCCGAAGGCGTTTCCCTTATCAGCGAAAGACCTTTCCGTTCACCGCATCATACGGTATCCCCCGCAGGACTTTCAGGCGGAGGCACAATTCCCCGTCCGGGCGAAATTTCCCTTGCCCACAACGGAGTGCTTTTCCTTGACGAGCTGCCCGAATTCTCAAAAATAGCTATGGAGGTTCTGCGTCAGCCCATCGAGGACGGAAAAATAACTATATCAAGGGCAAGCGCCTCGTTCACCTATCCTTGTTCAACTATGGTTGTGTGCGCAATGAATCCTTGTCCCTGCGGCTATCTCGGACATCCCAAGCGCAGTTGTACCTGCCCCGAAGGCTCTGCAAAACGCTATATATCCCGCATTTCAGGTCCTATGCTGGACAGAATAGATATACACATCGAAGTTCCTCCCGTTGATTTTGAAAAGCTTTCGAGCAAAATCCCCTCGGAAAGCTCGGCGGAAATCAAAAAGCGCGTCAATGCCGCCAGAAAAATTCAGCAGGAGAGACTCAAAGGCTCGGGAATCAGCTGCAATGCCAAAATGGATGCGGCAATGACCCGTGAATTCTGCCGACCCACCGCCGATGCCCTTGTTATGCTTGAAAGAATTTTTGAAAAACTTGCTTTTTCCGCAAGAGCATACGATAAAATCCTGCGTGTTTCCAGAACAGTTGCAGACCTTGAAAATTCACAGCATATTGAGGCATCGCATATTGCGCAGGCGGTGCAGTACAGAAGCCTCGACAGAAAGCTGTGGCGCAAATAATTTTGTATTGATAAAACACGAAAAATGTTGTATAATATATTGATATCTTTGAAAACGGAGAAAATATATGTTAAGACTTGAAAATGTATCCTTCAAGGTTGAGGTTGACGGCTCACACCTTGAAATTATCGATAACGTCAGCCTTGAAGTACCCGACGGCGAATTCGTTGTTATTACGGGTCCCAACGGCGGCGGAAAATCAACTCTTGCACGCCTTATTATGGGCATTGAAAAACCCACGGGCGGCAGAATTTATTACAATGATGTTGACATAACCGACCTTTCCGTAACTGAAAGAGCAAAGCTCGGCATAGGCTATGCATTTCAGCAGCCTCCCCGTTTCAAGGGACTTACCGTGCGCAGGCTTCTTTCCCTTGCGGCGGGCAGCGAGCTTCCCGTTGACGAATGCTGCGGCTACCTCACAAGCGTCGGTCTTTGCTCAAAGGATTACCTCAACCGTGAAATGGACTATTCCCTTTCGGGCGGCGAGGCAAAGCGAATCGAAATTGCAACCCTTATGGCACGCAAGCTCGGTCTTGCAATTTTTGATGAGCCTGAGGCAGGCATCGACCTGTGGAGCTTCTCAATGCTCGTTGAATCCTTCAAGGCAATGAGCAAGGGCAGCCACAAGAGCGTAATCATCATCTCACATCAGGAAAGAATTATGCAGCTTGCCGATAAAATGGTTGTTATTGCTGACGGTCAGGTCAGGGATACAGGCACAAAGGACGAGATTTTCCCCAGACTTATGGGCGAATTCAGCGAAAACTGCGGCTTCAGAGGCAAGGAGGGTTAATCAATGGACAGAATAGACAGCCAGCTGCTTGAATCCGTTGCGGACCTCCACGAGGTCCCTTCAGGCGCTTATAATATAAGAAAAAACGGCGAGGGTTACGCAAGGCAGTCCACCGCCAACATCGATATTGTAACAAAAACGGACAAGCCGGGCATTGACATTATTGTTGCCCCCGGCACGAAGAATGAGAGCATTCACATTCCCGTTATCATAACGGAAGCAGGCGTGAATGACCTTGTTTATAACGATTTTTATATTGGCGAGGATGCGGATGTGCTTATTGTTGCAGGCTGCGGAATCCACAACAGCGGCGACGAAAAGTCACAGCACGATGGTATCCACACCTTCCATATCGGCAAGAATGCACGCATCAAGTACGTTGAAAAGCACTACGGCGAGGGTGACGGCAAGGGTGAAAGAATTCTTAACCCCGTGACCTACGTTGAGCAGGATGAAGGCTCCGTTTGCGAAATGGAAATGGTGCAGATAAAGGGTGTTGATTCAAGTGTGCGTGACACAAAGGCA
Source organism: Acutalibacteraceae bacterium (assembly GCA_045632815.1). Taxonomy (GTDB): domain Bacteria; phylum Bacillota; class Clostridia; order Oscillospirales; family Acutalibacteraceae; genus CAG-177. Next base: position 7,175 of record JAZQXJ010000063.1, on the reverse strand, counting down.
CATCTCGCTTCAGGCGCAAAGCTTATTGTTACCGAGCGTCTGCTCACCCACGGCAATCAGTATGTGCGCTCCGATATGGATGTTTATCTTGACGGTGAGGACGCATCGTCGCAGATTATTTCGCGCTCCGTTGCCAAGGATAACTCAAAGCAGATTTTTCATCCCAACGCAATCGGCAACGCAAAGTGCAGAGCGCACGTGCAATGCGACTCAATCATTATGGACGATGCAACAGTCAGCTCAATCCCCGCGATCACGGCAAATTCAGCCGATGCGCAGATTGTTCACGAGGCGGCTATCGGCAGAATCAATAATGACCAGCTTATCAAGCTTATGACCTTCGGTATGAATGAGGAAGAAGCAGAGGAAGTTATTATTCAGGGATTTCTTAAATAAAAAAATTAACGCAGGTATCAGAACGATACCTGCGATTTTTTATTGTGTCCTTCGCCAATGGAATAAATACTGCTGGGCGATGCCTCGCACGCCGTTGGTACATTCGGGCAAGCCGTCGGGGTACATTTCCGCCATAATGCGCTTGACCCACACATCAACGGGAAAAGCATCCACCTTGCCGAAACCGTAGAGCAAGGCGCATTGGGCAACCTTTTCGCCCACGCCCTTAATCTTAATCAGTTCATCCCTGCCCTCATCAAGGCTTGCGGAATATATTTTATCAAAATCAATTTCGCCGTTTGCAACCTTCTGCGCCGCATCAACAATATATTTTGCCCTGAAGCCCGCCCGTATGGGCGCAATGCCCTCGATGCCTGCCTCAACGATTTTTTCGGGCGCAGGGAATGAGTAATCGTCGCCGCCCAGATGCTCGCCGAGCAAGCGGCAAAGGCGGTCAATAATACCCTTGATTCGGGGAATATTATTGTTTGCGGAAATTATAAAGGAGCAGATTGCCTCCCACGGCTCCTGACGAAGTACACGGATTCCGCCGCACTCCTCAACCGCCCTTTTCAGGTGTTCATCCGCAGAAAGCCTTTCGCAAAGGCTGCCGTAATCACGGTCAAGGTCAAAATAGGGCTTCCATATGTTTTCAAAATCCTGCTCATCTGTGCCGATAAAAGTGATTTCATCTCCGTTTTGTTTCAGGGTCAGAACGCGTGAAAAAGCAACGCCGTGCCACTCATTTTCGCCCGTCTGCACCCAGCGGAATGCCTGACCGCAGTCAAGAGTACGGGCAAGGTCAAAGCAGGAATTTTTGATTTTTATTTCATTTTTAATGCTCGGGTTTTCGGTTTTCATCTCATTCTCCAAAATGTAATATTAAAATAATTTTCACAAAAAACAAGCTATAAAATCATCGACTTTTTGCGACATTTTGTAAACTTTTCACAACCTAAGAAATATTCTTTTTTAGCAAAATAAAGTTATCCACGCCCATAAGTCCATAAAAATAGGGCTTTTCGGGTGGAGTTATACACCTTTTCCACACAGTTATCCACTTTTTCACCTTGAAAAGTTAAGTATACATTCTGTATATTTTTCTTTGCGTTTTATTTGGAATAATTGCACATTCCTCTGCCAAAAATAACATGGAAGCAACCGTGAAAGGGGAATTTTTTTGATAAAAGGTGTTAACAGACAAGTAGTTGAAATTTCGCAGACTCAATGCGAATATTTTGAAAAGGTGCTGTTTTTCATAAAGCCCGAATACTCTGCCGTCAGCGAGGGCGACTTAAGGGAAAGAGCAACAATTATTGCGCAGAGTGCAGGTGTACCCCCTGCCGCAAGACTGCGCAAAAACAGAATCCGTCTTGCCCTGAGTATGAGCGCCGCCGCCTGCGCAGGTGCGGTAGTCAGCGGAACAATTTTTCTGCTCACATCATTCTTTTGAGCTTTTGCAAAATGTTTTCATAACACACTCGCCGCATTTCGGTCTGCCCGAAACACAGGTATCCCTGCCGTGAAGCACGCAGCGATGGCAAAAATCGTTGCTCTCCTCCGGCGGAAGAAGCTCACGCAGCCTCATCTCAACCTTAAACGGGTCTTTGGTTGAAACAAGCCCCAGCAGGTTGGAAATTCTGATAAGATGGGTGTCCGCAACAACGGCAGGCTTGCCGTAAACATCGCCCATAATCAGGTTTGCGGTTTTTCTGCCTACGCCGGGCAGGCTTGTCAGGTCCTCTATGTTATCGGGTACTTCACCGCCGAAATCGTCAAGCATTTTTCGGCACATACCGACTATATCCCTTGCCTTTGCCCTGAAAAATCCGCAGGAATGGATGATTTTCTCCACATCCTCAATATCTGCGGCGGCAAAATCCTCCATAGTTTTATATTTTGCAAACAAATGCGGTGTCACAAGATTAACCCTTGCATCTGTGCATTGCGCCGAAAGTCGGGTCGCAATAATCAGCTGCAGGGGATTTTCCGCATTAAGGGAACAAATGGAATCGGGGTATTTTTCTTTGAGCGCATTCACGGCAAGCAACGCTCTTTCTTTTTCCGTCATATTTCCGCCTCACAAGTGTTTTTTCTGCAATAATTATATTATAATCGCGAGCAAAATTAAAGATATAATTTAAATTTACTATGAATTTTTATTGCAGGTAAATAAAAACTGTTGATTTTAAAGGCAAATTATGATAGTATAAATTGTAATTATATAAAATAGGGGGATTACCGTATGAAAAATAAGTTTACCGCAAGGCTTTGTGTGCTTATGTGTATAATCCTTGCAATCTCCTGCTTCACGGCGTGCAAGGTAAAGCCCGACAATACAGGCTCAACAACTCTTGCAGGCGATGATTCGTGGCAGTCCGATTCAGGATATAACAAGGTTGTAATCAGCCATGCTGAGCTTGTTGACCTTGTTGAGGATGCACTCGGCGACGATATGCCCGAAAACTTTAACGGCGACCTTAACACACTCACTCCCGAGCAGCTCGAAAAGGTTGAAATCCACGCTAAGGATGAGGGTCTCACCGTTGAAAAAGACGATAACGGTGATACCGTTATCAAAAAGGAAGAAATTCCCGTAACCGAAGCTTCAAAGGATGAAATCGAAGACCTTTTCAATAAGCTTACAATCAAAGACCCCAGCAATCTTTCTGCCGAAGAATTTGAAGAGCTTTCAAAGGCTGCAAGCGATGAGGGTCTGATAGTTTCAACCAAGCCTGACGGCGATGTTGTTATCGTTAAACCCGTTACAACAACAAGAATCATCACTCAGGTTCCCAAGGAAACCTCCGCAAAGGTTACCGCACCCAAATCAACCAAAGGCACAACATCTGTCTACAAGCCCCCTCAGCACCAGACGGCTGCACCTATGGGCTCATCAACACAGCTTGTTGTTTCAACTCTTTCAGACGGTTGGATTACCAATTTCGGCAGCGGCAAGCACACCGTGCTTGTGGATAACGCAGTTGCATCTGACGGCGGCACGGTTGCAGTCGGCGTAACTTCAGGCGACAATGTTTCCGGCGAGGGCGTTATCATCAAATATAACGAAAAAGGCAAGCAGCAGTGGAAAAACACAGTTTCGGGCAACGGACTTGTGTCTCTTGACGGCATTGCCGTGCTTAAGGACGGCAGCGTTGTTGTTGTTGGCTGTACTCTTGCAACAGACCTCACATCCGTTGACCAGTATGTATGCAAGGAAACGGTTGAAGGCGTTGTTATCAAGTACTCCGCAAAGGGCGAAAAGCAGTGGCTCAAGATTATCGGCGGAAGCGGAAGCGACATTCTGTATGCCGTTGAGGCAACCCCCGACGGCGGCTTTGTAATCGGCGGTAAGTCCACATCAAAAGACGGTCACTTCTCAGGTCTGAGCAATATGAACACAAAGGCTTTTGTTATGAAGCTCAGCTCGGGCGGCAATGTTGAATGGAAGAATTGCCTTGCAGGCACAATCCATTGCGCAGTAAGAGGCATTGCTGTTAATCCCTCGGGCGAAATCTTCACCACGATGGAAAACAACAACACAGACGGCGATTTTGCTCAGTTCAACCTGCCCGGCACAAGAAGAATGGCTGTTGTTTCAAAGTTCAGCACAGCAGGTAAACTGCTTTGGACAAAGCCCCTTTATGAAAGCGGTCTGACCAATATGCACGGCATCACATATACGGATGACGGCGGCTGCGTTGTTGCAGGTCAGTATTCAGTCAGCGCAAAGGAAGGCAACATATACAGCTTCAGCCAGAAGAAGGGCATCTACAACGGCGGCACGGGCGGCACATATGACGGCATCATCGTCAAGTTCAAGTCCGACGGTTCAACCTCCTGGATGACTCCTCTCATCGGCTTTGAAAGCGACTACATCACCGATATCACAAGAATTTCAAACGGCTATGCCGTATGCGGTTACTCCGCATCAACAAACCGCAATTTCCAGAGCCTCGGCAAGGGAGATTACGATGCATTTATCTACACTCTGAACAACTACGGCGAAACAGAGAAGATTTATTCATTCGGCGGCTCATCCGCAGATAATGCACGCACGGTTTGCGCAAGCGGCGATATGCTTTATGTTGCAGGCTCAACCAATTCATCGGACGGCGCATTTGAGGGACTCAGCCCCGCAGGCACGGAGGATGATGCAGCAGGTGTTATGCGCTGCTACAAACTTTCATAAAAAACTCAAAGAGGATGCCAAAAAAGCGCAGACCGCATAAAACAATATAAATCAAGGGGTTTCGGCAGGTAATAAAACTGCAGAAACCCCTTAAAACATTTAAAAAGTACAAATTATTATTTATTTTATGTTTTATGCTACGAACAAACCTCGCCACTCGACATACTTTTGTATTCCTTCGGGCAAGCAAAAACAAGGCTGAAAGCCTTGTTTCTGCTCGGTTTGTCGTTCTGCATCTTTTTTCCTGTCCCCTTAAAAAAGGCTGTAAAAAACGAAAGTTTTTTTACAGCCCCTTTTTTATCCTGCAAATGAATAAAACGCAACCGTTACAACGCCAAGCACCATAATTGCGCAAAGCAGAATTGCAACAACCCTTACAAACATATTGTGACCCTTCATTTTATCCTCCGAAATAAATATTTACTATAATATAATAATCGTTTACCGCTCCGTTGTCAACGACTGACTCGCAAAATCGCCGTTGACTAATTTTGGCACATTTGTTATACTTTTTAATATATTGATTAAAGGGGATAAAGTTATGAGCGCGTTTTCACTGGGGATAAACAGAATTCTTTCTTTTGTTTTTGCCGTTGTACTGATTCCGTTTTCGTTGCTGACCCACGGAATTGACCTTATTTCCGCTTCGGAAAGAACAGACACCGAAAAGACGAATGTTGTCGGAATAGGTGCATATTTTCGCTCGCAGGGTATGGCAAGTGACGGCGAAACCCTTTATTTTTCGTCAAAAACAACCCTTATCCGCACCGAAAGCGACGCAAAAAACCTCATAAACGCAAACTATTCCGCCATTCCCGATGAGCTTGAGGAGCTTGGCATAAAGCATATCGGCGGTCTGAGCTTTTATAACGGCTATATCTATGCGGGTCTTGAGGACAGCAAGGTCTGGGATTACCCCATCGTCGGCATTTTTGATGCCGAAAGCCTCGAGCTTGTCGATTATTATATTATGGATGCAGAAAAAATAACAAGAGGTCTGCCCTGGGTTTGCGTTGACGGCGAAACAGGCTATCTTTACTGCACCGACCACTCCAAAAATCCCACAAAGCTGTTGGTTTACGACACGGCAAATGAAATGAACTTTGTCAAAGAGGTTGCGCTTGAAAGCTCACCCTATGCAATTCAGGGCGCGGAATTTTACGGCGGCGCTCTTTATGCCGCAACCAATGACGACACTCAGGCAATATACAAAATCAACCCCTCCACGGGCGAGGTTGAAAAATATCTTGACCGTAACCTCACCTCGGGCAGCGAGGGCGAGGGAATGACATTTATGACAAAAGACGGCAAATCCGCACTTGTTGCAATGGATATGGGTCCTCTTTTCATAAATGCATTTGTGCGTGAATATCCTTTTGAATAAGAATCTGACCTGACAGGAGAGAAATAAGAATGAAAAACAAAGCGCTTCCCATTGCCGTGGGTGCTGTCGCAGTTGTACTCGTGGGCGTTGTTGCGGCATTGGGAATAAAAATGGCGGACAATCCGTCTGTTGAGCCTGTGCAGGGTACGGAATATTCCGAAACAACGGCGGAAATCATCTACCCCGTTTTTGAAGAAACCCGATTTTCCGTTCCCGAATCTATAGAGCAGAATGTTCCCGTGGCGGAAACAACTGAAAACCGCACAGCCGCGGCTGAAACAACACAAGCCGCAGAATCAACAACCCTTGCCGAAAAGCTGACGCAGATTGCAACAACCGTTGCAAACACCGCATTCAAGGATGTTTTTACTCTGCCCAAGGCTCCGCAGTATGTGCCGCCCGATACAGACCTTGACTTTGCAAAAATTAACCTTGCGTCATATAAATACGACCCCGACGGCAATTTTTATTACACAGATGACAAGGAATGCTGGCAGAAGAATTTCGGCTTCAACGAGGTTTACGATAAATTTGCGCCGATAACAATGATGTATTATGACACCGTGCGTACAACCTTTGAATACGGCGGCAAAGAATGGCTGATTCAGATATGGAAAGGTCAGTACGGAATGGCATTCGTGGGCGGCGAGGTCGGTGTTTACACAAGAAGTCTCGGCTCAATCGGCTCGCACTTTGTCTGCGCCGATAAGGAAGACTGGCTCTATATGGAAACCGCCTTTATGTGGGACGAATACGAAACGGGCGAATACCGAGCCGTTTTCAACCGCAAATACGATAAATATTGGTGGGCAACGGGCTTTGTTGTCGGTTTTCCCAACGGAAGCTTAAGAAAAACTCTTTCGGAATTCCGCCTTGTTACTCACATCACATTCAAGGATACCGAAATGGCAGATGCATTCTGCAAAGCCTTTGAAAACAACGGCTTCACAAGAGTTGAAAAGCTTAATAACAACAGCCCCGACACCTTTGTTCAGGTCGGACCCGATGTTGCCTTTGTCTGGCAGAATATAAATCAGAAATAGATACAAAAAGACCTCCGATTTGGGCGACATTTCATAAGGAAGTTAAGGTTTTTATCGGCTCTTTTCCGTTAATACTTTACGAAAAAATCCCGTAATACACAAAGTATTGCGGGATTTTTGTCATTTCGTCTGAACGAAAAATAACCTGATAAAAACTGCT
>JAZQXJ010000062.1:0-23947 GCA_045632815.1 Acutalibacteraceae bacterium | reverse complement strand
GGAACGGCTTTTATATAGCCCGTTTTCCCCAGCATCATCAGATCCCAATGACCGAGAGCCTCAAAGCAATCGGGAACGGTAATTTGCGTTGCTTTTCCTCCGCATTCGAAATTCACCGTTTTATCTCCGCCAAGTGAGGTGAGCAGAATGTGCAGACTTTTGCAATCTTTATCTGCAATTATCTCACCGCCGTCACAGATGAGGCAATTCTTCTTTGACATTGAATAATTCACACCTGCGTAAACAAAGCTTTCGGGAACAAGCTCCATAGGCACGGACACGCCGCCCTTAAGCTCCGATTTGCCGGAATCCCCGTCTGCCGTTATGCCAACGGCATTGAAGTTCATCGGAACAACCTTGCCGCATACGGCAGGTTTTTTATTGTCAAATTTAATCAGGAAGCTACGGATTCCGTTATGACCCATATCAAAAATCAGCTTTCCGTCAGCCGTATTAATCTTTTTGAGAATAACCTCGTCTCCGCGGATTTCATAAGCCTCTGCAACGGAATTTGCAAACACGGCTTCAACTCCTGCAACATCATTGCCCGAGCATTCCGCAACGCGGAAAACAATTCCGTCGGATTCCTGCGCTTTTTTGATAGCCGTGATTCGCACTCTGCCGTCATTCAGGCTGACAAGAGAATATTCTCTTCCCAGATCACCCGTATGCTTTTCGGTTATGAACGTATGCATCGGTGCGCAGAATGAATCCGCATATGCGGTGACGGTATCGGGATTTGCTCCGTGACCCGTTATTCCGTAAGAATATCGGTTGATACCCATATCCATAACGTGCTGTGAGCACTCCCAGCGGAAATTTGCAAGCGGAGTGTGAGCAACTGTCAGACGCAGGGTTGATTTATCGGGTTTGTCCCAGCCCTGCCTTGAATCGCTGAAAACGGCAACTCCGAATTCTCCGCTTTCATCGGTGATATCCGCCCATTTCTGAGCAGGCACTTCGTAAAGGCTTTTTGTGTTTGTGCCTCTCTTTGTGTATCCGATGCCGATATCGTAATTTGCATTCTCATTTTCGGCTGTGAAAGCAAATTCGGTTTTTAATAAAGAAGCTTCCTCCCGCCAATCGGTTTCGTTACAGACGGAGAGATATTCGCTTTCACTTCCGAGAGAAATAATCTGCGTAAATCGTGATTTGCCTGCCGTTGAAACTATTTCAAGCGAGCAGAGTGCCGCACCCTTGTCCCTGATTTTTACCGAAGTTTTGCAAGGGTACATATACGGCTCTGCCGACAAATCTTCGTATTTCACTTCCCACGCAGGCCAATCAAAACTGTGGGTGTTATTGAGCACCGCAAGCCTTACGGGTTTTTTCAGCAATTCTCTGCCCAGCTTTTTGTCAAACACGGAACAGACTTCGCCGTTTTCGTTTATCTTGACTGCAAGCCTTTTGTTTTCAAGGCTGTTTTCTGTTACCTTAAGCTCCGTCTGAATTGCGGATTTTTCATTTGATTTTCGCAAATCGCAGACCGCAAGTCCGCAGGACGGCACTTCTGCAATGAAAGTAACTTTTCTTTTTCCGTTGGGCAGAAGCTTTGTCTGCGAGGGAACTTCATTGCCGTTTGCATTGAACACGCGGAAGAAATCCGCATCGCTGCTGAGCGTAACGCTCACAGCATCTTTCCTTGCCGACTGCAAAGGATTGGAAACAACAACGGGGATACCCTGCACAAATGAGGTGTCCATTCTCTGTGCAATCGCCTTGCACGCCGCAGTATATTCTGCGGAAAAGGTGTTCATTGCCTGAACGTAATCGTTATGATTTCTTATGTAACACTCCTCAAAGGAGGTGCCTGTGATATCATCGTGGAAATGATGGGCTATCACCTTTTTCCACCCGTCGTCAAAGCTGTACTGCGGATAATCCGCAAAGCCGTTTATGTAAGCCGCAACTGCAAATCTCTCTGCCGTATCGGCAAGAATTTCGCATCTTCTGTTCCAGCGTTTGGTTACGTTTCTTGAAGTATAACTGCCTGCTCCGTGAGCCGTCAGCAAAAATTCGCCGTCATACACGGGCATTGAATTTTTGATCTCATCGGGCATAGCCTCAAAAATATCAAAAAATTCTTTGGTTGTTGCGGAATAAACTTCAATATCCGCATCGCCGTTTTGCCTATGCGCCTCAACAACATTCTTCACGGATGATTTATGCGGTGCGCCGCCTCTGTCGCCGATTCCGTGATATGCCATAGTGACAAGCGGCAGATTTTTCTTTTTTAAGTTCTCAATTTTCTCAAGCGCTCTGCGTGCCTTTGTCATTTTTGCAAATGCGGTTGTGTATGAGAAAGGCTTAAGCGCCGCCCACACACCTTTGCCGTCTGCACCCAGCCATTTGCCCGTGTCAAAAGGTATCGGCACGGAGCTGCCCCAGAAAAGCTTGCCCGTTGAAAAACCCGTCAGCCCCGAATGGGCGGCAACTGACGGCAATGCCTTGCCGAAACCGAAACAGTCGGGCAGAAAAATATCGTTGGATTCAGTTCCGAATTCTTTTCTGAAAAAACCGTTGCCGTAGAGGATGTTTCTGATGAGTGCCTCGGGTGAGGGAATATTCACGTCGCCGTTTTCATAGCAGGCTCCGCAGGGATTCCATCTGCCTTCACTTACGTATTTTTTTATTTTCTCATATTCTTCGGGATAATACTCTTTGACAAGCTCATAGCGGTAACTGCCTTCAAAGTTGAACTTATACTCGGGATACTTTTCAAGAAGCTCAAAATTCCTTTTCAGAGTATCGGGCAGATATTCCGTCACCGTCTGTTCAAGCGACCAGAGCCACGATGTATCCAGATGTGCCGTTGCAACGGTATAAATTTTTGGCTTTTCGGCTTTCACAGACTCTCTCCCCCTTCTAACAAAAAACACCTCCGAGTGAGACATTAATGTTCAACTATGGGAGGTGCAGCTAACAAATTTACAGCTTTCTTTTATAGAATATATTTTTATTTTATTCTCTTTACTGTAACATGTCAACACTTTAAAGTGATATTTTATAAATATTATATTAATTATGTACAAAGTTACCCGACAGATTTTGCACGTCATTACCTCCTTTCCGTTTATTCCGTATGATAACCGTGCCGCTGTCTGTCGGGCAGAGTGACTGCAGTCACTCTATGGTGTAAGTTTAACATCAACGGGTGCCATCGCCGCCCCCATATTGTTGGGGTCCTTGATGCCGTAATCCTGAATTCTGCCGATAATCACCTTTTCAATCTTCGCCTTGCAATCTTTTGGAGTAATAACCGCCGCGCCCGCACCCGTTACCGTCCATTGGGCGGTGGGAGTGCGCTGACCGCCGTATTCAAGGGGCATTCTGAACTGCTTTTCCGCAGAGCAGAAATGAGAGGATGTTGATGCAACCGCAATATTGCACACCTTGCTGTCCACCCAGACAGCCGCCATCGCCATAGACAGCGCCATCGTTGAACAAGCGCCGTAAACGCCTGCAAAAGGAATACCCATTTCACGGATGCCGAAGGTCGTACCCGTGCATTGATTGAGCAAATCTCCTGCAAAAATAACATCCGCTTCCTCGGGCGAAATTCCTGCCTTTGCAATCGCCCTTGTAATGGCATCGCGGTGAATAACGCTCTCCGCCTTTTCCCAGGACTTTTCGCCTGCCGTGCCATCCTCAAAAATATAGTCAAACACGCTTCCGAGAGGACCCTCCTCCTCTTTTTTGCCTGCCACCGCCGCATAGCCTGAGATTCCCGGCATTGACGGCAGCATCAGCGTATATCTGCCTTGTCTGACGGGCATAAAATCACCTCTGTTAACTGTTTTGGTTATTATTTGCAATACTGCCGCAGATATACAAAAAGGCTGCTCCGCATTTCTGCGAAACAGCCGGTTTTTATTGCATTTTAAGTTCGTGATATCTTTGCTCAAGCTCATCGTAATGAGTGTAATTTTCCGCCTGCTCAATAAGATTTTTTGCGTCTGTATAAGGCTTTACAGCCCTTTCATAAACCGATACGGATTTAAGATAAGCCTTGAGTTCGCGCCTTACCTTAAGGCTCTCCGAAAAGCCCGAGGTCTCTCTGTTCTGAAGCTCTTCTTTCACAGAATCATCGGGTGCTTTTATATTTTCAACACCGTATTTTCTTATGATTGATGCGGCTTCCTTTTTTGTTCTTGCGTTCTTTATTGCATCGGCACGGATTTCCTTTTCCTGCTCCGTTCCCTTGGGCAAAGCCCTTGCAATCTTAAGCTCATCAGCGGCATTTTCATAAATATAAAGCAGACCGTTTGCGTAATCAAGCCTTGCCTGCGCAAGCCTTGCTCTGCCTGCCTCGCCCGAGAATTTGCTGAGATCCTGCATAATTATTGCTGCTCTTTCAATGGCAAGATTTTTTTCTTTTGTTTCCCTGCGAACAGCCTTGGGCGCACTCTTGCTGACCGTCTGCTTCTCTTTGCCGTAATTGGATTTTGCTTCGCTGATTATCTCCATTGCCTCGCAAAGCTCATCGCCATCAAGAACTCCGAGGGAATAATTTTCAAACATCGTGCGGATTTTGAGAACATCAACATATGCCTTGTGCTTATTCTCCGTAAGGTCATAGAAACAGAACGGAATAAGATTCAGCAAAGCACCCACAGCCGAGCATAAAATCAGCACCTCGAAAAGATTGTTTCTCACATTATCGTCATAAAGAACATTGTAGTCCTCAAGCAGACCCATTTTTTCATAAATAGCGGGATAAATCATACCCGTGAAAAAGCTGATAACCGTGCCAATCATACCCAAGGGTCCGAAAAGTCCGTCAACCCTGACACCCGTTTTCCATTGATGATAGTCCCTCATATCTGCGCTTATGTTGTGCTGAACAATGTTCCAGAAGGTGTTGATAAAGGTGTTGAAATACCAAAGAACACATATCAGAATGAGGTTTTTGTAAGTAAAATAAAGGACTATCAGAACAGCAATATTGATTGAGTTTGCGGTAATCAGCAGATTCCTTTTGCCCATTAATTTTATTGCAACGGGTGCAAGAAGCATTGACCACAAAGCGGCATTGCCGATAACCGTATTTGCAAGACCGAAATAAGATTGATATTCGCCGTTGAAGGCATAAACAAAAGTCCAGCCCAGCACAACACCGTAGCCCGATTCAAGGAATGCAACCCAGTTTGCGGATTGAATTATCCAATAATATTTGTTCTTTGCAACCTCACGGATTGCGTCCAGCATACGCACGGGCTCAGGCTTTTTTCTCGGCAGAATGAGCCTTTCCTTCACCTTTCGGAAAAACACGGCACTTATTATAAAACCGACAATGGTGAAAATCGGATAAATAACGCGATAAGTCCATATGTTGTTAAGTCCCCATGTCCAGCCTGCAATCATCGGGATAAGCAGGTTTGTGAGCGTTGGAGCAAGTGAATAAATAACCTGCGATATGCTCATTACGTTTGCTCTTTCCTGAGCATCGGGAGTTATAATCTGCTGGAAATAGGTGTAGCTTTCATTATAAAACGAAAGGAACATATTCAACAGAAAATACATAAACCAGACGACAACCGCCTTGGTCGTGTAGCCCATATATTCATAGGGAAGCCACACAAAAATGAGCGAAATGAGAAGTATGGGGAAGCCCGTCCGCCTGATAAACGGCAGGAATTTGCCGCCCTTAAGACTGTGATTATCGTAATACCACGCGCGGAATATGCCAATGGGAATTCCGATAAGATTGGCAACGATAAGCATAACCTGCAAATCCATCGGGCGCAGACCTATGCTTGCACCAACGAGGAAATTGGAGGCATTGAGACCTATTGTTGAGGCAAGCAGAGTTGTCCAATGCACGCCGAAGCCTGCACCGCTTAACGACGCAACCTCTTTATAGGGGATATACCTGCCCTTGGGCGGAGTATGCCAGTATTCCTTTGCTGTTGTAAATATATTTTTCGCTTTCTGAATTATGCCCGTTTTTCCGTTATCGCTCATATCTCCGACAACCCTTCCTGAAATCTTCCGCTTTTATATTATCACACTAAAATAAAAATGACAACAAAAATTCAGCTCCGACAGCAATCGGAGCTGAAAACATCATTTTTTATTTTTAAGACTTACATCAACAGCCATCCCGTTATCCGTAAAGCGGAAATTCAGTCCTATTTCTTCATCCGGTGTTATTCTGTATCCCTGACGCATAAATTCACGCCAGATTGCAATAAAAAGCGTTCGGGGATTTGTTACATACTCGGATTTTTCGCATATCTGCGTTACATACTTCTCGCTTTTGCCTGCCTGCTCAAAAGCGGAAAGATAATTGTTGAATTCGGCAATTGAATAAATTCCGAAGGTGTTGCCCCTGAAATGGGAAATCGTTTTTCTTCTCAGCAGATGCTCAAGCTCCTCGGGAATTTTACGATCAAAGGCACAGTCTCTCATCTTGCACTCATAGAGCGAATCTTCCGTTTCAATGAACGAGTCATAGCACTGCTCCTGAAAATGCGTCTGCCTTGCGATTTCTTCCTTTGTGAGTATAACTCCGTCAGGTACTGCAACAAGCTTATCCTCATTATCATTTTCCCTATGAATAATTCCGATAATCTTTGCGTTAAAGCTTTTTACCGGCTCGGTTATCCCAAGCAGATATACATCTATTTCCTCGCCGTCGCCACCCGTCACACCGGGAACAAAGCCGTAATTTACGGGATATGTCACAGCGGTTTTTCCGTTGCCGTGAACATAGCCGACAGGTCGGTCAATTTCAATATCAACTGTTTTGCCAAGGAGACTGCGTGCCGTTTTCTTGCGGACAAGAAACAAACGGTTGCCTTTTGCCGAGCGGAACGCGCGCTCCCTCGCCTCATAAATCTTTTCATCCCAAACAACGCAGACATTGTCGGAGCGTTCAACAAGCCAATCGTAGTACAGAATATTAACGCAGCCGCTGTGTTCTTTCCAAAGAGTTTCTCTTACTATACCCTCATCAGATTCGGGACCGACACTCTGACAGCTGATAAAACGGCAGTTCACTTTACCGTCAAACCCTTCGTCGGGTGATTTTTCAAAAACGGCATACCGCGCGCAGACTTCGCACACAAAGAATTTCCGTGAATCCGATTCACCCAGGAGTAAAACCTGAACACTTTCAGAAAACTCTCTGTTTATCGCATTTTCAAATTCTTCCGGATTGGACACCGAAAGCTTTATTTCGCGTACACTCATTTTACACCTTCTCCACATCATAATATATCGCTCTGTATTTTCCGTAAATTTCCATTTCCTCGTGCCAATGTCCGAAAAACCAACGTTTGAATCTGCACTCGTGCCTGACCCAATCGAGGAATCCCGTAAGCTCCATATCGTGAGGGTCGGGATAATAGCCCATACGCCCTATGATTTCACGGGGTGCCGTATGGGTAAGTATATAGTCAACCTCAAATCCCCTTTCGGTGAGGTTTTTTGTTGCCTCTCTGTATTCACTGTTGCTGGGAAGTTCCTTGTCCCAATATGACAGATTCTTTTTTCTCATAAATCGGTCAATGCTGTAAGCACCACCGAAAGCAAAAAAAGATTTGCCGCAGATATCAAAAATATGACCTCTCATCAGATGAAGAACATTTTTCCTTATCCGATGCACTCTGCCGCCGTGCCAACTCTGTTCGGGGTAACAGTAAATCGCACGAAAATTCTCGTGATTGCCGTCAACAAACAGTATCGTATACGGCTTTTTCTCAAGCTCATCAAGCTTAGCTTTTTCTTCTTCATCGTCTGCAAAAAGAAAGCCGAAATCTCCGCACACGATAAGATAATCCTCGGCAGTCCACAAGTGTTCGTCAGGCAAAAACGCTTTACCGAACCTGTTTATATCGCCGTGCATATCGCCGGTTATGTATATCATATTAACCTCCGTCAAAAATCAAGACTCAGCCTACATTGCCTTCTCCACAGAATACGGGTTGCAACACCCAGAGCGAGCTGTTCAACCGAAAAAAGCATACAGAAAACAATAAAGCCCATCATTTCATTCAGAACAACGCCGTATATGTCCTCCCTGATAAAATAATATGTCAGCATCAGATTTTCGGGCAGAAAAACAAATGCCGAAATCACAAACATCCAGAGACTTTCGTGCCTCCTGAAAACGGGCATAATCGCAATAATTCCAAAAATAGAAATTACCGCAGGCACAAGCAGATGATACATTTTAAAAGTAACCGCTGCAACAGAAAAAATCAAGGGAATAATCACGGCGGTCAGCTGCAAAACTTCCTTTTTATATTTCTTTAAAAAAAGCATAACATCACCTCAACCAAACCCGCAACAAACGATACAGGTACAAGTAATCTGAAAATCCCGAGAAGATAGCAAGCGGCAACCGATGCAATACCCGTCACACCCTTACGCATAAGAAAACGCCGTCTCGCCTTGCTTTTTCGCACGCGTTTCGCCATTGTGAAAAGGTTTTCCGTGCCTAACATTTCCTCGAGTATCCTGAACCCGTCAATACCGTTTGAAAAACACAGATTCAGAAGTGCCAGCATAATATTTGCCATAGAAAAAGAAAACAAAAAGCCTTCACAGGGTTCAATAAGCATAGCAAGAAAACCCGCAACACCGGCGAGGAGAAAATTCGACTCGACTCCGGCAGCATACATCTGCATTTTCCTGAAACGGTTTTTTATGGATTTTTCGTCAATCATCGTGTACGCTCCCGGCATTATAAGACTGAGAGATACTCCGAGTTCAAACACTCTGCCTCCGTAGCCCAATGCGGCAAACATATGACCGAGTTCGTGAAGCATTATACCAGCCAGCATTCCGAAAATTCCACCTGCCAGAAGCTGCGATTCATCAAAAAATCCGCAATTCATAATTCCGTAAGATCCCAAAACAAGGGCAGGCAGCCATAAAACCATAATAAACAAATTTGCAAACCACGAAAAAATCCTCAGACCGTCGGTAACCTTGGGAATCCACAAGGTTACTGTCATACCAAGCAGATTTTTCTCTATCACTCTGCTCATTCTGAGAAGATTTGCCTCATCAAGACAGCGCAGGTATTCCGTCACCTGCTCATCGGATAATGACGAAGTGATTTCGTAAGGATTCCTTTTGCCGTCAAGCTGCTTTGCAAACCACGCAAGCTTCGGACTGATATTATACTGTTTTTCATCAATAAAATCACGGATAATATATCTGCCGTCATCCGCTTTTTTCATAGCTGTCCAATTAACAAGCGCGGGATATCCCACGAAATCACATCCTTTTCTTTTTATGATACTTTTGTGTTGCAAAAAGCATCGGGGAGAACCGCTTCAATCACCTCGGAAACGTGAATCACGGGAACAACCTCAATGCGGAACTGCTCAAGACCCTTTGCGCTGAGTTCTCTGTAATTACCCATAGGGATGAAAACTTTTGTGCAGCCCGACTGCTCTGCCGCCTGAATTTTTGCAACGGTGCCTCCGATGTTAAAAACATAACCGTTGGCATTGATTTCGCCCGTGTATGCAACATTTCCGCTGACAGGTGTTTCAAGAACGGCGGAAAGCATTGAAATCAGAATTGCAACGCCTGCGGAAGGGCCGTCCTTTCTCACGGAGCCTTCTCCGAAATGAACGTGAACGCCCTTATTCTTAAGCACTCCGGGGTAGCGGCACTTGATATATGTTGATGCCAGCTTTACGCTGTCAAGCGTGCTGTCCATAGGAAGTCCCGTAACGGTCAGCGAGTTATCATCAGGAATAAGCTTTGTTTCAACCGCAAAAGCCATTCCGCAGTTATCGCCCGTAACCGCAAGCGCTTTGGAAAGACCTGCATAGCTTTCTGCCGGGAAATTACCTCTTTCCGCAGGAGGAGTGCCGAGAATTCTTGCAACATCATCGGAAGTTATCTTGGCTTTACCCGAGGCAATATCCACCTCATAAAGCTTCTGTTTCACTATTCTTCTTGCCGCCTTGTCCGCATCACGGACACCGAAAGAACGGCAATAAACAGATGAAACGAGGCGCTTTGCATCGTCTGTGAAGCTGAGTTCAAAGTTACGGGGACAAAGCTCCGCAATAACGGCAGGAACGATATAATCGGACACGATTGCCGCTTTTTCCTTTTCGGTATAACCGTCAAGGCGGATAACGGTAAATCTGTCAAGAAGAACGCTGTCAATTGCCGAAATGTCGTTCGCGGTTGCGATAAACATAATGCCTGTCAGGTCTATGGGGACTCCGAGGAAGTTATCCGTAAACTCTGCGGAATCATCCAGCAGGTCAACAAGGGAATTTGCCGCCTTCATCCCCTCTTTGCAGCCCATTTTGTCAATTTCATCAAGCTGAATAATGCCTTTTGATGTTCCCATTTTTCTGATTGCCTTGACAACCTGACCTGCATCGGCACTTGCATATGAATGGGAATGACCTTTGATAAACGCTTCATCGGAAACGCCGTTGAGCGAAATCTTGACATATTTTGAGCCGCAGCCTGCCGCGATGCTCTTAACGATGCTGGTTTTTCCGATTCCAGGAGGTCCGACGAGCAGAAGTCTGTTGCTTGTGAGGGACTTTCCGTTGATTGCGCTTATATTGAAAATCTGCGCTGTTTCTCTTTTGACATTTTCAAGACCGTAGTGAGTCTTATCAACCGTTCTGAAATACTCTGCCTTGTCAAAATCTGCGAAGGCATTGCCCACGGGAATCATATGAACAAGATAGTCAAGTCTTTTTTCACACTTATCACGGTTCTGTGCCTCAAGGTCATCTCGCCTGAGCTTTGAAATAAGCTCCGTAATTTCCG
The DNA here is from genome assembly GCA_045632815.1 of Acutalibacteraceae bacterium. Taxonomy (GTDB): domain Bacteria; phylum Bacillota; class Clostridia; order Oscillospirales; family Acutalibacteraceae; genus CAG-177. The sequence goes on along the minus strand of JAZQXJ010000062.1, from coordinate 13,186 downwards.
AAGAAACCTGAGGAGAATAATACCTTTTGTTTCTTCTGTAGATGATAGCAGGATTTTCCGCGTCAACATAGCTCACAAGAACCTCGTCAACAAGCTTCTTCGTGACTCTTACCGCCTTCTTTTTGCCGTTTGAATCCCACTCGGAAACAACTCTGCAGATTATGCTTTCAAGATGCTTTTTAAGGTCTCTTGCGCCCTCGTCCTCGCAGAAATTGCGGACAATGTAATTTATGGTAACATCCGTAACGGTAAGCTCGGAACGCTTGATGCCGTACTCCTTAAGAAGAGAAGGAAGAATACATCTCTTTGCGATTTCAACCTTTTCCTCATCGGTGTAGTCATCAATTCTGATAACCGTAAATCTGTTAAGCAGATTCTCAGGGATGGTATCGGTTGAGTTTGCGGTTGCAATGAAAACGGTGTTGCTCGTGTTGATATATGTTCCGAGAAAAGCATCCTTGAAAAAGCGTTCATCGGAAAGAGCGTCGTTGAAAGCCTTGCTTACCTTGCTGCCTTCCTTTGTGCTTTCATATGATTTATCGTATTCATCAAGACCCATAACAACGCAGGTTGTGCCTGCCTTGTAGAAATTCTTCACGACCTCGCCCGAATCGCTGGCATCATACTGAGGCGCATCGCCCACAACATCAATTATGGAGCTTGTTGAGCCAAGGGGGATAACAAATGTAGGTCTGCCCAGCACCTTGCCCACAGCATTGATAATTGCTGTTTTACCCACACCGGGGCTGCCTATAAGAAGAATTGAGAAGCCTTTTTTCTTTGTGACCTTGGCGGCAACAATCGCCTCTGCAATCTTGACCTTCACGTTATCGAGCTTGTAGAGATATTTATCAAGCTTTGCAATGATTTCCTCTTTTGTCATCGTAACCTCAGGGGCAACCGTCTGAGCAATGTTGAGGATGTATCTTACTCTTCTCTCCGCACGAATTTTGTTGCTTAATGTGCCGCTTTTGCACTCATTAAAAATGCATTCAATATCCATCTGCTGCTGAGGAGTATATGCTCCACGGCAAAGATTGAATCTGAATTTGAGCTCTTCAATGCTAGATGTCGATCCTGACACCGATTTTCCCACAGGATAAATTGCGCTTGATATATACCTCCTTATTTCTTCCTTATCCTTATCGGAAAGAAGGCAATATCTAATAAAAGCTTCATACTTTTCCTCAACGGTGCCGAAGTTACTGAAAATATCATAATTTTCCTTATCAAAAACAACCTTGACAGTGCATTTGCACTCTTCCATCCTGAGAATCATATAAACTCTCTCTCCGCGAAGAAAATCCGCAGGAGAAAAAGTTGTTGTGTCGCCGATTGATGCAGTAACGGTATGGTTTTTATACTTGAATTTGATAAGATTGCCGGTTGCAAATTTAATATTCTTACCGGCTGTGAAACAAAGCGACATATACATTGCATCTTCTATGCTGAAGATGGAATTTCTATCCGCATCCGATTTAACTTCAACATTTTTTGCCGATGTAAGATCGAAAACTTCCTTAAAAAAGTTCTGCCCTGCGGCGATGCTGTCGGATGTCCTGTCCTTTGTTTTTCTTTCGTCATACATACTGATCCTTCTCCTTTTCTTTTTTCCTTTTTTATCTGCTGTCTCTGACTGACAGCCGCATACAGCTTTGACTTATACAAGCCATATGGTTTTTATACACCATGTCCATAATAAAAAAATCATAAAACGCGGATTATTGCGGAATATTTTCAAAAAAATAACAAAAACATCATTTTTTGGGGATTATTACCCGATACGGGCAACCGCACCCCACGGAGGAACGACATCCGTTTTGCAAATTACCCAAAGCACGGGAATACCCATTGCCGCACTTTCATCGGGGAAATAATCGTAGCCGTCGGTAAAAACAACAATGCTTACGGGCAGGTCGTCGCGCATTTCGTCCCTTATATATCTGAACATATTGGCAAAGCTTGTTCCGCCGCCGCCGACGGGACGGATTTCCATAAGCTCATCTTTGTTTTCAAAGGGTACGGGCGGTTTTACTCCGCTGTCAAAAAAGCCGAGCCAGCCTTCAACGCCGTTGAATTGATCGAGGGCGGATTCTATTTCAAAAAAAGCCTCGGTAACTGTTTTTGTGTCTACCGACCCTGATGTGTCAATCATAAACAGCACCTTGCGTACGCAGCCTTCATCGCTTGTCTCATTATAATCGGGCAGGTAAAAGCCCGTTTCGTCGAAGCGTCTGTCGGGAGGATTGAAAGAATAATCGCACACATCCTCCTCAATGAAATTTCTGAGCAACACGCGCCAATCAAGGTGCCTGTTTTTCCTTGCATCAAGCATATTTTCCGCAAACCTGGGCAGATTGCACTCGCCCTTGCCGCTTTTCATTCTCTGCGCCGTCTCGACTGCCGCCATAACACGGTACACCCACATATCATCCTCCTCAGCGGTGCCGTCATCCTCCTTCCATTTTGAATGGTCGTCGGTAAACAGCTTACCCGAATGAGAAGGCAATTTTTCAGCATTTTCAAGGAGCATTGCATATACCTCCTCTGCCGAAAAAAGCGCACCCTCCCTGCCGTCAGGCACGGTATGCATCAATTCGCCGTATTGCGAAAGAGTAATAACGGAAACATCCATATTGTAAGCCTCAAGAATAGTTGAATTAACAACTATATCGCAGGCAACATTGAAAAGAAAACTGTTGAATTCCCTGCCTCTTTTGCAATGACGCAGAACGATATGCATAATCTCGTGGAGCATTACAAATTCGGTTTCCTTGGTACTCAGCCCTTTGAGAAATTCCGTGCCGAAACAAATTCTCTCTCCGTCCGTATATGCGGTGTCGCACTCCTCGTCAAGTGAAAGCGTTGCACCCATAAGCAGCGAGCCGAAAAAAGGATTTGCAATCATTATGCCCATACGGGCATGCAGAAGCTTTGAAGTATATTCACGCACCTGCGCCTCAGATAATGCCATTGAAATACCTGCCCTTTCTGTCCATCCACCTTCTGTAAGCCGGCAGACCGATAATGAAACTGCGATAGTCCTCTTCCATATTGATAAGCTCTTTCATAAATGAAACGCTGAAATCCGGCGGAAGAGTTTCGGAATAATCTATTGCGTTGCCTATCATTTCGGCATTATCGCTGTTCTCTCGGGCATAGGCAAGCATTACGGAAACGAGGGCAAAAAGCGCATCGGGTTCCGATGGACGGCGAGTCTTATGACCCAAGAAAATCTCCTCAACCGAAGGCAGTTTATTATAAACATTGCACCAGATACGGAATTCCATTGCAACCCCCGAGCCGACACAGCCCGCAATCATCGGGTATGCTTTATTCACATCACCGTCGTAAACGCAAAGCACCTTGCTGACCATCCCCCATGAACGTGGGGTCGGAAAGGCAAGCTCATCCTTCTTTGAATCAAATGCCATAAAGTAATCCCTGCGGGCTGAAAGGAAATCAATAACCTTGTAATGCACGCCGTTCGCCCTTGCCCACCTTGTCCAGGAAGCAAAGTTCGCCTCGATTTCTATGTGACAAAGACGGTTTGCAAGAGCCTTGGGCATTTTATAGCTTACGGACTTGTCGGTTGTTCTGTTGCCCGCCGCAATAACAATGCAGTTATCGGGCAGCTTATGTTCACCCACAGTTCTGTCCAGAGTAATCTGATAAGCCGCCGCCTGCACGGAGGGTGGGCAGGCGGAAAGCTCATCAAGCAGAAGAATGTTGATTACATCTTCACTTTCGTCCATCTGAAAAATCTTGGGTCTGAGCCACACCGCAAGAGTCTTGTCCTCATTTGCGGTGGGAATACCTCTGAGGTCAATGGGATTAAAAAGCAGGAGTCGTACATCCGTAACCACAACTCTTTTGCCGGTCATCCGTTCAATTTCAGCCGCAAGCTGACGGGCAAGGTCGGACTTACCTACCCCGGGGGCACCCCATAACATTACCGAAGGCAGGTAAAAAACACCCAAGCCTTTATTAATGACGGTCCCGTATGTTTCCGCAAGACGGTCCACCGCCTCCGCCACGCTGAGCGCAGGAATATTTGCGCCGTTATAAATATCTTTCATATTATGCTACCCCCAACTTTCTTTCTATATCTTCGAGAAGTTCTGTATAAAACTCAATTTCTTCGTTGTAATAATTAATGTTTTCAATTTCCGCCTCAAGCTCAGTTTTTTTCTTCATCATTGCGCCGCGGCTGAGCTTCTGTGCCTTATGAATTTCGGGAATCCTCTTGATAACATTATCAATTCTTATCATAATTCCTTTGTCTGCCTCGCCCATTTCAACGCTGTATCTGCCGTATCTCTCCACCCAGACAAAGGGCTTATCGGGCGGCATATAGGCAGGATAAATAATTTTGAAGCCGCAATAATTGCTGCAAACGCAAAGCTCCTCTTTGAGCGTAAGCTTGGCTCTGAGAAGATTGGAAAGCTTGTCCCTGACAGATTTGCGTAAAGCTTCGTCCGCGACTGGTTCTTTCAGAATCAGATATGATGTATCCTGCATACTGTCAAACACAATTTTGCTTATATCTACAATACGCGCGGGAAGCTCCTTAAGCTCATTCTGCATCATAATTCTGCTCTCCTCCGCCTTTACCCTGAGCGCTTTATACCTTGCAAGCTCGTTTGCCGTTGCAAATCTCTCTTTGATAAGAGGGTCGCCGATTGCAAGCGCCTTTGCCTCCGCATAAGAAAGCACGCTGTCATCAATCTCCGCAACAGCCCTTTCAACTGCGCTGTCGCCGCTGAGAATCTTTGAAATAATCTTCTGCTTTGTTTCAAGCAGCTGATAGCTGTAAGCATCAAAGCTGTTTTCGGTTATGTATCTGAAAATATATACCTTCTTATTGGTATTCCCCTGCCTTATGAGGCGGCCCGAACGCTGAACTACATCAGACGGACGCCAAGGGACGTCCAGATTGTGGATAGCAATAAGGCGTTCTTGGACATTCACACCTGTCCCCAGCTTGAAAGTCGAGCCGATAAGCACCCTTACCTCGCCTTTGCGGTTTTTCGCAAAAAGCGCTTCACGCTTCTTCTCGGTATCCGCATCGTGAATAAATGCAATTTCATTTGCGGGAATACCCATTTCCGTCAGCAGGCGCTTCATCTCGCTGTAAATATTGAAGCCCGCCTTTGGAGTTGAGGTGTCACAGAAAATAAGCTGCGCGCATTTTCTGTCAGAGGTTTTGCAATACATATCAAAAACTCTGTCTGCGCAATAAGAAACCTTGGAACACATTGTAAACGGTGCATCTCCGCACACAAGGCGGTAATCCAGAGCTGCCTTGCGAACATCAACCGTTATTTTGAGCATATTGTCAACATCTCTGTCTACATTGCCGTTTCTCACGGCTTCGCACCGTTCGGACACCTGCTCAAGATAAGCAATAAATTCCGCCGTTCTGGGAATTACCACATCCGTGTATCCCGTGAATTCGGGAAGTCCGCGTTCCTCGTCGGGAGGACAGAACTCGGCAATTGAAGCAAACATCGATGTAAGCTCGGGCAGATTGACAAACTTTGAATAACGGGTTGCAAGGCGGTATTTTGAAGTATCCACATCAATTTCAAACTCCGTTGATTTGCGGCAGAACTGATTAATCCACGCATCAAAGGAATTGATTGAATGGAACGCAAGTTCACCGCTCTGAAGATATTTCTGGAATACATATATATCCGTCATAGAATTTGCAATGGGAGTTGCCGTTATCATAACAACGCCTCTGCCGCCGTTCATCTTCTGAACATAATGAACCTTATCCATCATTCTGTTGCATTTTGACGAACCCTTTTTATTGATGCCCAGCGCATGGCTGACGCTGTCAATGCTCACATTCTTGTAGTTATGAGCCTCGTCAAGATAAAGCATATTGATACCGAGGTCATCAAAATAAATCTTATCGGGAGCTTCGGGATTTTTCTCGTTAAGCTCACGGATTTTCTTGTTGATATCGCTTTCCTTGCGCTTAAGCGCCGCCGTGTCATTCTTATTGAATCTTCTTGCAGACTTGACCTTTTCAAGCTGTTCAAGAAGCTCATTTCTGTAATGGCTTTCAGAAAGAGCAATCATATCGAAATTGCTGTAAGTAAAAACAAATATTCCCGATTCCTTGCGGCGGATAAAATCAAGCACGGATTCGCGCATATCAGGCTTGAAATCCTTGGTGTCGTAAAAATAAACATTATCGGAGCATCCCAGTTCATTGAAAGCCTCTCTGTACTGAGTCATAATGCCGTTGGGAACGGAAAAAACAACCTTCTTTGCAAGACCCATTCTGATCGCCTCGCAAGCAGAAACAACCGCAATGTTTGTTTTTCCTCTGCCCACGGGAAGCGCAAGCAAACAGTTAAGAGTCAGAATAATCCTTGCAACGGCATCACGCTGATAGCCGTAAAGAGTTACATCTCCCCACTGCTTTTCAATGAAGTTGCCGTTAAATCTGCGTCTGCGGATGAAGCCGAATTCACGGACATATGCCCTTTCAACCCTGCGCCTCACATCGGCATTGCTCTTTACCCAGCTGTCAAAGCGTCTGAGAATAATCTTCTTCTTTTCAAGAGCGAGCGCCGTTGCCGCCTTGTTGACCGTCTTTTTGGATGAGGACTTGTCGGAATTGTAATAAACAACAGTATCACGGTTATTAAGGATATCCTCAAGGATTTCCATTCCCGTTCTGGCAACCGTGCCGTAGGTTGAGATATTCGTTACCCAGCCTCTGTATCTGTTCTTATGAGGAATTTCCCACGAGCCTGTGATCTCGTCACGCTTGACCTTATAAGGAAATGCCGTTCCTCTGAAATTGGGCGATGTGATGTATCTGCCGAAAAGGAACTCAATGTATTCATCAATAATCTCCGTTTCAATGAACGACATACCCGGATGAAGCTCAACATCGTCGAAATGAACGGTGCAAGGCATTATTCTGTCCAGAGCCTCAACATTCTCATCAAATCGGTGGGAGAAAAGCTCCGATGCCGCGCGGGCAGCCTTCCGCTTGGTGAGCAGATTGCCGGAAAGATATTCATCCGCCAGCTCCCAGCCCTCAAAACAGTCGCCGTTCCAGGTTTCGGGATTCTGATAGATACTGCCTCTGAGCAGATTGATGACCTCGTGAGGATCCTTGCCCGTAACCGAAGCAATGTAGCCGATATCAACCCTGCCGAACTTTCTGAGACAATTTACAAGCCCGTCGCCCACCAATTCAACCTCACCGCACAATTTCTCCGGAGTTTCCAAGGCGTCCCATTCGGTTGAAATGTCAACAATTTTAGTTCCTGTCATATCCTTCTCCTTGAAATGAATTTTTAGTACATCGGAAAATTTATCACACTCATATCATATAAAAATAATTTTTTCTCTTTTTTCGTAAACTTTTTTGAAAAAAATAATAAAAAAATCATTTTCCCCTGAACGCAGGAATCACCCCTCATTTCGGGCTGAAAAGCCACAAAATTCGGAGTGATTCCGTATATTTTATTCGTAGAAAATGTCGCCTGCAAGGTCAATAAGATGAGAAAATGCAGGGTTTGAAACAATAAGCTTCTGAGCAATATTTCTGCCAAGCTCCGTTTCAATCTCGTTTATGCCGGAAAGCCAATACTCAATTTTTTCAATCGGGAACATATCGGGATTCTGAAGATAATATGTGCAGAACTGATACATAGTCTGGATATCGTCAATATCCTTTGCAACACGGTAGTTGATGCCCCTCTTGCCGTACCACTCGTTCCAACATTCGAGATAATTGCTGATATCGGGCGAATCGGGATATGTACCCGAAAGAAGAAGCGACTGCATAACCATATTTTCCTGACGGTCGTAGAAAAGCTGCTTTTTCTTCTTTTCGGGACGGCTTATATCGCCTGTTTCCGCCTCGCCAAGGTCATGAAGCAGCAGCATCCTTAGAATTGAATTCTTGCAGTATCCCTCTTCATCATACTCGTCAGGCAGATACAGCATACCCATAAGCCAGCAGTTATACATATGCTCAACTATGTTTTCAGGCACGGGAATATTCTCCCTAACCCAGCCCGTCCTTACTATGTTCTTCGCCTCGCTGAATTTGTTGAAGGGGCGTGCATGGCTGTATATCACCCTGCCCTCATCGCTTTCCTCAACAAGTCCTGCAAGCTCGCTGCGCATCCACATAAAATACTGAGCAACCTCATCGAGACCTCTTATAACCTTCTGCTCGATAATCCATTCAAGATATCTGGTGCATCTGACGATATAAGGAGCAACATCAAGCGCATTTACGCTTGCGGGCTGTTCGATTCTCGCCTGAATAAGACTGCAAAGGGTCATAATTTCAACCAGAGCAACGCCCGATGCAGGCTTGTTGCTGTGGATTTTGCTGTCCAGCGAAAGACAAAGCACATTAAGAGTATCTTCGCCCTTTGTTACATCGTCCTCAAAATCAAGGAGCGATTTATTAGGTATATAAGGCTTGTCGCCGTAATACTCAAGGTGGAAGCCTCTGTTGACAAGGTTTGCCGTCTTATCATTAAGCAGGGCATTCATATAGCTTTCCAGCGTATCTCTGTCCCTCTCGTAAATCAGGCTCACGCTGATGCCTCTGATGAGGAAAGCTGCGTTTTTCTTTTCCTCGGGAGTGTCAAACCCGGCGGCTTTGTAGCGTGCCGTTTCAATATCATTGAACTTTTTGAGCAACTGAAGGCATCTCTTTTTTCTTGCGGGATTCTGAAGTCTTGCCATCCAGAAGGTAAGCTCGCTTTTGCCGAAAAGCGAAAGGTCATCATAGAATCTTTCCGCAATAAGCATAATGCGGTATTCGTTGTCGTCATCGCCCTTGAGCATCTCAACAACGAAACGGGTTATATTCTTCTGCAGAACCATATTGAAAAACTGCAGGTCATCTACGCATTGTTTTTTTGGCTTGTTTTTGAGGTCAAGCTCGGAAATCTTCCTTATGTAATGCTTGGCAATAAGGTAATCAAGAACACTTCTGTGTCTTCTTATAAGACGCCAGCGGTCATCAAAAAAGATATCCTCATCGTCAAAATCAACAGAGCCGAACTCAAATTCATAAGCAAGCTCTGCCGCAGAATCTATTTTTGCGTGGTCTCCGAGGTCTCTCATACAAATCGAATTGTAAAGGTCGGAAATATCGCAATTCGCATCGAAAAGATACTGCAGGAAATACTTGAGCAGGAACACAAGCCAATATGCATCAATGCTGGAAAAGCTGAGCCTGACAAGATTTCTGTAAATCTTTTCGGGGGTTTTATCTGCAGGGATTTTTATTTTTGAAATCTCAATGCAGTTCTTTATGAACTCAATGCTTTCCGCCTTCTTATGCAGATTCATTGAAGAAATCCTCATATAATGCTCAAATTCATTTGAAGCAAGGGGATGCATAGGGAACATATGCTGATTATTGACCGTAAACTCCGCATCAAGGCACACAACGAGTTTACAGTTAAGCTCGCTGATTTTTTTGCTCATACAGAAATAAACCGATTCCTTGCCGCGGGTAAAATCCCTGATTCCGTCAATCATAAGCAGAGGCACGGAGTTGCCGCACTTTGCAAAAACCGCCTTGATTTTCTCGATATCCTCCTCAAAAACAGCCATAAACTCGTCCTCGGTGATGCAATCGTCCGATTCCGTGGGGCGTTCGTAGGAAGCGAGGTCAATATATACGGGCAGAATATCGTTGTTGTTCTTTTCAATGGCAAGGTAAACATACTGCATCACGCGGTTTTTGTATGAACCGAGAGGGCCTCTGATTTTGAGGATTTCAGTTATGTCTTTGTCCTTGCATCCGTTGACTATGAAGTTATACGCATCCGTAACAACATCGGTATTTTCGCTTGCGGGTCTGCCGTCAACTTCGGTTATGCCGTTAAACACGGCAGAAAGAGCCGAAAGCTCTGCCATAGCTCTTGTGCGGGTTTTGTCAAGCAATTCAGCCGCACCGGAGTGAAGAAATCTGACCGAAAAATCCAGAGAATCCGCTTTGGCTTCGGAGAGAAGCGCAGTTTCGGTTTCTGCCGCATATTCCTCGGGGAAAAGGTCTGCAATATTTCTCACATCGTCTTTGCATACATCGAAGTGCTTGATTTTTCGGGGAAGCTCAATCTTATAGCCTATGCCCGAGCGGCACTTGACAATCTTGCGTCCGGCAATACCATTTACCTTTGACGCAAAATTCCTGATAACACCCTTATCGTGATAGTTGGCTCTTTCGGCTTTGTCGTCGTAATATATCTGAAAAAGTGTATCATACTCAACAACGTTGGGTGACTCAAGAATAAGCTTCTCCAGCAATCTCATCCAGGATGAATATATCTTTTGGGCTTCCGTGCCGACAAAAATATCTTTTTCATCAAAGCTGACATAGCAGTCATCGCCCAGATTCAGATAGCCTGCAAGTTCGTTATTCTTATCTATATAGCAGGTTATTTCGTGTTTATTTCCCATCGGATTTCCGCCTTCTTTCTGTTTTTTGTTTTTTGGGTGAAAATTTTATTATGTCTGCAAACTTTTGTTTTGTCAACATTTTCCTGTAAATTTTCATAAAATTTGCCAAACAACTTGTTTTTACCCAATATAGTATACATTCTGCAGACATATTTTTTCGCAAGCAAATTAAAAATATATTAAAAAAACCGCCCGAAGGGCGACCTTTCGTAAGGAATTTAAGCCTTAAAACAGGATATTTTGGCATATAACTGCGTTAAAAATGCTCGAAATCCGTCAAGTATTACGGGATTTTTTCGTAAAGTATTAACGGAAAAGAGCCGATAAAAACCTTAACTTCCTTATGAAATGTCGCCCAAGTCGGTTATCTGAGAAATATATAATAAACCACCCCGTAAAGCACAGCGGCGAGGGTGCCGTAGACAAGCACAGGACCTGCGATTTTGAACATATTTGCCGCCGTGCCGAGGATTTTGCCCTCACTCTGGAATTCCATTGCAGGCGAAACAATCGAATTTGCAAAGCCCGTTATAGGCACGATAGTCCCCGCCCCCGCGTGGTAGGCAATTTTATCGAAAACGCCGAGTGCCGTCAGCACGGCGGCAATAACGACAAGGGTTACGGGAATGAGCAGCTTCACCTCGTCAGCATCAGCGCCCATTTTTTCATAGAGCATTCCCAACCCCTCGCCCAGAGCGCAGATGAATCCGCCGATTATAAAGGCGAGAATTCCGTTTTTCAGCTTTTTGGTGGGCGGTGATGCTTTTTTTGCCATTTTTCCGTATTCTCCGCCTGTAATTTTCATAAAAGCCACTCCATTTACAAATTATAATCGCTTTTATTTTAAGCAATCCTCGCTCTTTTATTCACCGTATCTTGACTTATTTCTTTAAAAGGTATAAAATAACTTGATAAATAATTTTGAATGGAGTGTTCAGAATGGCAGTTAAAAAGCTTCAGTATTTTGCAGGCGGCAAGTGGCTTGACTCAGCCTGCGAAAAATATATGGATGTTTATAATCCCAGCACGGGCGAGGTTATCGCACAGACTCCCTGCTGCACAAAAGACGAGGTCAACGAGGCTATTGCCTGCGCTAAAAAGGCATTCAAGAGCTGGTCGGAAACCCCCGTTATGAAAAGAGTTCAGATTGTTTTCAAATTCCGCGAGCTTCTCGAGGAGCATATGGACGAGCTGACTGAAATATGCGCAAGAGAGCACGGCAAGGTATGGAGCGAGGCAAAGGGCGATATTCTTAAGGTTAAGGAGCCCGTTGAGCTTGCCTGCTCAGCGCCCTCACTTCTTATGGGCGAAAGCATGAGAGACACCTCATCGGGTTACGATACAACTCTTTACAGAGAGCCGGTCGGCGTTTTTGCAGGCATTGTTCCCTTCAACTTTCCCGGAATGATTCCCATGGGCTGGATGTCACCTCTCTGCATTGTCTGCGGTAACACAATCGTTCTCAAGGCAGCATCAATGACTCCGATGACCTGCATGCGTCTTGCAGAGCTTTGGCAGGAAGCAGGTCTGCCCGACGGCGTTATCAACATCGTTACCTGCTCCAGAAATGAAGCGGAAATCTTTATGGATCACCCCGATGTCAAGGGTATTACATTCGTAGGCTCAACAAGCGTTGGTCTTCACATTTATTCAAGAGCCGCCGCAAACGGCAAAAGAGTTCAGGCTCTTTGCGAGGCAAAGAATCACGGACTTGTGCTTGAGGATGCCGCACTTGAAAGAAGCGCAAGAGGCATTATCAACTCCTCATTCGGCTGCGCAGGCGAACGCTGCATGGCTCTGCCCGTAATCGTTGCGCAGGAAAGCATTGCAGATGAGCTTGTTGCTTACCTCGTTAAATTTGCAAAAGAGCTTAAGCTCGGCCCTGCATACGACAAGGAATCAACCCTTGGCCCCGTTGTTACCGAGGCTCACAGACAGTCCATCCTCAAATGGATTGAAAAAGGTATTGAAGAAGGTGCGGAGCTTGTGCTGGACGGCAGAAATCCCGTTGTTCCCGGCTACGAAAACGGCTTCTATGTAGGTCCCACAATTTTTGACCACGTTACAGAGGATATGACCGTTGGTCAGAGAGAAATCTTCGGACCTGTTCTTTGCATCAAGAGAGTCAAGGACTTTGAAGAAGGTCTTGCAGTTATGAATTCAAATCCCTTTGCAAACGGCTCGGTTATCTTCACACAGAGCGGCTACTACGCAAGAGAATTTGCAAAAAGAACAGACGGCGGTATGGTAGGCGTTAACGTAGGTATCCCCGTACCCGTCGGTGTATTCCCCTTCACGGGTCACAAGCAGTCATTCTTCGGCGACCTCCATTGCCTCGGCAAGGACGGCTTCAGATTCTATACAGAAACAAAGGCGGTTACAACCCGTTGGTTTGATGAGGAAGAAATGAGAGCGCAGACCGTTGATACATGGGACGGCTCTGTTGGCGGCGATCTTAAATAAATTGAAACAAGATTAATAAGCAGTGCAGGGGACATCTGTCCCCTGCACTTGTTTTATGTGCCTCGCGGCACATTCGGAACGGATAATATCCGTTCCCTACCATTAAAAAACACATCAATTTTATGCGGTAGGGGAAACCCCTCCCCGACGAAATCCATATATATTTTCATTAAGGTGTAGGGCGTGATGCCCACATCACGCCGAGGACAGCCGCAATGGCTGTCCCTGCTAAAAAAACCAAAAGTCGGATCGTAGCCAT
>JAZQXJ010000061.1:0-19824 GCA_045632815.1 Acutalibacteraceae bacterium | reverse complement strand
CGCTCTGCAAGTGCGCCGTGGCCGATTTCTCTTCTGCCGGGGCCTCTTGAGGGCTTTGTTTCGCCAACTGAATATGAGGGGAAGTTGTAGTGGTGCATATAGCGCTTGCTTTCTTCCTCATCAAGACCGTCAAGGAGCTGTGCATCGCTCATTGGACCGAGTGTTGTGATTGAAAGCACCTGAGTCTGACCTCTGGTGAACATACCTGAGCCGTGAACTCTGTCAAGAAGGTCTACCTCTGCGTTAAGAGGACGGATCTCGTTGATGCCTCTGCCGTCAACGCGCTTGCCGTCGTCAAGAAGCCAGCGGCGAACAACGTACTTCTGAACCTTGTAAAGGCATTCTTCAATCTTAACTTCCATATCAGGATAGATTTCGTCGAACTTCTCGTGAACCTTTTCGTAAACGGGCTTGAGGCGCTCGTCACGGATTCTCTTGTCGTCTGTGTCAAGAGCATAACGGATATCTTCGATTGCGAAATCCTTGATTGCTTCGTACATTTCGGGGTCGGGATCGTTTGAGGGGAAGTCAACCTTTTCCTTGCCGCATTCAGCCTTGATCTGATTGATGAATTCAACGATTCTCTGGTTTTCCTTATGAGCGAACATAATGCCGTCATACATATCGTCGTTGGAAACTTCGTTTGCACCAGCTTCAATCATAGCAACAAGCTCGCTTGTTGAAGCAACGGTAACATACATATCGCTCTTTGCTCTTTCTTCAAGAGTAGGGTTGATAACATATTTGCCGACAACAAGACCTACAACGCAGCTTGAAACGGGGCCTTCCCAGGGGATTTCTGAAATTGAAATAGCGATTGAAACACCGAGCATAGCAGCGATTTCGGGCTGGCAATCGGGGTCAACTGACATAACTGTTGCAACAACGCCAACATCGTTTCTCATATCCTTGGGGAAAAGAGGTCTGATGGGTCTGTCGATAACACGTGATGCAAGGGTAGCCTTTTCGCTTGCCTTGCCTTCACGGCGCTGGAATGAGCCGGGGATTCTGCCTACTGAGTAGAGCTTCTCTTCATAGTCAACCGAAAGGGGGAAGAAGTCAACGCCCTCTCTGGGTTTTGCAGCCATTGTGGCTGTGCAAAGCACGTTTGTTTCGCCGTAGCGAACGAGACACGCACCGCCTGCAAGCTGAGCCATTTTGCCAACTTCAACAACAAAAGGTCTGCCTGCGATTTCTGTTTCGTACTTTTTGAAAGCTTCAAAAAACATTTCGTGTACCTCTCTGTAAAATTATATTTCTACAGGCGGCAGGGTTTAGCAATAAATCCAGAAGCCGAGTTTCGGACTCTCGATTCACTGCTAAACGGGGAAACAAGCCGCCTGAAAGATGCGATTTCTGCGCCGATTTAAAGCGCTGATTTGCTAACACTTTAGTCTGTCAGCATTTTTCGTAAAAACGACACAAAGCAGGCAAGATGAGTTCCTGCCTGCTTTATTGACGAATTATTTACGGATACCAAGTCTTGCAATGATTGAACGGTAACGCTCAATGTCAACGTTCTGAAGGTATGCAAGGAGGTTTCTTCTGTGACCAACCATCATAAGGAGGCCACGTCTTGAGTGGTGGTCCTTCTTATGCACCTTAAGATGCTCGGTAAGGTCGTTGATTCTCTTTGTAAGAACAGCGATCTGAACTTCGGGTGAACCTGTGTCACCTTCGTGGAGAGCGTATTCCTGCATGATTGCGGTCTTTTCTGCCTGTGTCATTGTTTTTCACCTCATTTAAATATTTGCCTCGTAACCCAGGAAACGGCAGGTGATTACCTCAACGAGGTTTACTCCGTAACCCGAGAAGCGGGCATGTGCAAAAGGGATTATATCACAAAGAATTACAAATGTAAAGCCCCTTTTTAAAAAATATTTATAATGCCCATTTCATTGTCCGCGGCATACAATGGATTGGAGGCATATGCCTCTGAAAACAAGGCGGCTGCGTCAGCGGTGGTGTTGCGAAACATCCTTGGGGAGCCTGGTGACATTGCAGCCGCCATAATCATAGATTAAATGCAAAGTTCAAAGTGCAAAATGCAAAGTGAAGGATACAAAGCCTTTCCCTTGAGGGGAAGGGGGACCGCTTGCGGTGGATGAGGTGCAAAATATTGTTGCTTTCGCAACCACCTCATCAGTTACTTCGTGACAGCTTCTCCTCAAGGAGAAGCCTTTGCGGCGAAGCGACCTTTCATTGCGAATTGATTACCCGTCTGACCCGACTTTATTGAGTGCCTTGAGAGGGTCAACATATTCGCCGTCAATAAGAATTTCAAGGTGCAGGTGGTCCTCGTCGCTTATTTCAACGGGAATGTGACCCAGTGAGCCGATTTTATCGTATTTTTCAACCTCGGTGCCTTCGGGCAGACAGCTTCCCTCCTTCATTCCGCAGTAACGCACAACCATTCCGTTGCCGTGGTCAATTTCAACGATTGTACCCCAGAAGCTGTCATCTGTTACGCTGATGATTTTTCCCTTTGCAACAGCAACAACCTCGTTGCCTGCGCTGCCGCCGAAATCAACGCCGTTATGCACACGCCAGTCGCCCATTGTTTTTGATTCAACCATTTCGCCATTGCTGAAATCCTTGATGATATCCGTGCCCATAGGCAGGGCGAAATTGCCCGAATAGGGCTTGTTTGCCTCGGTTGTCTGAGTAACGGCATAAACACGCTCGTCCTCAATGCCGCTGACGCCGATGTTTGCTTCCTCGGTCAGCGGCTGAGTTTCTTCAACGCTCCATTCAACCGTCACTCTGCTGAAGGTTTCGCTTTCCGTCTCCTTTACGGGCGACCTGACAAGTCCGATTGCCGTGCCGATTGCCGCCGCAACAAGGCAAACGGCAAGCGCAAGATAAATGTTGGGATATTTTCTGATTTTCTTTTTCATTTGTTGACCTCTTTTCAAGTGCTTTTCATCAATATTTTTGGCATAAGCAGGGTGTATTATTCTTCCGTTTGCTCAAAAACGGAAAAACATCCCGTATAAAAGGAAAAAAATTAAAATAAATACTTGATACTTGAAACATTTTCTGTAATAATAGTAGTGTATAAATTTTGCTTATAAAGCTGTTCATAGGAGTGTTTATATTTTGGATAACAAAAAACTTGCAGAGCTTCTTTTTCCTCATATTGACAAAACCCCCGATTATTATGAGAAGCTCTATCCCGAAAGAGGTCTTGCGGAGGGTGCAAGGGTAACCCGTTTTGCGCCGTCACCCACAGGCTATCTTCATATCGGCGGACTTTTCGGCGCACTCGTTGATGTGCTGACTGCGCAGGCAACGGGCGGCGTTTCCTACCTCAGAATTGAGGATACCGACAAAAAGCGTGAAATTGACGACGGCGTATCAGCCATCATTAACGGCTTTGATTATTTCGGCGTTGAATTCACCGAGGGTGTAACGGGCTTTGGCACGGAAAAGGGTGCATACGGTCCCTACACACAGAGTCAGCGTGCTGAAATTTACCAGACTGTTGCAAAGAGTCTTGTTGAAAAGGGACTTGCATATCCCTGCTTCTGCACGGCGGATGAGCTTGCAGACCTGCGCAAAGAGCAGGAAAAGGGCGATGCGCTTATCTGGGGCTACTTCGGCAAATGGGCAAAATGCCGT
Source organism: Acutalibacteraceae bacterium (assembly GCA_045632815.1). Classification (GTDB taxonomy): domain Bacteria; phylum Bacillota; class Clostridia; order Oscillospirales; family Acutalibacteraceae; genus CAG-177. Next base: position 16,203 of record JAZQXJ010000061.1, on the reverse strand, counting down.
GACCTCAGCCTTGAGCAGATTGAGCAGAATCTTGCAGAGGGCAAGCCCTGGGTGCTTCGTTTGCGTTCAGGCGGCAGCGACGGCAAGATTATCTTTGATGATGTTATCAGAGGCAAAATCGAAATGCCCGAAAACATAATTGACGAAGTTCTTCTTAAGTCGGACGGAATTCCCACCTACCATTTCGCTCACGCCTGCGATGACCATTTTATGAGAACAACTCACGTTATCCGCGGCGAGGAATGGATTTCATCCGTACCCAAGCACATTGAGCTTTTCAAGGCTTGCGGATACAGAGTGCCTAAATATGCGCACACACCTCAGGTGCTTAAGATTGACGAGGAAACGGGCGACAAGCGTAAGCTTTCAAAGAGAAAGGACCCCGAGGCGGCTGTCGGCTACTTCCTTGAGGGCGGCTTCCCCAAGGAGGGCGTGCTTGAATATCTGCTCACTCTCATCAACTCCAACTTTGAGGATTGGCGCAGAGCAAATCCCAAGGAGGATATTTCAAAATTCCCCTTCAATCTCAAAAAAATGAGTTCAAGCGGATGCTTGTTTGACCTTGTGAAGCTCAACGACGTAAGCAAGAATGTTATTTCCGTTATGAGCGCAAAGCAGGTTTATGAGAATGTTGCCGCTTGGGCAAAGGTTTATGACCCCGAGTTTTATGCTCTCTTTACCGCCGACCCCGAATTCTCAACAGCGGCTGTAAACATCGACAGAGAGAATCCCAAGCCCCGTAAGGACATCGCAAAATGGAGCGAGGTCAAGGATTATTTCTCATATCTCTACAATGAGCTTTATGCTGCGGATTACACTCTGCCCGAAAACATTTCAAAGGCAGATGCCGCCGCAATTGCGGAAAAATATATCGGCGAATTCTCGCTTGAGGACGATAAGGACCAATGGTTTGCAAGAATCAAGGATATGTGCGAGCCTCTCGGCTTTACCCCCAATGTTAAGGAATTCAAGAAAAATCCCGATGCATTCAAGGGTCATGTAGGCGATGTTTCAACGGTTATCCGTATTGCCCTGACCTCACGCAAAAATACCCCAGACCTTTATTCGATTATGAATCTCCTCGGCGAGGATGAAATAAAGGCAAGGCTCAGAGAAGCTTTTGAAAGCTGGAAATAAAGAAAGGAAATAAATATGGACGAGCTTAATACCACATCAAATTTTATATATGATTTTATTGACGAGGACCTTGCCAACGGCGTGAATACCCGTATTCAGACCCGTTTTCCGCCCGAGCCCAACGGTTATCTCCACATCGGTCACGCAAAGGCTATCTGCATTGACTTTGCAACAGCCGAGAAATACGGCGGCGAATGTAATCTCCGTCTTGACGACACCAACCCCTCAAAAGAGGATGTTGAATATGTTGACGCAATCAAGGCTGACATCGAGTGGCTCGGCTTCAAGTGGAACAAGGTGCTTTATGCATCGAGCTATTTCGATTTCATCTATGAATGCGCAATAAAGCTCATCAAGAACGGCAAGGCATATGTCTGCGACCTCTCTGCTGAGGAAATCAGGGAATACAGAGGCACTCTTACCGAGCCGGGCAAGAACAGCCCCTACCGTGACCGTTCGGTTGAAGAAAATCTTGACCTTTTTGCAAGAATGACCGCAGGCGAATTTGCCGACGGCGAGAGAACACTCCGCGCAAAGATTGATATGGCATCGCCCAACATCAATATGCGTGACCCCGTTATTTACAGAATAGCTCATGTTACCCATCATCAGACGGGCGACAAGTGGTGCGTTTATCCCATGTATGACTTTGCGCAACCTCTTTCGGATGCAAGAGAAGGCGTAACCTATTCGCTCTGCTCCCTTGAGTTTGAAAACCACAGACCTCTTTATGATTGGTTTATCAAGGAAATTGGCTTTGAAGAGCCTCCCAGACAGATTGAATTTGCCCGCCTTAACCTCAACTACTGCGTAACAAGCAAGAGATATAACCTTGCAATGGTACAGAACGGAACGGTTGACGGCTGGGACGACCCCAGAATGATTACCCTCAGCGGTATGAGAAGAAGAGGCTATCCCGCAGCTGCAATCCGTGATTTTATAAGCCGTATCGGTGTTTCAAAGGCAGACAGCGTTGTTGACTACGGTCTGCTCGAGGCTTGCGTAAGAGACAATCTCAACGAAAACGCACCCCGTGCAATGGCTGTTCTTCGCCCCCTCAAGGTTGTTATTGATAACTATCCCGAGGGTCAGAGTGAAGCAATCGAGGTTGAAATCAATCCTCTCAAGCCTGAACTCGGCACAAGAACGGTTAATTTCTCCCGCGAAATTTTCATTGAGCGCGACGACTTTATGGTTGAGCCTCCCAAGAAGTATTTCAGATTCTATCCCGGCAACGAGGTCCGTCTCAAGAGCGCATATCTTGCAACCTGCACAAGCTGGGAAACAGACGAAAACGGCGAGGTTACCTGCCTGCATTGCACATATGACCCCGCAACAAAGGGCGGCGATGCACCCGACGGCAGAAAGGTTAAGGGTACAATTCATTGGGTAAGCGCTTCGGACAGCGTACCCTGCGAAATCCGCCTTTATGACCGCCTTTTCAGTGCTGAAGATCCTATGGTTGACGGCAAGGAGAATTATCTCAATCATCTTAATCCCAACTCGCTTGAGGTTATTGAAGGCTGCCTTGTTGAGGGCGGACTCAAGGATGCAAAATGCGGCGATACCTTCCAGTTTATGAGGCAGGGCTATTTCTGCGTGGACAAGACATCAACCGATGATAAGCTTGTTTTCAACCGCACCGTTGCCCTTAACACATCGTGGAAATAAAATCGAAAGGATGCAATAAAATGAAGGCACTTTACAGAATTGTAAACGGCTTGCTTGCAGCGGCTGTTTTTCCCGTAATTATTTTTGTTGACCTTATTCTTTTCCGTCTTTCAACCACAGTTTTTGAGGCAGGTCTTGAGGAGACAATTTCAATCAAATTCATTATTGATGTTATTACGGGCAAGGAAAATTTCTGGCACGAAATGATAATCAAAAATTCGTCGGGCTTCAGCTGGCCCGTTGCGCTTGACCCCATCAAGAGCAGGCTGATTGCATTTGCGGTTTGCTTTGTTCTTGTTATTCTCATTTCACTTTTCATTATTATCTGGTCCTGCTGCAGCAACAAGCGAATTCCCGTGCTTGCGGCGAGCATCGGCGGACTTATCACAACAATCGTTATGATTGCCTGCTTCAACTCAGCGGCATCGCTTTTTGTAAGCGGCTCAATCAACCTTGTCAGCTTATTCTCAACAGGCTGGCTTGCCTCGATTCTCGGCAACTTTGTGAGCGTTGATTTGCTTACTCTCGGCGGTTTCCAGAACGGACTTATCTTCATTTTTGTGGGTCTTATCGTATGGACAGGCGCATATTACCTCATTGAAATCGGCGACACCGACGAAGAAAAAGCAAAGGCAAGAAAATAAAAAACGAATAAAAAAGCTCCTTTACGGCAAAAATAGTTCCAAACGGAAGTTATTTTGTGTAAAGGAGTATTTTTTTATGAAAAAAATTTCATTTGCAATCATTGCCGCAACCGTTCTCGTTTCCTGCGTTCTTGCCGCTTGCAAGGGTGCGGATTCGGGCAAGGTGACCGACCCTGCCCACAATGACCCCATCCTCACAACTCTTGAGGATATGATGACCGAGGCGGCAACCGATTTTTCCGAGATGTTTACGGATGATATAACAAACAGCAGCGTTTCAGACACGGTATCCGACACCTCGCTCACAACAATTGCATAACAAAAAGACCTCTGCATCGAAATGCAGAGGTCTTGCTTTTTAGGTAAGATTAATATTTGATGTTTGAGAACTCAGCCTTTGTAACTGCAGCGCCGTTACCCTCGATGTTAACAACGAGAGCCTTGAGTGAAAGAACTGCATCGAAAGCGTATGAGTAAGTCATGTTTGTGATCTTGCCGCCTTCAACCTTAACTGTAACCTTGATGTTCTTGTAGTTAACAGTTGTGCTGTTTACCTTGATAGCGCTTGTGAAGCCTGCGATACCGTCAACAACTTCTTCGTGTGTGATGAAGTCATTTGTGAATCTTGAGAGAGGAGTAGCGTTTGTCTTCTTGGGGTTGGTAGCGTTAGCAAGTGTGAAGCTGTAAACGCCGTCTGCATAGCTGAAGTTCTGGAGATCAGCTTCTGTAAGCTTTGTAGCCTTGATCTGGTAGTCATCCTTGAGGCCGTCCTTGGGCATTGCACCCTTCTTAACGCCGATGCCGAGGAAGTCACCAACAACTGTGTCGAGGCTTGAGTTTTCGTCAATACCCTTGATGATGCTGTTGAGTGTATCTGTTGCACCGCCAACATCGATGGGGCTTGTGTATGAGCAGTCTCTGTTGTAGTTGTATGAACCCTTTGCAGCCTTTGCTGTTTCAGCATTAAGGAAAGCAACGAACTCAGCCTTTGTCATTTCAGCGTCAGCTGCTGCTGATGATTCTTCTTCTGAAGCTGCTTCTGAAGCTTCCTCTGAAGGAGCTTCTGTTGCATCTGCTGAAACTTCCTCTGAGGGAGCATCTGTTGCATCTGCTTCGTCTGATGTGTCAACTGCATCTGTGATTTCTTCTGCTGCTGTTGTGGTTGTTGTTTCGTCTGTTGTGTTGTCGCCGCAAGCTGCAAGTGCAAAGAGCATTGCTGCTGCGAGGAGAATTGCGAGAATCTTCTTCATGATTTTTCCTCCTGAAAAATATGTTTTGTTTTTGTGTGCAAACCGCACAATTCTTATTATAAAAATAACTCATAACATTGGATTTGTCAAGTATGAAAGTTAAAATCATCGTGTCAAAATAATATTTACATATTATTAATATTTAATGGTGACAGATTTAATTTTTTATGTTATAATAACCTATTATATAATGGAGGATTGTACGGTATGGCGGTTAAGAAATTCATTTCCTGGAACGTAAACGGAATAAGAGCGTGCCTGCAAAAGGATTTTTACGAAAGCTTCAACGCTCTTGATGCCGATATATTCTGCCTGCAGGAAACCAAGATGCAGGAGGGTCAGGCGGAGCTTGTTCTTGACGGCTATCATCAGTTCTGGAATTACGCGGAGAAAAAGGGCTATTCGGGAACGGCTGTTTTTACAAGGGAAAAGCCCCTTTCCGTTGCTTACGGCATAGGAATTCCCGAGCATGACACCGAGGGCAGGGTAATCACCCTTGAATTTGAGAATTTCTATTTTATAACCGTATATGTACCCAATGCCAGAGACGGTCTTGTGCGCCTTGATTACCGTATGGACTGGGAAAATGCTTTCAGAGAATATATATGCGCGCTTGATGCGAAAAAGCCCGTTATTTTCTGCGGCGACCTGAATGTTGCCCATAAGGAAATCGACCTTAAAAATCCCAAGTCAAACCGCCGCAACCCCGGCTTCACCGACGAGGAGAGAGGCAAATTCAGCGAAATGCTTGAAAGCGGCTTTGTTGATTCTTTCCGATATTTTTACCCCGACCTTGAGGGAGTTTACAGCTGGTGGTCATACCGCTTTTCCGCAAGGGCGAAGAATGCGGGCTGGAGAATTGACTATTTTGTAGTTTCCGAAAAGCTTAAAGAGAAAATGAAGGATGCAAAAATCCATAACGAAATCTTCGGCTCCGACCATTGCCCCGTTGAGCTGGAAATTGATTTGTAAAACTTTAAGTGAAAAATGAATAGTGAAAAGTGAATAGTTGTGGACGGGCTTTGCCCGTACCCAATTGTATATGTTCACTTTTGAAAGGGTTATTCTATGGTTAAGTCAGGTCCGTTGGTTGAACAGTCAGTTGATTTTTCAATACAAATTGTAAATTATTATAAGTGGCTTGCACATCAGAACAACGAGTTTGTAATGTCAAGACAAATTTTAAAAAGCGGAACAAGTATCGGTGCAAATATTCACGAAGCTAATTATGCAGTTAGTAAAGCGGATTTTATTACAAAAATGCAAATTGCATTAAAGGAAACATCTGAAACGGAATATTGGCTTATTGTGCTCGAAAAAACTGATTATCTTCCGCAAGAATTTCATCACTTAAAAGAAAAGTGCAACAGTATTAAGCGAATGTTGATATCAACATTAAATACATCAAAAATATAAAACGGGTAAGGGCGCAGCCCTTCCTTAACTTTTCACTATTCATTATTCACTATTCACTAAAAGGAGTGCTATACAATGAACGACAAGCTTATAAAAATTCTTTGCGCCGTTATGGCGGTTGTTATGATTGCTTCGGGCGTGATTTTCTTTGTTTCAACCAAAAACAGCGGCAGTTCACCCGAGGTCAAGGACCCCGAGCCTGTTGCGTTTTCATATGAGCAGAGCGCATACACCGCAGCCCTTTCCGTTAAGGGCGCAAACGGCGAAATCTATCTGCCCACCGATTTTGAGAATATTTATTATACTGCAGACCTCAGCGGCGCAGTTAAATTTTTTGAATATGCAGGCGGTCAGATGACTGCAAGCGCACTTGCCGTAAAGCAGGTCAAGGCAAGCCTCAAAGCGAGCCGCGAAACAATCCCCGTAACCGTGAATTATATTGAAAAAGACGGCAAGGCTTGCGGCTACGGTGTTTTCACCTCGGATATGAGCAAGGATGTTGAGGTTTATGCATATGCATTCGTGAAGCTAACTGCAAAGCCTGCGGGCTACGGCAGCGGATATCTTCTCCTTGCGGATTTTGATAAGGATAATTTCAATAAGGCTGACAAGCTTTATTCCGAAATCTATAATTTCGACCTTGCAAGCGGCAAGGCATCAACCTATGTTTCCAACCACACAAGGCTTATCGACATCAACGGCACATTCCGTCAGGACTGGACTCTGCTGACAGATGATTTCATTAAAAATCTCGGCGGCGCAAATTATTTCCTCTCGTCAAGATACTATAACGAGAGCGATAAAGGTCTGCGCGCAGATGTTATGGTGCTTTCAAGCGCATATAAGCCCAAAATTGTTGTTGAGGATATCCTCGGCGTATGGTTTGTCAATGACGGCAACGGTATGCACTACCTCAAAAAGAACGACAAGGGCTTTGCGAATATTCTTAAAACAGGCGATAAGGAAAATGTGCTTACTCAGTTTGAGGGCGACCGGCAGGCAGATTATCTGCAATGCGGCAAGTATCTGATAAACAAAAAGAGCCTTGTGATGATTGACCTGCTGACAGGCTCATCAAAGACTCTTAAGGATATCAATATTGAAAGTGCGGATGTTTTCTCCGTCAATGCAGACGGCACAAAGGCTGTTTTCGCCTCGTACGGCGAGCTCAACGCAAACGGCACACCCGTGCAGAGCGTAACCTATTGCACCGTTGACGGCTCGGCAGAGCCTGTGACCTACACAGAGCCGATGCTTTTCAGCGAAAGCGCAGGCTTTGTATGGCTTGATGCGTCAAGCGTTATGAGCGTACGCGCAATTTCCGCAGACGGCAAAACCGCAGGAAGCGTAGTTTATACTTTTTGAGTTAAAAGTTAATAATGAATAGTGAATAGTTTCGGAAGGGCTTCGCCCTTGACCGATTGTGTCGTAGGGGCGATTCACGAATCGCCCGAATATAAAAAGCGTCGCAGACCCTTAACTTTTCACTCTTCACTCATCAGATGTTTTCCTTCCTGAAATCAATCAGAAGCTCGTCCTTTTTGGGATTGAGCTGGGTATATTTAACTCCTGCGCTGTCAAACATTCTTTTTGATGCGCGGACACCCACGGTTTCGGCATATTTATCGGAAAGATAGAAAACTTCCTTTATTCCGCATTGGATGATTGCCTTTGCACATTCGTTGCAGGGGAAAAGAGCAACATAGATTTTGCAGCCCTCAAGGCTTGAGCCGCCGCTGTTGAGAATGGCATTCAGCTCTGCGTGGCAGACATAGGGATATTTTGTTTCGTATTCATCGCCTGAGCGTTCCCAGGGAAAATCGTCATCGTTGCAGCCCTGAGGGAAACCGTTGTAGCCGACGGACATAATTTTGTTGCGGTTATTTACAATGCAGGCGCCAACCTGAGTGCTGGGGTCCTTACTGCGTCGGGCTGAAAGCAGGGCAATTCCCATAAAATATTCATCCCACGAGATATAGTCTGTTCTTTTAGGCATATGCGGACACTCCTTTTTTATTATCTGATAGAATTCTATCATAAATTCAGAAATATTACAACATTAAAATATCATTACCTCCGAGGTGGTCAAAATGGGTCTTTTAACTAAAATTTTCGGTGACTATTCAACAAAGGAAATAAAGCGTATCCGCCCCCTTTGCGATAAAGTCCTTAAGCTTGAGGATGAATTCTCAAAGCTTACCGATGAACAGCTGCAGGCGAAAACTCCCGAGTTCAAACAGCGCCTTGCAAACGGCGAAACGCTTGACGATATTCTTCCCGAGGCATTTGCCGCTTGCCGAGAGGCATCGTGGCGAGTAATCGGACTCAAGCATTTCCCCGTGCAGATTATCGGCGGCATCATTCTCCATCAGGGCAGAATTGCCGAAATGAGAACGGGTGAAGGTAAAACCCTTGTTGCAACCCTGCCTGCATATCTTAATGCGCTTACGGGCGACGGCGTTCATATCGTTACGGTCAACGATTATCTTGCACGCCGAGACAGCGAGTGGATGGGCAAGGTTTACCGCTTTATGGGTCTCACCGTCGGTCTTATCATCCACGAAAAAGAAAATCCCGAGAGGAAAGAGGCATATGCCGCGGATATCACCTACGGCACAAACAACGAAATGGGCTTCGATTACCTCCGAGACAATATGGTTGTTTATAAGGAACATAAGGTGCAGAGAGGTCACAGCTTTGCAATCGTTGACGAGGTTGACTCAATCCTTATCGACGAGGCGAGAACTCCCCTTATCATTTCGGGCAGAGGCGAAAAATCAACTGACCTCTATAAGACTGCGGACCGCTTCGCAAAATCCCTTAAATGCGTAAGAATAAAAGAGGTCAATTCAAAAGAGAATATCGAGGACCTTGTTGACGAAAACTGCGATTATGTTGTTGACGAAAAGGCGAAAACCGCAACGCTGACAAAGAGCGGTGTTGACAAGGCGGAAAAGGCTTTCAATGTTGAAAACCTTATGGACCCCGAGAATATGACTCTCCTCCACCACATCAATCAGGCAATCAAGGCAAACGGCGTTATGCGTAACGATGTTGACTATGTTGTGAAGGATAATCAGGTGCTTATCGTTGACGAATTCACGGGCCGTATTATGATGGGCAGACGATATAACGAGGGTCTGCATCAGGCGATTGAAGCCAAGGAAAACGTTAATGTTGAACACGAGAGCAAAACTCTTGCAACAATCACATTCCAGAACTATTTCCGTCTCTATAAAAAGCTTTCGGGTATGACGGGTACGGCGATGACCGAGGAAACCGAATTTGCCCAGATTTACAGCCTTGATGTTATTGAAATCCCCACAAACAAGCCGATGATAAGGCAGGATATGCCCGATGTTGTCTATAAAACGGAAAAGGCAAAGTATGAGGCGGTTATCAAGCTTATCGAGGAGTGCCACGCAAAGGGTCAGCCCGTGCTTGTGGGTACTGTTTCAATTGAAAAATCCGAGCTTCTCAGCGCACTTCTCAAGCGCAGAGGCATCAAGCATGAGGTGCTGAACGCAAAGCACCACGAAAAGGAAGCGGAAATCGTTGCTCAGGCAGGTAAGCCCTATGCCGTAACAATTGCCACCAATATGGCAGGTCGAGGCACCGACATCAAGCTTGGCGGTAACTCCGAATATCTCGCTAAATCCGAGCTTCGCAAAAAGGGCTATTCCGACGAGCTTATTGCCGAGGCAACGGGCTTTGCGGAAACGGATAACGAAGAAATTCTTAACGCAAGGGCGGAATATTCCGCGCTTGAAAAGAAATATGACGAGCAGATTGCTCCCGAGGCGGCTCAGGTGCGTGAGGCAGGCGGACTTTGCATCATCGGCACGGAGCGCCACGAATCCAGACGAATCGACAATCAGCTGCGAGGCAGAGCAGGCCGTCAGGGCGACCCCGGCGCAAGCCGATTCTTCCTCTCGCTTGACGATGACCTTATGCGTCTTTTCGGCGGCGAAAGACTTACGGGGCTTATGAACACTCTCAAAACCCCCGACGATATGCCCATTGATGCGAAGATACTGACAAATTCAATCGAAAGCGCGCAGAAGAAGATTGAAGGCAGAAACTTTGCAATCAGAAAGAGCGTTCTTCAGTATGACGATGTTATGAACCGCCAGAGAGAGCTTATCTATGCTCAGCGCAATCAGGTGCTTGACGGCGAGGAGCTTAAGCCCGTCATTATGAAGATGATAACGGGCAGCATCAACGATGCGGTTGATTTCTTCTGTTCGGACAGCATCTCCAAAAAGGACTGGAACATTGAAGGTCTGAAAGCGAAATTCAAGGGTTGGCTTCTGACCGACGGTGATTTTGCAGACGGCTTTGACAAAGAGGAAGCCCGTGCGCTTCTGCTTGAGAGAGCGGAGAAAAAATATGCCGAGCAAGAAGAACTTCACAGTAATATCGTGAACGGCGAGCCTCTTATGCGTGAACTTGAAAAGCGAGTTCTTCTCGGCAATGTTGACAGACAATGGATGGATCATATCGATGCTATGGATCAGCTCCGCCGAGGAATCGGTCTGAGAGCATATGCTCAGACAGATCCCGTTGTTGCTTACAGAAACGAAGGCTCCGATATGTTTGACGGAATGATTGAGGCTATCCGCGAGGATACCGCAAAGCAGATTCTGATTACTGTTGTCAGGAGTCAGGAAGATACAAAGCGTGAGCAGGTAGCCAAAATAACCGCAACCAGCGGCTCGGACGACGGCACTGTTAAGAAACAGCCCGTCAGAAAGAAAGAAAAGGTTGGTCCCAACGACCCCTGCCCCTGCGGAAGCGGCAAAAAATACAAAAAGTGCTGCGGCGGCACAAGACAGTAAACGAAAAGACACCCGAGAGGGTGTCTTTTTTAAATGCAAAATGTCGGGTGGGCGTTGCCGATAAATATATTTGGATTGTAGGGGTGATTCACGAATCGCCCTATAATTACATAAAAGTTATATTCAGCATCAGCCTCCCTCTGACGAGGGAGGTGGATTTTGCGAAGCAAAAGACGGAGGGAGAGAACAAAAACAAAATAAATACAAATTTAATTTTGCAAAATCATCTCTCCCTCAGTCACTTCGTGACAGCTCCCTCATCAGAGGGAGCCTTTTTGCCCGAAAACAAACGAAAAAGAGCTGTCCTTGCGGACAGCCCTTTATGTTTTGTGCAATAATTAACTTATGCAGCTGCGCCCTTAACGAGGTCAACAACCTTTTCGATGAGGGGCTTAATCTTTGCGATAAGGCCTTCGAAGTCGATACCCTTAACAGCGTCAACAACCTTGTTTGCAAGTGATGCCCAATCAACTTCCTTGAGAGCGTCAACAACCTTGTCAAGAACGTTGTTTGCTACATCTTCAGTAGCGCAAGCGTGAGCTTTTGCGTCAGCCTGTGTTGCGAGAGCTGCACCGCACTTGTCGCAAGTGCTTGCGCCCTTGGGGCAGTCAGCTTCGTGAGCTTCAAGATTGTCTGTTGCAACCTTAGCTGCACAGTACTGGCATGTCTTGAAATCTACAAGGCAGCCGCCGTTTTTGTGAGCGTCAAGGTCCTTCTGGCTTGCAAGAACTGCGTGACATGTTTCGCATTCGAAATCAGCTGCAAATGCAACTGTGCATGCTGAAAGAGCAAAGATGAGTGCGAAAACGATTGCTAAAAACTTCTTCATTTTGGTCTGTCCTTTCGTATTATATTTGTCCCCGATGAATAAAATATACATCAAAGATAATTAATATTAGCACTTTTTGTTGGGTCTGTCAATGGCAAAGGCATAATTTTTAACCGAACAGAAACAAAAAATGTATAAAATCCGAACTGTTTTGCAAAATGCCGTGTCTGCAACCGCGTTTCAATGCGGGCGACCACGCAGGGTCGCCCCTACTAATATTAGCATAATGTTATAAATCAACCAAACATTCCCGTTGAAAGGTATCTTTCGCCGCCGTCGGGAAGAAGTACAACGATTTTTTTGCCTGCATTTTCCGCTTTTTTTGCAATTTCCGTTGCCGCGTGGAGTGCCGCACCCGATGAAATTCCGATAAGAATACCCTCTGTTTTAACCATCAACCTTGCGGCGGCATATGCCTGCTCTGTGGTGACGGTTATTATTTCGTCATAAATTTCTGTGTCAAGCACCTTGGGTGCAAAGCCTGCACCGATGCCCTGAATTCCGTGAGCACCTGCTTTTCCCTGCGAAAGAAACGGCGAATCCGCAGGCTCAACGGCAATGATTTTCACCTCGGGATTCTTCTCTTTGAGATATCTGCCAACACCCGTGATTGTGCCGCCCGTGCCCACTCCTGCAACAAAAATATCCGTCTTTCCGTCGGTGTCATCCCATATTTCGGGACCCGTTGTTTTGTAGTGAGCATCCGCATTTGCAGGGTTGTCAAACTGGGCAGGAATGAAGCTGCCCTCAATCTCCGAGGCAAGCTGATTTGCCTTTTCAATTGCGCCTGCCATACCCTTTGCGCCCTCGGTCAGCACAAGCTCTGCGCCGTAAGCGGCAAGAAGCTTTCTGCGCTCAAGGCTCATCGTTTCGGGCATTGTGATGATTACACGAAGACCCATCTGCGCCGCAACCGAGGCAATTCCGATGCCCGTGTTGCCGCTTGTTGGCTCGATTATAACGGAATTTCCGTTGATTTTACCCTCTGCCATTGCCGCACGGAGCATTTCAAAGCCAACTCTGTCCTTTGCGCTTCCTGCAGGGTTTCTGTATTCGAGTTTTGCAAGAATTTCTGCCTCTGCGCCTGCCTCTGCGGCATATGCCGCAAACCTGACGAGAGGTGTTTTGCCGATTGTTTCGGCAGCATTATTATAGATTTTCAAATCAATCGCCTCGTGTGTGAATACATAATGATTTGCACTTGCGTTCATTCCGGGGGATTCGTGAATCGCCCCTGCAATATATTCGGTCATAGGCGAAGCCTATCTTAAATGTTGCGAAGCACAAATCATCAATTTTGATTATACCAACCCCGTGTATTCCCGTCAAGGGTATATAATATGGGTTTTTGTTGAAATTTACTAAAATTCAGCTCTCAAAATTTACATCACGGAAAAACATTTTTCTTGATTTACTGTAATAAAGTATTATAATAAAAATGAATAGGCGGATTTCCGCAATTTTGATTTTAAGGAGAAATAAATATGGCTGAGAAAGTAAAAATAGGCATTATCGGATGCGGCGGTATCGCCAACGGAAAGCACCTGCGTGCAATTTCAAGCATCGATTTCCTTGAGCCTGTTGCATTCTGCGATATTATTGAAGAAAGAGCAATCGAAACAGCAAAAAAATACGGCGGCGAAAACGCAAAGGTTTATACCGACTATAAAGAGCTTCTCAAGGATGAGAGCATCGTTGCAGTTCACGTCTGTACTCCCAACAAGTCACACAGTTTCATCACAATCGATGCACTCGAGGCAGGCAAGCACGTTCTCTGCGAAAAGCCCATGGCAAAAACATATGCAGAGGCAAAGGCTATGTATGAAGCATCAGTAAGAACAGGCAAAGTTCTTTCAATCGGCTATCAGTCACGTTGGAGAAGCGATTCACTCTATCTCAAAGAGTGCTGCGAAAACGATGAATTCGGCGAAATCTATTACGCAAGAGCGCTTGCGCTCCGCAGACGTGCCGTTCCCACCTGGGGCGTTTTCCTTAACGAAGAAGAGCAGGGCGGCGGTCCGCTTATCGATATCGGCACTCACGCACTTGACCTCACCCTCTGGATGATGAACAACTACAAGCCCAAGATGGTTGTAGGCACAACATTCAAGAAGCTGGGCGACCAGAAGAGAACCGCAAATGCCTGGGGCGACTGGGATCCCGAAAAATACACCGTTGAAGATTCCGCATTCGGCTTTGTTGTTATGGAAAACGGCGCAACAATCAGCGTTGAATCAGCCTGGGCTCTCAATATTGCAGACCCCTGCGAAGCATCAACACTCATCGCAGGCGTCAAGGGCGGCGCAGATATGCTTGGCGACGACCTTCGCATCAACTATGTAAAGAACGGCAGACAGGTTATCGAGAATCCCAACTTCGACGCAGGCGGCGTTGCATTCTATGAAGGCGCAAGCGACAGACCCGAAGAACTCGAGTGCCGCGCATTCTACGATGCAGTTCTCAACGGTGCAGAGCTTCGCACAAGACCCGAGCAGGCTATGGTTGTAACTCAGATTCTTGAGGCAATCTATGAGTCCGCAAAGACAGGCAAGCCCGTATATATCAACAACGATTAAGGAGTAATCACAATGAAAATTGCAGTTCAGGTTTATTCCGTAAGAGAACATATAAAGGACACAGAAACCCTTCTTGCCGCACTTGAAGAAATCAAGAAAATCGGTTATGACGGCGTTGAATTTGCAGGATATTTCGGCACGGATGCCGCAACAATCAAGGCGAAGCTTGACGAGCTGGGTCTTGTTGCAGTCGGCGGTCACATCGGTCTTGACGATTTCAAGGCTGACAAGCTTGAAGAAACAATCGAATTCCAGCATACTCTCGGCGTAAAGGCTGTGGGCGTAGGCGGCGCACCTCACGATACGGTTGAGGAATCCGTAAACACAGGCACAGTTCTCGGCAATGCGCAGAAATATGCGATGGATAAGTACGGAATGAAGGTTTATTACCATAATCATTGCGAGGAGTTCAAGCCCTGCGAAGACGGTCAGCTTCCCATCGACATTATCGGCGGTCTCTGCTCACTTGAGATTGATACCTACTGGAGCTTCCACGCAGGCGAGGATAACTATAAACTCCTCACCGAGAAGAAGGACAACATCGTTCATCTTCACGTCAAGGACGGTATCGACGGCAAGCCCAAGGCTCTCGGCGAGGGCAACTGCGATATTCCCACCGTTATCAAGGCTGCAAAGGACATCGGTATGGAATGGATTATCGTTGAAAACGATGACCCCGTACCCACAGGCTTCGAGGATATCACAAGAAGCCTTAAGTATCTTAAGAGCATAATTTAAGGAGAATAAACAATGAAACTCGGCGTATTTACAACTTTACTTTCAAACCTCTCATTTGAGGAGGCGCTTAAATATTTCAAGTCATTGGGCATTGAAATGGTTGAAATCGGCTGCGGCGGTTACCCCGGCAACGCTCACGCAGACCCCGAAATCCTGCTCAATGACGAGGCAAAGCTTGAGGAATTCAAGGCTCTGCTCAAGAAATACGATGTTCAGATAAGCGCACTTTCCTGCCACGGCAACCCCGTGCATCCCAACAAGGAAATTGCCGCTGATTATGACAAGACAATCAGAAATGCAATTCTGCTTGCAGAAAAGCTCGGCTTAAGCCAGATTAACACCTTCTCGGGCTGCCCCGGCGACTGCGAAACCGCAAAGTATCCCAACTGGGTAACCTGCCCCTGGCCCAACGATTTCGGCGAAATCCTTGAATGGCAATGGAATGAGGTGCTTATCCCTTATTGGAAAGACCTTGTTAAGTTTGCAAAGGCTCACGGCGTTAACAAAATCGCCCTTGAGCTTCACCCCGGTTTCTGTGTTTACAACACCGAAACTCTGCTTAAGCTTCGTGAGGCGGTAGGCCCCGAAATCGGCGCAAACTTTGACCCCAGCCACCTTATCTGGCAGGGTATGGACCCCGTTGCCTGCATCCGTAAGCTTGGCGATGCAATTTTCCATTTCCACGCAAAGGATACAAAGATTGATAAGTACAACACCGCTGTCAACGGCGTGCTTGACAACAAGCCCTACGGCGATGAAATCAACCGTTCGTGGGTTTTCCGAACAATCGGCTACGGCAACGACAACGCATATTGGAAAGAAATTATTTCAAACCTGCGTATGGTCGGCTATGACTACGCAATCAGCATTGAACATGAGGATTCGCTTATGAGCCAGAACGAGGGTCTCTCAAAGGCAGTTTCGTTCCTCAAGAATGTTATTCTTACCGAATCAACAGGCGAAATGTGGTGGGTTTGAGTTTTGCTTTGCAAAACGGTGATATTCGCCTTACGGCGAGCTTCGGAAGGGCTTCGCCCTTACCTTTTAATATAAAGGAAGCGCATACTATGATTAACAATAAATTCGGTTTTGCCGTTATCGGCT
>JAZQXJ010000060.1:0-14928 GCA_045632815.1 Acutalibacteraceae bacterium | reverse complement strand
CCGAGCGAGAGGGTGTCACCTTCGCGGACTTCAACCTGTCTGTCTGCATAGTCATTACCGTAGAACTGAAGCATCATTGCAAATGCTTTTTTTGATGCAACGATTTTTGCTTCGGGGTATGTTTCGGCAAAAAGATTGATGTTGGCGGAGTGGTCAGGCTCCATATGCTGAATGATAAGGTAATCAGGCTTGCGTTCGTCGAGAACGGCTTTGATGTTTGCAAGCCACTCTTTGCCGAAACGGGCGTCAACGGTGTCGAAAACTGCGATTTTTTCATCGTCGATGATGTAGGAATTATATGACATTCCGTTTTCGACAACATACTGACCTTCAAAAAGGTCGATTTCTCTGTCATTAACGCCGATATATTTTATATCCTGAGTGATATTCATAATTCCTCTCCTTGCTTGTTTTTCGTTTCATTATAGCACAGAAAAAGGATTTATTACAATAGTTTTTTATTAATTACATTATTTTCAACTCATCCGACGCCTCTTTTGAAAGCATAAATAACGCAAAAATATTCGGCACTGCCATTAGTCCGTTGAAGGTATCCGATAAGCTCCAGACACTTTCAAGGCGGACAACACAACCTGCAAATGCGGCGGCTGTATATATTACATTATATATGTTACCGCTTTTTTCGCCGAAAAGATATTCGGCTCCGCTTTTGCCATAATATGACCAGGCGGCAAGGGTTGCAAAAGCAAACAGACAGATGCAGATGTTGAGGAAATATCCTCCTGCCCTTCCGAAAACACTCTCAAAAACCGCCGCACAAAGTTCAACTCCGTTAAGGCTTGTATCGGGCGACCAGACTCCGCTCGTGAGGATTGCGGCGGCTGTTACGCTGCACATAAGCACGGTGTCAATAAACACCTCAACTATACCCCATTTGC
Organism: Acutalibacteraceae bacterium; assembly: GCA_045632815.1. Classification (GTDB taxonomy): domain Bacteria; phylum Bacillota; class Clostridia; order Oscillospirales; family Acutalibacteraceae; genus CAG-177. Next base: position 14,029 of record JAZQXJ010000060.1, on the reverse strand, counting down.
CCTGCTGTGCAGGATTTTCGCAGTCCGCCGCAGCGTGAATAATTGCGCTGCTGCCGAGACCTGCCTCGTTAGAAAAAACACCTCTTGAAATGCCGTATCTCGCCGCCTTTGCCATTCCGTAGCCTGAAACAGCTCTGACGGTAAACGCTTCTTTCACAACATTTTTTATGCAAGGAATAAGGTTGCCTGCATTTTTGCCTATTATAACAAGGCAGGCAATGATGAACAATGCGGAAAGAATCGGAATAAGCTTTTCGGAAATGGCGGATATCCTTTTCAATCCGCCTTTGACGGAAACAGCAACAAACAAAGCGAGCAATATTCCGCTTGCAACGGGCGGAATTCCGAAGCCCGAAAGCCCCTGCGCAACGGAATTCGCCTGAGTCATATTACCCATTCCCAGAGATGCGCCCGTCAGAAACAGCGCATATGCGCCTGCAAGCCCTTTCATGCCAAGACCTCGCTCGATATATTGCATCGGTCCGCCCTTCCACCTGCTGAAAACATCCTTTATTCTGTATTTTACTCCGAGAATATTCTCGCAGCAGCAGGTCATCATTCCAAGTACGGCTGAAACGCACATCCAGAATACGGCACCTGCCCCTCCCGAGCAAAGCGCCGTTGCAACGCCCACTATATTGCCCGTGCCGAGGCAGGCGGCAAGCGCGGTTGCCAGCGCACCCGTCTGCGAAATTGAGCCGTCTGCGCTTTTCTCTTTTTTTCGTGAAAACACCGTGCTTTTCAGCCAATCGCCGACACCGAAAACCTGATAAAAGCCCGTCCTTGCGGAAAGAAAAAGCCCCGTGCCGAGAAAAACCGCCAGCATAGGCGGCCCCCACACGAAGGCGCTGATTGCAGAATTTATTTCACCAAACAAAAAGCAGTCACCTCATTAAAATCTATGAGATGACTGCTCAATTTATTATTTATTATCCGTAAGCTTTATATCAAAATGATAAGCCTCTGCGTAATTCTTAACCTTTACGGATGTGCTTTTGATGTAGAAAACAACCTTGGGACAAGCGTCAAATGAGAACTGCGCAATGTTTGCCTTATCGCCTCTGAACTGCGCAATCTTAAGGTTTTCGCAGTAATAATAGGCATAATCGCCGAGGGTTTCAAGGTTGTGGGGCATATCGCTCTGAACAAGATTCTTGCACTCCGAGAAAGCATATGCGCCGATTTCGGTGAGCAGAGGTGATCTGTTCATAAGCGCCTTTTTAACCGAGCTGTTTGCAAAAGCATAGTCCTCAATCTTAACAAGAGTATCGGGAGTTCTGATAACCGTAATAGTCTGAACATCCTTGAATGCTTCCTTGCCGATAACCGTAACGGTATAGTCATCGAGTGACGAGGGAATCTGAAGCTCAACAACAGGCTCCGCGCCGTTATACTTTGTTATTTTTGCGGTTTCGTCATCAAGAACAACATAGCTGTAAAGACCCGTTTCGTCCGTCTTTTCTTTGTTGCAGGCGCAGAAAAGAGTGAGAACGGTTGCAAGGATAAGTAAAATTGACAATACCTTTTTCATATTAAAATTCCTTTCTTCAGAGTCCTGCTTTTCTGCAGTTCTCTTTGTGTTCCTTGAATGTTTCGGCGTAAATATATTCGCCGTTGCTGTCGGTTATAAAATAATAATAATCGGTATCCGCAGGGTAAAGGGCGGCATTTATTGCGTCCATACCAACATTTGTTATCGGTCCTGCGGGCAAACCCTCGCAGTTATAGGTGTTATACAGGTCAACAAGCTCGTTGTAGCGGTCTGCATCCACATAGGGTTTGACATAATCCCTCAGATAAAAGGTTGCCACATCGCATTGAAGCTTCGGGAATGATCTGCTGTTAAGGCGGTTATGGATAACCGACGACACCTTGTCCATTTCATCCGGGTCGCCTGCCTCCTCCTGAATAATCGAGGCAAGAGTCAGGATTTCGTCAACCGTGTAGCCCAGCTCATCGCAGCGCTCCGCAATATGCGAGATTTTGTTCTCCGTATTTTTCAGAAATCTTTTCAGCGCAGACTGCGCGCTTTCGTTTCTGTAAAATTCATAGGTATCGGGGAAAACATAGCCCTCAAGCAGAAACGCTCTTTCCTCGGGATTCTCAATCACGAATGAAAAGCCCTCAAGGCTTGCAGGGTTATTTGCCAGAGCCATAAATTCCTCTGCGGAACATACTCCGCTGTCGCCGAGAATCTGCGCAATCTGCGCAACGGTTGAGCCTTCGGGAAATGTGAGGCGGACAACATTGGATGTTGTCGGCTCTGTGGGGGTTGTGTTCGGTTTTTTTGCTTTGCAGGAAGAAAAGGCAAGCAAAAGCAATGCCGAGGCAAAAATTGCAACTATTCTTTTTAATATTATCTTTCTCATATCGGTAATTCTACCACAACACCGCGTAAAAATCAAGTGAACGTTTGGTTAATAAAAAACCGCCGAGAAACTCGGCGGCTGAAATGCTTATTCAGGAATTAGTCTTCCTTCTTTGTCTTGATAACTGCTACTGTGCCTGCTGCAAGAGCAAGGAGAGCAATTGCGGGAACAACGATGCCGCTGCCTGTTGAGGGGATTGTTGTGTCAACTGATGCAGGCTTCTTTGTTGTGGTTACCTTGCCTTCTTCGTCCTGACCTTCGTATGCTGTACCGCTTACGGTAACTGTAACATCTTCAGCAGTTGTGCCTGCTGCAGTTGTGCCTGCTGCAGTTGTACCTGCTGCAGTTGTGCCTGCTTCGGTTGTTGCTGCTGCGGTTGTAGCTGCTGCAGTAGTTGAAAGGTCATCTACATCGTCGTTTGTTGTTGCTTCTGCAGTTGTTGCAGCTGTTGTTGCAGCTGTTGTTGCTGCCTCTGTTGTGGTTGTTGTGTCAGCAAAAGCTGTTACGAATGCACAGAGCGCAAACATCATAGCAAGAACGAGTGCGATTGTCTTTTTCATTCTCATATCCATCCTTTATTAGTTTTTTCGGCATATTAGCCTAATTTAATACAATGACCATTTTACACATAATGTGTCAATTTGTCAAGTGAATATATTTACCAAAATACAAGATATTGTGAACTCATATTTAGCAAAGATAGCGTATTTTCCGCCCTGAGATGCGAAAAATACAAACAAATATATCTGAAAGGAGCTTTTTATGTCCTTTAATTTTTTTGACAAGAAAAACGATAAAAATTCTCCGTGGCACATCCTTGAAAAGGATATCCGCCCCACCTACGACGCCGATGACATCAATTCCGATGTTCTAGGCAGCTACACGGGCACCGCTTACGGCGACCCTGAGCCTGTTCAGGATGCGGATGACCTCTGATTAAAGAGGTCGGCAGGGGCGTATTGTGCCGATACGCCCCGCCTGAACTACCATCTTGTTCCCCTGCGTTCTGCATTCTTTCCCCAAAGAATACAGAACTATGCAAAAACTCTGCGCTCCATCCATCCTGAAAGCTGCAGGTTTTCTTATCTGATTGTCTGCGACGAAATAAGAGTGCATTTTTCAATGTCAAACGCAACAACTCTTTCGCCCGATACGGTATAAAGCATTCCGCCTATACATACGCCTCTCACAGCCGCGTCACCCGTGGATGCCGCATCGTGATTATAAGTGCCGACGGGCTTGATTTCTCCGTCTGCAACATTGAAAAGAATATATGCGGAGATTTCTGTTCCGATTTCGGAATTGTGGTTGACAACGGGAATGCCGAAAAGCATTTTTTCGCTGTCAAGAAGAACGCATCTGCCGTCGTCCGCCGAAGGCAATGAAATCTCACCTTCAAGAATATACGCCGATGCCGCCTTGGGGCTTGCAGGGTTGCTGACATCAAAAAGAACTATGCTCACGGAGCCGTCCTCGCCGTTACCGATGCCCAGCAATGCCGTGTCGGAAACCGCGTAAAGCTCACGGGAGAAGCCCTCGGTTGAAATGTTGCCTGCCGCCTTGGGCTTTGACGGGTCGGAAATATCTATGATAACGGTTTTTTCGTTATCGTCACCTGCAACAAAATAAGCATTGCTGCCGATATATTTGACACTCTTTATCTTTTCGTTGGGAAGAATTCCCGTAAGTCCGCTTACAAACTCCATATTCTTGCTGAGAATATAGAAATTGTTTGAGCCTGCGTCGCAGGTAAGCACCCTGAGATTGCCGCTGACCTCATCGGCGGATATACCGCCCGTAAGAGAGCCTTTGACAACATAGGAGCCTGCAAACTCAATTTCGGAGCCGTTGATTTCAAAGCGGTAAATTTCGGTAAGCGATTTATAAACGCCCTTTGAATCCGCCTCAACGGAAACAAAGCCCCTCGCAACCGCCACGGTATTCTCCGAGCAATAAATTTCCTTGCCGCTGCCGAGGATTGCCAGCCTGCCGACTGATTTCTGCGAATCCGTAATATCGGTTGCGGTTATGAAAAGGAATGATGCCTCGGGGTCATTGACCGCGATAAAAACTTCCTCTGCCGTAAGCTTGGTCTGCACACCGTTAACGGCAAATGAGGGGATTATTGCGGCGCTGTCGGATGCCGATTTTGCCGCCGCGGCTGAAATGCCGACCTGCGTAACAAGGCAAAGTCTGTTCTGATAAAGACCCGACGAAACATAGCCGCCCTCCTGCCTGTGTTCACGCAGTTTTACGGGTGAAGCAGGGTCGGAAATATCGTAATAAAGAGCAACCGTTGATGCGCTGCTGTATGCCGCAGAGCCGTCCATTGAATAGGTGTAGCTTTTCATAAGCGCAACAAGGCGGTTATTCTTGACATAAATCTCGATACATTCGTCAACAACGCCTGCCTTTGCACCATCCGCAAGAACAACGGTTGAAACAACCTGCATTTCCTGAGCAGGAGCCGCTTTCACTATCTTTATCAGTTCAACGGAAGCGCCCGTTTTGGGGTCAACGCCCGTTGTTACAATGTAAAGATACTTGCCGTCGGTTTTAACAATATCCGCAGTAAAGTCGCCGTAAGACACAACGCCCATATTAGCCTCAACCTTTGTTATTTCCGCCGCATATTCAACGGCTTCGGTTTCCTTGCCGTAGCCATCAATCAGGCGGTCAATAACGCCCTGAGTAACACTCTGGGTTGAGCCGTCAGGCTTTGTTGCGTCTGTCTGAGGCTTTTTAGCCTCGCTCTTGCTGTCCAAAATTTCAAGAACAGCCTTTTCTACTTCCTCATAGCTCCTTGCACTCTTTACAGGCTCCACACTTTCGTAGCCCTTATAGAATGTGTCGGTTTTAATAACCCTGACACCGCCCATCCTCATAAACAAAGCGGCAATAACTACCACAACAAGCGCAGCGGCAACCGCCGTAAGCCTGCGCAGAACAACAATTTTGCTGTTCGTCCCCGTTTTAGCGGAAAAATCCTTTTCTTCGCCTTTGCTGTCATTCAGCATTTTTACAATACTTTCTTTTCGGAGCCTGAGAGGTATCTCAACGCTTTCGGAGCTTTTTTTAAGCTCTGAGCCAAGCATTTCAAGAATTTCTTTGTCTGTTTTCTTCATCATTTTCATCCCCCTTCCCTTAATTCTCGTCATCAAGCACGGCGCGCAGCTTTCCGAGTGCTCTTTTAAGCTTGGAACGCACCGTTGATGACGGACAATCGAGGATCTGTGCTATCTCGTGACTTTTATACTTGTGCAGCGAACTGAGCAGCACAATCTCTCTTTCCTCGCAGGAAAGAGTTTCCAGAGCCTTTTTCAGTTCAAGCGACAGCTCCATGCCGCCGATTGCAACAGGCTCAACATTTCCCCCGTTTTCGTCATCGAGATAGACCAGAGATTTCTTTTTTTCATTTTCTGTGTAATATCTTTTACAAGCGGCGCAAAGGATGCGGAAAAGCCAACCCTTGAACGCCTTTGGATTTTTCAGCGATTTAATCTGATCGAAGGCAGAAAGCACGGCATCCCCGACTGCATCCTGCGCAAAATCCTCATTGCCCGTAACATAACAGGCATAGCAATACATATCCTTATAATAAAACTCATAAAGCTTGCCGAATGCTTCGGCATCGCCCTTCTTTGCAAGAGTAACGAGTTCGTTTATCTGAGCGCTCAAAATCGACCCTCCTTACCACTCTCATATAATAAGTGTCATATTTTTCGATTTTTGTTGCATAAAAAATAAAAAATTTTTAAAAATTTTTAATTTTTTCTTTTCGGGATATACTATACATTAATCTATATTATAAAGCAAGGTGTAAATTTTGAAGAAAATTTTAACAGTTTTTATTATTTTTGCGATTCTGACGCTTACGGCTTGCACGGGCAGAGGTACACTTGAGGAAACGGATGCGAATGCACCTGCCACCGTTGAGGATAAGCGCACAACGGCAACTCAAACAGAAACAACAGAAGCCGTAGGCATAACATCGCCCCTGACGGGCAGAAAAATTCTGCCGTCTGCCTCATTTACGGCGAAAGACCCCGACAACAGCCGCAGGCTTTCAACAAAAAAGATTGAACACAGCTACGGCGCTGCCAAGGACGGCAAGCCCCATCAGATTTCCGTTGATTTTCAGAAATATTTTGCCTCAACGGGCTATAAGGCAATGTGCCTCGACACAAGCGGAGAGAAAATTCTCTACCTGACCTTTGACTGCGGCTGGGAAAACGGCTACACCGCCAAGTGCCTTGATGTGCTTAAGGAAAAGAAGGTGCCTGCCGCTTTTTTCTGCACCCTTGACCATATCGAATCCGAGCCTGAGCTGATTGCAAGGATGATAAAAGAGGGGCATATCATCGGCAACCATTCCGCAAACCACGCCGATTTTGCAGAAATTTCAAGGCAGAAGATGGCAGATGAAATCCTTGAATGCGACAACTATCTGCGCAAAAATTTTGGCTATGCAACAACATTTTTCCGCTTTCCCGAGGGGTCATATAACGAAAATGCCCTTGAATTGGTGGATTCGATGGGCTACACAAGCGTTTTCTGGTCCTGCGCATATGCGGATTGGGATGTCAATGCCGCAAAGGGCGGCGACTATGCGTTCAACACAGTCACCTCCCGCCTGCACCCGGGTGCAATAATTCTGCTTCACTCCGTTTCCCCCGACAATGTCGAAGCCCTGGGCAGAATCATTGACTACGCAAGGCAAAACGGCTATGAATTCAAAGCGCTGACGGAATATAAGTTTTCATAAAAAAAGGGTTGCACCAATTTGGCAATTTGGCGCAACCCTTATTTTTAATATCCGTATCTCTGTCTGTAAGTTTCTCTGTCGCAGCGGGTGCGGAGTTTTTCGCCGTCAAAAATCAGGATGCTGTAAGCCGAGCCTGCTTTTTTGCCCTTGTCAAACCACTCGGCAAACGCTTTTTGCATCGAGGTGTTTCGGGGAAGCTCCGCAGGGCGCAGGCAGCTTGTGCCAACGTTGAAAATTCGCCAGCAATCGCCGAAATCATAGGTTTTCTTGATGTCGAGAGGCTGAAAATCGAGAATAAAATCAGCCGCATTTGATTTTTCGGGCAGGATGTTGAGATTGTCGGGATAGAGAAGCCATGAGTTGCAGCAAACAACCATGGGCTTGCCGTCAAATCTGTCCTTGAAAAACTCATAGGCTTTCTTATAAGTATCCATTCTCACTTCGTATGTAAGAGGACCCATATGGGAAGGAATATGCAGACCAAGGCAGAAGTCGCTGTCCTTGATGAAAATTCCGTTTTCCTCATAGAATTCCTCGCCGAAATCGGAAAGGTCAAACTGGAATCTGCCAATGCCGAAACGCTCAAGCTTGAAGAATCCCATAAACCAGCCTTCAACAAAAGTGCCCCAGATATCGTAATTTTCTTTACATTCGAGCATTTTCACCTTAAGGTCGTGGATTGAAGTCCAATAAATTTCCTCGGATATGCCGTTCTTTTTGTACTCCGCCTTGAGGGGCTTTGTGCAGTTAAGAAGAAGCACAAGGTTGATAGTATAGACAGGCTCATCAATAAGCTCCGAAAGAGCCTTTGTTTTGTCGCTGAATTCACCGAAATTCTTCTTCTTGAGCCAATATGCCCTGTACATTGATTCGTAAATCTTGTTTGCCTTTTCGTTGGCAAGGATTTTTTCTTCGGCTTTGATTATTGCTTCCCTTGCTTCTGCAGGGTAATCGTGCTTTTCCATAACAAACAATGCGTGATTGTAGTTTTTCATAATTCACACCTCACGGGTACATATATTAAATGTATTATATATTATATAAAATAAAATTGCAACAAAAAACCGACCCATTTAAGGGTCGGTCAAAAATTTTCATCTAAAAAGCGGTGTTGAGAAATATCTCTCCGCCGTATCGGGAAGAACTGTCACAACAGTTTTACCCTTGCCAAGCTTTTTCGCAAGTCTTAATGCCGCCGCAACATTTGTGCCGCTGCTTATGCCGCACATAATGCCTTCCTTTGACGCAAGGTCTCTCGAGGTCTGCAGAGCCTCGTCATCGTTAACAATACAAACATCGTTGAAAATTTCGCAGTTAAGAATATCGGGGATAAGTCCGTCGCCGATACCCATCTGAACGTGAGTGCCGATTGAGCCGCCCGAAAGGATAGCCGCATTCTCAGGCTCAACAGCCCAGATTTCCATATCGGGATTATGCTCCTTAAGCACCTCGCCGATGCCCGTTATTGTTCCGCCCGTACCGATGCCCGAGCAAAAGCCGTGAATAGGACCGCCCACCTGCTCAAGGATTTCAACGGCGGTAACATTTCTCTGCACCTCGGGGTTTGCGGGATTTTCAAACTGCTGAGGCACAAAAACATTGCTGTCCTCCGCCTTCATTTTCATTGCAAGCGCAAGGCATTCCTCAATGCAAGCGCCGATGTTGCCCGCATCGTGAACAAGAATAATTTCCGCACCGTAGTGCTGAACAAGCTTGCGGCGCTCCTCGCTGACGGAATCGGGCATAATAATTTTAACCTTATAGCCCTTGACCGCACCCACAAGCGCAAGTCCGATGCCCTGATTGCCGCTTGTCGGCTCAACGATAACGGTGTTTTCATTGAGCAGACCCTTTGCCTCGGCATCGAGTATCATATTAAGAGCTGTTCGTGTTTTTATTGAGCCGCCAACATTTAGGCCCTCAAACTTAACAAGGATTTCGGCATCCTCGGGACCCGTCATATGCTGCAGTCTGATTATGGGCGTACCGCCCATTGCATCTAAAATCGTGTTACAAATCATTGCAAAAACCTTTCTTCGGTTTATAATTTCATAATTCCACAGTTTGGTATTATATCATATGCCGAAGAGTTTTTCAATGACATAAAAATTGTACTTTCGGAAAAATACAGAATAATTTTATGCTGTTTGCACAAGAAAAGCATTTACAACAATATCCGCTGATGCTATACTGAAACGAGAGGTGAAAACTATGATAACCAAAGCAATTTCAGGCATTGCCAAGGGGTTGGGCGGCATAATCGCCGTAACTGCAGGCGCGTATATGCCCTTTGTTATCAGCGATGCGCTGAAAAATTTCAAGGATGACTGCGACTATCTTCTCATCCTCGGCGGCGACATTATCGGCGCAGACACACCAAGCCCTCAGCTTTTTGAGAGGATGAAAGCCGCTGTACGCTACCTCGATGAGCATAAAAATGTTGTCGCCGTGCCTTGCGGCGGCTGTTTCCGCAAGGAGCAGAAAAAATCCGAGGCGGCAATAATCGCCGATTATCTTATTGAGCAAGGAATTTCATCGGACAGAATTATTCTTGAAGATAAATCAACAACGACCTATGAAAATTTTGAGTTCGGTCTGCCGATTATTAAAAATCACGCAGACAAGAACATTGACGAAATCCGCATCGCCTTTCTTTCTTCGGATTATCATATGCACCGTGCAGGCATAATCGCAAAGCAAAGCGGAATAAAGGATGTGCGCAGGGTATCCTGCCCCACCCCCGGCAGCGCAATGCAGAGATTTGCACGGGAATATATCGTTGCGTTTGAAGTGTTTTATAAAACGATTTTCAAATAAAGCAAATACCGCAGAGTGACGCATCACCCTGCGGTATTTTTAATCATACATATATACTATTTCTTCATAACCGCCAAGGTTTTTCAGCAAGTCGGGAACTCTTTTTTTCAACTGAATTCCCGTGATTATAACCTTGCATTCCTTGCTGATATCACCCAACAATCTGCCCGTTACCCCCTGCGTAACGCTCTTCCAGCAAAGGAAATCAACATCTTCAACGCAAAAGAAATCACCGTGGGTTTTCTCTTCAAAATCTTCGTCGCTGACAGGATTTTCAAGCACTCCTCGGCAAATGTATTCAACAAGGTAATTATAAGGCACGGAGTTGACCGTTTTTTTGCTTTTCAGCTTTTTGATAACGCTTGTTTTTCCGCTGCCGCTGGGTCCGTTGATAACAATTATCCTGCTGTCCGTTTCAAGCAGATAGTCACATAGTCCGTCATCCGTAAAAGGCTTTGTCGCCTTCAGGCTGAGCCAATGTTTGTCCATATTCATTCCTCCTGAACTGATAATATCGCGCCGCAACCGCCCGTCATCCTGCGCATCCGAGTTCCTCCAGCAACTCCGAAAACGGGTTGTATGTTGAGGCTCTGGGTTTTTCGTAAGTATAATACTGATTAATCTTCATTGACGGATTCTTCATCATCTTTGCGTACAGCAACGCTGTGTTGCGTGCGTCAACCAAAGCTTCGTGAGCTCCGTCTTCATAGTCAACTGCCGCAATGATGAGCGCATCAGTCAGACTGTAAGATTTCGGGGAATCAATTCTCTTTGCAAAGGCAACCTGACAGTCAACCGATTTATCCAGCAATGCGTCAAGCATACCAATGCAGATACCCTTGAGCCTTGTTTCTTCGCGAAGCTGGTGAGCATCGGTTGCGCTCCATGCAACAAGCACGGCATCCTCGGGTGCCCACGCAAGAAAAAGTTCAAGCGCATCTTTGATGGTGGGAGCGTTGCGTGTTTCCTGATTTGTGATTCCCGTAAGTCTGCGTATGTACTTATCGATTTTGCCAAACTGAGGCATTACGTAGGTTTTGAAGCTGTCCGTCACTTCAAACGACTCGTTCAGCAACACGGCTCCTATCTCGATAATCTCCTGCGGGAACGGGTATGATGCCCTTTTTGACTTGTCAACTCTGCACATTTCCAAGTCAATTACAACATACTTGCTCATAATTTCTCCTTTTGTGTTTGAAAATAACAACCCGTATTTCAGCAATCTTCGCAAATTACGGGATTTTTGTTATTTTCTTTACTAATGTATAACACCCGAAAATCCGCATTTTTCGCAACAAAAAGCAGGAAGTTTTCACTTCCTGCATTTTTTCAGAATTCATAATTCGGTTTAACAACTTTTCCTGTTTTTGAGGATTCAACAATTGAAAGGCAGACCTCAACAGTCTTTGCGCCCTCTCTTGCATCCGTCACAACAGGCTTATCGTTAAGAATCGCATCGGCAAAAACCTCAAACTCCTTGGCGGCATTGTGGTTATTGACCTGAATTTCAACAGTCTGCGCTTCCTGCGTAACGCCCTCCTCGTCGGTAACAAAAAGTGTCATTGTGGGCGATGTGTTGTCGCAGATAATCGTACCCTTTGTGCCGTAAATAACGGTGCGCATTGTGTAGTCACGCTTGCAGCCCGTTGAAACAAAAACCTTGCCTGCAACATTCTCGCCGAATTTCATAATTGCAATTGTTGCATCGTCATAAGCAACGGTGGGCAGCAGCTTGTGCGTGCCGTATGCAAAAACCTCCTGCGGGTCGCCTGCAAGCCAGCGGAGAAGGTCAACTGCGTGGCATCCTCCGCCTATAACGCCGTGACGTCTCGGGTCTGCACGCCAATTATCAACAAGCTTCATATAATCGTGGGCATATTCGGACTCAACAAAATAAAGCTCGCCGATTGTTCCCGATTCGATAATCTCCTTTGCCTTTTCAAAAGCAGGAGTAAAGCGGCAAATCTGACCAACCATAAATTTGCTGCCCGCTTCGTCGGCAACCCTTACCATTTCCTCTATATCCTCACGGGTGAGGGCAAGAGGCTTTTCGCAAAGCACATGCTTGCCTGCACGGAGCAAATCGCAGGATACCTTTACATGCTGCTGGTCAGGAATCGCAACCGTCACAACATCAATGTCGGGATTATTTGCTATATCTTTATAATCCGTAAATCTTTTTTCTTCGGGAATTCCGTATCTTTCGCCTGCAAAGCGCAGATTTTCCTCATCGCTGTCGCATATTGCGGCAATTTCCGCGCCGTAACTCATTGCGCCCTCAACGTGGCACATACCGAATTTCATACCGATATTTGCAACCCTCAGTTTTCTCTCCATAGGTAATCTCCCTTTTTATGTCAATACCGATATTTTACTGCAAACAATGCAAACAGTCAATACGATAAAAGCAAAAATACCGCATGTCATATGACACGCGGTATCTGAATTTTTAAAAATTATGCCTTATTAGCTGAGCCGAAAAGCTCAATCTTTTCTTTTACGCAAGCCTTGATTGCTTCAACGCCGGGAGCGAGAAGCTTTCTGGGGTCAAAGCCCTTGCCTTCAAGGTCCTTGCCTGCTTCAATGTACTTTCTTGTAGCATCCTGGAATGCAAGCTGGCATTCTGTGTTAACATTGATCTTTGAAACGCCGAGTGAGATAGCCTTCTGAATCATTTCAGCAGGGATACCTGTGCCGCCGTGAAGAACGAGGGGCATTGCGCCTGTCTTTTCCTGAACAGCTGCAAGAGTTTCGAATGAAAGACCTGCCCAGTTTGCGGGGTACTTGCCATGGATGTTACCGATACCTGCTGCAAGCATTGTAACGCCGAGGTCAGCAATCATCTTGCATTCGTCGGGATCAGCACATTCGCCTGCGCCTACAACGCCGTCTTCTTCGCCGCCGATTGAACCAACTTCAGCTTCGATTGAAAGACCCTTTTCCTCGCAGATTGCAACGAGTTCCTTTGTCTTTGCAATGTTTTCGTCGATGGGATAATGTGAACCGTCGAACATAATTGAGCTGAAGCCTGCTTCGATGCAAGCCTTTGCGCCTTCGTATGAACCGTGGTCAAGGTGAAGAGCAACGGGAACTGTGATGTTGAGGTTTTCAAGCATACCTTCAACCATACCAACAACAGTCTTGTAGCCGCACATATATTTGCCTGCGCCTTCGGATACACCGAGAATAACGGGTGAATTCATTTCCTGTGCAGTGAGAAGAATTGCCTTTGTCCATTCAAGGTTATTGATATTGAACTGACCGACTGCATAGTGACCGGCCTTTGCTTTTGTAAGCATTTCTTTTGCATTTACTAAGGGCATATTTACACACTCCTATAAAATTTTATCAGAAATATTATATATCACCGATATCTAAATGTCAATAAATTAAAGAAATTAATCATACGGCAAAGACTTATCCATTTTTACATAATCCGAGTATTTCATCAGAGCTGACATTATAGAATTCACATAATTTTATAAAATCTTCAATTGCAAGCTTTGCTCTCCTTTTTTCAATATGATCATAACCTTGTTGTGACTTGTTTATAACCTTTCCGACTTCCTTTTGAGACAAATCATTATCTATTCTCATTGCAATTAATTTATCAAGATAGTCCATATAATCACCTCAGAACAATCATACTTTACTCTAATTTTGAGTATTGACATTAACTCAAAGATTGAGTACAATTGTTGATGAGGTGAGCCGTTTTGCTCTCTCAAAAAATATTCTGTAATAAAACGGGGGAACAAATTATGCTACCGTCACGGCAGATGATGTGCATATCACGGTGTTCGTAACAATAATTTTTACAGTTTACAATAACAGCCGTAAATCTTTTTACTGTTTTTGTTTCCTTTAACAAAATAACCCCACCTTTTACTTTAATTAGTTTATCTCCTTCACCAAAGAAAGGAGAACAAAATTTAATTTCCGTGGCTGAAACAAACAAGCCGCCCAAGAAGATTTCGGGCATAACGGAAGACGCATTGGAGACATTGGCAGAAGCCTTGTATCCGGACATATTAGAGTTTTTCAACAGTGAAGAAGGTCAGAAAGAATTCGCTGAATG
>JAZQXJ010000059.1:0-42169 GCA_045632815.1 Acutalibacteraceae bacterium | reverse complement strand
TTTTGCCTTATCTTCCCCGTCTACTTTCTTCATATAAAAATCGCTTGTTATGCTCTTTCCGAGGAAACGGTAGGAATTAGGAAACAGTAATTTGCCTTTTATATATTCATCCTGTGCATTTTCATTCTGACTGTTTCGATATACTTTCAGCGCCGCATCAGCAAGATTACAGTAGAGCCTTATGCCCTCGGACTGCTTGTAATTTTTCATTTCATCCGTTGAAAGCATTTCATATGCCCAATCACGCGGCTCATCAATGCCGTCGTTAATCAAATCTTCAAAAAGAACATAAATTACATATTCATAGGTTGCCTCTTGTTTTGCGGCTTTAATATCCTTTTCGCCTGAATAAACGCCAAACCAATTATATGCCTCGGAGTAATTTTTGGCATTAGATGCTTCCATTGCAACGGTGTAAATCTTCTCGTTGGTTGTTTCGTCAGCTTCAACTCCGACGGACTCGCAAACTGCAAGCATTTTTTCATAATCGCTGAATTTACCTGCGGCAACGGACTCCGCAAGATATATTTTTGCTTTGGCAACGCTTGCATCGTCAAGGGTTTCACCGAGAGAAATATAATATGCGGCATAATCAAAAAATGCAACATAATCCTCGGAGGAGTCGATTGCGGATTTAATCTCTTTTAAAACCTTTTCCTTGTAATCCTCATTCTTTTCAATGCTTCTGTTGAATAAGTCTTCGTAGCAATTCAGGTTTACCGCCTCAATTGCTTCCTGACCGAGTTTGAAATATTTTTTTGCTTTTTTATTGTCGGAAATTGTCTGATTTCTTCCGATTGTATCGGCAGCTTCCTTATATTCGTCGGAATCATATTCTTCTGCAGCTATAGCGGCAGATACACGGTCAACCTGCTCGCCAAAGGTAATGCTGTTTGAAATTACATTTTTAAGAACCGAGAAAAGAATTATTGCCGCAATTACACCGAAAATTATGAGAAGTCTTTTCTTTTTCTTCTTTTTCTTTTCGGCTTTTTTCTCTTCCTCAAGCTTTTTGAGTGCTTCATAATAGTCCGTTGCCTGATTTTCATTGTTGGCAATCACCGCAGGAGCGCTTTCCTGAGTAACCTCGGGCTTTTCTTCCTGCTCAACAAGCTGAATGTTTTCTGCCTCTGTTTCAGCTGTAGGCTGAATACCCTCTGTTTTCACTTCGTTTTCACTCATTCTGATAACCCCTTTCAATTTCAATATGTTTTATAACATATTTTATGTTAGTTATCATAACATACTGTTGATTGAAAAGTCAAGTTATAATATTGATGAGGTGGTTCGTGTGAAAGAGAAGCTTGTAATCAGCAAAAAATCGCTGAAAGGTGAGGACGGATACAAAACATTTTCAATCCGCATAAAGGATGAAACCGTTGCAAAATTAGACAATCTTTCAAAAGAATCCAACCGCTCACGAAACGAGCTGATTAATATCCTGCTGGATTATGCAATTGAAAATTGTGAAATAAAGTAAAGGGACTGATTTCCATCAGTCCCTGTTTTTATTTATCAAGTTTTTTCTTCATTTCTTCAAGCACGGAATAGGGAATTTTCATATTGCCAAGACCCGTGCCGATTGAAATATGCGGCTTCATTTTTGCGTGAAAATCCGTGCCGCCGCTTATCATAAGCCCCAATTCAGCCGCCATATTCTGATATTTTTCCTGCATTTCGGGGGTATAATCCGTATAGTAACCCTCGAGACCGCAAAGACCGTAGCCTTTCAGCTCTTTGAGAAATTCGCGCAATTCATCATCGGGCAGCTTTGTCAGATGAGGATGGGCAAGGAATGAAATGCCGCCGCATTTTGCAATAAGCTCCACCGCTTCTTTGGCGGTCAGCCTCTGCTTTTCGCAATAGGCATATTTGCCCACGGACATATATTTATCAAATCCCTCTTTGACGCTTTGGGTATATCCCTTATCCATAAGCACCCTCGCAAAATGCGCTCTGCCAACAAAATTATTGGGCGCAAGTGCACGCACTTCTTCAAGAGTGATGTCAAAACCAAGCTCGTTGAGTCTTTGGGTTGTCACGTGATTACGCTGTATTCTCAACTCCACAACCTCTTTGAGAGTCTGCTTCAGGTCGGGATTGTTGTAATCAATGAAATAGCCGAGAATATGAGTTTCCGTTTTTGAAATTACCGAAAACTCAATTGCAGGCACAACCTCAACGCCGATTCTTTTGCCCTCGGCAATGGCTTCCTCCAAGCCGTCCACGGTATCGTGGTCGCTGAGTGCAATGGCGGCGAGCCCTGCCTTTTTCGCTTCCTGCACAACCTCGGCAGGAGTCATCGACCCGTCGGATTTGAGAGAATGAGTGTGCAAATCAATATATTTTTCCATAAAAATCACCATACTTATCTTATCACTCATAAAATATAAATTCAAGCATTATTGAAAAATAGAAATGTATGTGGTATTATTTATTCATCAAAAAACCGTGAGGTTAAAAATGAAACTCAAACGAAAATTTTCGCAGACAAGGCTGATTGCAATCGGCTACATTTCAATAATCATCCTCGGCACGCTTCTGCTGATGACTCCGTTTGCATCTCAGAGCGGCGAAAGCGCAGGCTTTGTGACGGCACTTTTCACGGCTGTTTCGTCAAGCTGCGTAACGGGTCTTATCGTCACCGACACCGCCACAAGCTGGACTCTTTTCGGTCAGATTGTTATTATCTGCCTCATTCAGGTGGGCGGTCTGGGATTTATGACAATCGCAACAATGTTTTCAATGCTCCTCAAAAAGAAAATGGGCTTGCAAGCCCGTGAGGTTATGGTTGAAAGCATCAACACCGAGCATATCGGCGGCATTATGAATCTGACCCGTAAAATTATTGCAGGCACGGCGATTTTTGAAGGTGCAGGCGCGCTCCTGCTGGCAACCAGATTCATTCCCCGTTTCGGTTGGGCAAAGGGCATATGGTATGCCGTTTTCCATTCGGTTTCCTCATTCTGCAACGCAGGCTTTGACCTGATGGGTGCCTACTACGGCAAATACTGTTCATTCGTTGAATTTTCAGACGATTGGGTTGTTATCCTCACCCTTTCGGCACTCATAGTAATCGGCGGCATCGGCTTCCTTGTGTGGGACGATATCAGTAAGAAAAAGCTGAAATTCAAGCGCTATCAGCTCCACACAAAAATCGTTCTGACCGTTACGGCAATTCTGCTTGTTATACCCACAATTCTTTTCTTTATTTTTGAAAGGGATTTCACAAACGAGGGTCTGGGCTTCGGCAACAGCCTGCTGAATTCAATTTTTGATTCCGTTACGGCAAGAACGGCAGGCATGAACTCAACGGACACCGCCGCCCTCTCCCCTGCAAGCAAAATTCTGACAGTATTTCTTATGTTCATCGGCGGCTCACCCGGCTCAACCGCAGGCGGTATCAAAACCACAACTCTTGCGGTTATTGCGATATCAACATTCAACGGAATCACACGCAGGCAGTCGCAGGGAATCTTCGGCAGACGCCTTGAAAAGGACGCAATCCACAAGGCAAGCTCCGTTGTTTTCACAAATATGAGCCTTGCAATTTTCGGAATCGTTGCAATCCTTGCAATGCAGCCCTCCCTTAACATCGGCGATGTTATTTTTGAATGTGCCTCGGCAATCGGCACGGTAGGTATGACAACGGGAATTACCCGTGACCTTGCAACGGCATCAAGGCTGATTATTGCATTTCTTATGTTCTGCGGCAGAGTAGGCAGCGTTTCATTCGCCCTTGCGCTGATGGAAAAGAAAGCCGCACCGCCGGTTAAGAATCCGAGAGAAAAAATCACAATAGGATAATTACAAATGAAAAGTTAAAAGTGAATAGTGAATAGTTAAGGGTGGGCGTTGCCCACACCCATTATAATCGGTCATAGGCGGAGCCTATCCGAAACTCTTCACTCTTCACTTAAAAAGAGGTTATATTATGAAATCATTTCTCATTATAGGTATGGGTCATTTCGGCCATCATCTTTGCAGAAGCCTTGCAGAAACAGACTGCGAAATTATGATTGTTGACAAGGATGAAGCTGCAATCGAGGATATGCTCCCCTATGTTGTCAGCGCAAAAATCGGCGACTGCACCAATCTTGAGGTGCTGAAAACCTTTGATATCCCCTCGTTTGACACCTGCTTTGTCTGCATAGGCGAAAACTTTCAGAACAGCCTTGAAATCACAAGCCTGCTGAAAGACGAATGCGGCGCAAAAAAGGTTATCAGCAAGGCAGACAGAGATATTCAGGAAAAATTCCTGCTCAAAAACGGTGCGGATGAGGTTATCTACCCCGAAAAGAATATGGCGGAGCGTTACGCCGTTACCGAAAGCAGCGAGCATATTTTCAATTTCATTGACCTCGGCAGCGATTATTCGATTTATGAAATCGATGTACTTGACCGCTGGGTAGGCAAAACCGTTAAGGAACTGAATTTCCGAGTCAAATATAACCTTGTTGTGCTTGCAACAAAGAGAGATGAGGATGTCAATCCCGTTATCAGCGGCGAAAGACGCTTTGAAAAGGGTGAGCATCTGCTCGTCCTCGGCAAAGAAGAAGATGTTCACAAGGTCACGAAATAATGTTGACAAACTTATATTAATAATGTAAAATTTAATCAATAAGTTTTTTGGAGGTAATTATTATGGTTTTAGCTGCTGTCGGCAAAAACGGCACAGGCAAGGATTTCTTCCTTGAATATGTTGCAAAAACTTACGGCTTCCCTATGATTTCAATCGGCGACGTTGTAAGAGAGCTTGCTGCAAGTGAGGGTCTTGAGCTTACCCGTGACAACCTGCACGCAACATCAAAGAAGTATATGGCTGCTAACGGTCAGACCTTCTTCCCCGAGATGATTGTTAAGAAGATCAAGGAATCAGACAGCCCCAACTTCCTCGTTTCGGGCATCCGTCCTCCCTCAGATATCGAGGTTTTCAAGAAGGCATTCGGCGACAAGTTCGTTCTTGTTGACGTTGTTATCAGCGATGACGAAGTTCGTTATCAGAGAATGCTCGCAAGAGGCTCCGAGAGAGACGGCAAGAGCATTGAAAAGCTCCGTGAAAACGACCTTCACGAAGAAGAAATCTTCCACACCAGCGAGAGCGAGAAAATGGCTGACTACATTATGAAGAATGACGGCACCGTTGACGATTTCTACGCAGGCGTTAAGGATTTCTACGACAACTATCTCAAGGCAAAGCTTGACTAATCAAAAAATTAAGCACCTGACAGTTTCCGCTGTCAGGTGCATTTTTTATCAGTTTATTCTGTATTTTGCGATATAGCCCAAATAAACGTCGGTGCTGTAAGGATTAAGATCTTCAAAATCAACATCATCGGACTGAGTTTTGCCCATTACATAAACCGTGCCGTCGGTTGTGCTGACAAGGCACTCCGCCATATCCTCGCCCGAGCCTGCCTGAGTAATTGTTTTCACCGTTGAGCCTGCCGAACTGATGAAGCTCACAAATCCGTCGTGATATCCCTCGTTGCCCGTACCCGAGAATTCGCGGTTATAGGATTCCGTATATCCCGTAACAACATATCCGCCGTTTGCGCTGATAATATCGGTAATAAAATCATTTTCATAGCCCGAAAGAATGTTGACCCACGAGCGTTCGCCATCGGAATCAATGCCGAAAACAAGGGCATCGATATTTCCGCAATGGTGAATTCCGCTGAGAGAGCCGTCGGGAGTCTGCGACGGGATAAGCTCATAATTACCCGCAACAACGCATCCGCCCTTGCCGTCAGGCGCAATTGATTTGAATTCGTCTCTGCCCGTTGAGGATATCATATGACCCCATTGCATTTCGCCCGAGCCGTTATACTTAAGCACAAGGGTGTCGGTATAACCGCCCGAATTGTTGTAGTTCTCAAAATCACCCGTTGTTGACGAGGTGAGGCAGGTTGCAAAAACATTGCCGTTATCATCAACTGCAACATCGCCTATGGTCGATGCCGCTTCACCGTGAAGCTGAGTCTGCCATTGAAGCTCAAGGCTTGAATTGAAGCTCATCAATATTGCGCTGTCGCCCTCAAGATGAGCAAAATCGCCCGTCTGTGAATAGGACTTGCCGCCAACAACAAAGCCGCTGCCCGTTGAGTCAACGCAGTTGAACATATCCGTATTTTTGCCGCCCAGAGATTTCTTTGCGCTCATATAGCCGTTGGAATTAAGCTTGAGAATAATCGCATCAACGGTGCCTGAAGATTCTGTGTTGGCGGCATAATCCGTTGCCTGAGTGTAGCCTACAACGATAATCGTGCCGTTATCCAGCACGCAAACATCCTCCAGAGTAATTGCACCGTAGGTGCTTGCAAAGGTTTTCAGCCAGGTAACAGTACCCGAATTGCTTATTTTCGCAACAAAGCCGTAGGGCGTTTTCCATCCGCTTTGATACTGCCCGTCGAAATTACCGTTGCGCGATGTTGTTACGCCGCAGATTATATATCCCCCGTCGGATGTTGGGGCTGTGCCGTTGATGATATCATCACCGCTGCCGCCGAAAACCAAAAGCGAAAGCTGAACCGCATTCATTATCTCGGTTGTTGAGCCGGGCTGACGGGTTGTTGAAACAGTTGTTGAAGTTGTTGTGCTTGGTTTTGTGGTTGAGGGCTTGGGAGTGGGTTTTTTCGTTGTTGTTTCCTCAACGCACCACTCAAAGGGGCAGGTATCCGTATCGAACACATCATCCTTGCCCAGTCGGTTGCTCAATGTGTTGAACGCAACCGCAAACACGAGAAACAGCGAGCAGAAAAATTGGCAAAAAACATTGCAGCTGCACATATCGCAACCTCCTTTTGCATAGTTTTACATTATATATAATATCATATTTTCGTTAAAAAAGCAAGAGCCGCACAAACCGTGCGGCTCAGTAAATATTGGATGTTAAATTTCGGGAATTTCAATTTCGATTTCTCTGCCAAGCTCTGCTGAACGGGAAATACCGTCGATGATAGCCTGATTGTAAAGAATCTGGCTGCAGGGTACGGGTGCTTCGCCGTCTTCCTTAACTGCATCGATGAACGAGCGGATTTTGATATCAAAGCAATCAACATCGTTGTGCTTCATGGGGATATATGTTTCAATCTGCTCGCCTGCGATTTCGTGATAAATTACAAGAGGACCGCCGATGCTGCCGTTCCAGCACTCTGTTGAGGGAACTCTTACCGAGCCCTTTGTACCCATAATGATTGTGTCACCCGGGGTATCAAGGTTCATTGCCCATGCAATTCTGAAGTCGAGGATTATGCCGCCTTCAAGACGGATAAAGCCTGCCGCGAAGTCATCAACACCGAACACATCGTGATGCTCGTATGAAGGGCTCTTGCCGAAGAAATCTGACTTATAGCCTGATACGGTAAGGGGCTTGGGATAGCCGATTGAATTGAGAACCATATCAAGTGAGTAGCAGCCGATATCGCCGAGTGCGCCGATGCCTGCTGTTTCTTTTTCGATGAATGATGTGCCGAAGGGAGTGGGAATACCGCGTCTTCTGCCGCCGCCTGTCTGAATATAGTAAATCTTGCCGAGTTCGCCGCTCTGAACAACTCTCTTGAGCATCTTCATATTTTCGTCAAAACGGGGCTGGAAGCCGATTGAAAGCACAGCGTTGCTTGCCTTCTCTGCCTTGCAGATTGCAACAGCTTCTTCAAGAGTAACGCACATGGGCTTTTCAAGAAGAACGCTTACATTATGCTCAAGGGCATAGATAGTACATTCAGCGTGAGTTGCATTGTATGTGCAAACGCTAACTGCATCGCATTCGCCTGCATCGATAAGCTCCTTGTGGCTGGGATAATACTTTGCGCCTTCAACGCCGTATCTCTCGCAGAATGCCTCTGCCTTGCCGGGAACAAGGTCTGCAGCGGCAACGATTTCAACATCGGGGCATTTCTGATATGCCTTAACGTGAGCTTCTGCAATCCAGCCTGTACCGATGATACCAACCTTGATTTTCTTGCTGTAATCTCTTACCTTTTCGTCAGCGGGAGCGTCTTTGAATTTGTCAAGAATATTTTCTGCCATAATAATTACCTCGTTTTTTATTTATTACCAACCAAGAGTCTTGAGATACTCACGGCTGAGAGTTACTGAATTAAGGGGTGTGTCGCCCTTTGCGGGGCTGTCCTGCTCAACAACAACCCATTCTGCGCCAACCTTTTCGCAAGCGCTGAGGATTGCGGGGATATCCTGCATACCGTGACCGACGGGCATAAATGAGAATGCATCTTCGTCTGCTTCTTCGCCGTCATCCTCGATGCCGATAAGCTCATAGAGTTTGCCCTGCTTGCCGTCAACCTTCTTGAAATCCTTGAGGTGAACAACGGGTGATCTGCCCTCATATTTCTCAAGATATTCGGCGGGATTAACGCCTGCAACATTTACCCAGCAGGTGTCAATTTCTGTTTTGAGAAGGTCTGTGGGTACGGTTGAATAAAGCACATCAAGTGCATAATCCTCACCGATTTTAACAAACTCAAAATCGTGGTTATGATAGAGAAGCTGAATGCCCAGAGCCTTTGCAGCCTCGCCGATTTTGCGGATGCCTTCAACAGTTGCGGCAAAGCCTTCTGTTCCGGGTCTGCATTCTTCGGTAAGATAAGGCACAACAACATACTTGCAGCCGATTTTAACATAGTCCTCAAGCACAGCCTCGGGGTTTTCAAGCATATCGTAATAGGGAACGTGAGCCGAAACGGGAACAATGCCGATTTCGTCGCAGAATGCCTTTATTTCGTCGGGATTCTGACCGAAAAGACCTGCAAACTCAACGCCGTCATAGCCGAGTTCTTTCATTTTTTTTATGGTGCCGTAAAAATCCTTTTCCATTTCATCTCTGACGGAATAGAGCTGGACCGCCACGGGAAGCTTCATTGGAAATCACTCCTAATTTTAATTTTACACAACATATAGTATCATATATTTTCAGATGATACAAGTACATTTTGCGAATTATTCTTCGCCTGAAAGATATTTTTCGGCTATCTGCGCCGCGCAATGAACAAGTTCTGAGCAGGGACGCTTTTTATAGTATTCTTTTGTGCGTTCTTCAGGCACGGGTGCAGAGGTTTTCTCCGCCAATCCGAGAAGCTCACGGCAGATAATCGAGCCGTTTTCCGCCCTGAAATCGCCCGATGCTTTCTGGATAAGAGCATAAAGAGCCGCTTTTTTCTCTTTATCATTGGGGTCAGCCGAAGCGAATTTTTCGGAAAGCACCATAATCATTCCGCTGACCGCACCGCAGACCTCTCTCATTCTGCCCATTCCGCCGCCGAAGCCTGCGGACAGGCGCATTGCCTCGTCCTTTGTCAGATTTGTATTTTCAGGAAAAGCGCAGAAAACCGCCTGACAGCAGTTGCATCCGCCCTCAAAAAGCTCTTTTGCATAATCAGCTTTGCTCATAAACAACACTCCTTCCGATTGATTTTAATATAATAAATTCACGGAGAATTGTCAACGGATTTATAATTATTTGCCTGCGGCATGAATTGACTTTGTCATGAATTACAACCGAGGTTGCATGATTTGCACTTGCGTGCATTGAGGGTCTGCGACGCTTTTTATTCGGGCGATTCGTGAATCGCCCCTACGCATATAATCGGTCATAGGCGAAGCCTATCTTTAATGTTGCGAAGCAACAATTCATGCTCCAACGGAGCAATTCATTCTTCATGTGCGCAGCACAAATCATCAAACAACACATAAATTTAATAAAATGTTAAAAAATAACTATTCCATTTTAGAGAATGATGTGATATAATGCAATGTGTAACTCCCTGAAAGGGGAAAAATATAAAACGGAGGATATGAAAATGAACGTATCAAAGAAAATTATTGCTCTGCTTATGGCTATGCTTATGGCATTCTCATGCATGGCAGTTTCCGTAAGCGCAAACGACACAGAAGGCGAAGGCACAGGCACAACAGAAACAACCACACCCGAAATCGTTGTTGCCAAACCCGAATGTGAGTTTGATGAAGTTAACAGAACAGTTACCGTTAAGCCCATTGAAGATATTGAAGCTAACGGAACAACTTATGCAGTTAACATTCAGGTTGAACCCAATGTTCCTTACATCACTCAGGAAGACGGCAGCAATGTATACTACAACCTCGAATTCGGCACAAAGTATGTTTTCAAAGCTTTTGTTGCAACAAGCACAAGTGAAGAGGATACATACTATTCAGAGGGTGTTGAGGTAAGCGTTAAGAAGGAAATGACCGCTCCCGCAGCTCCCGTTCCCTATGATATCACATCAAAGTCAATCAAAATCACAGCCGTTAAGGGTTATCTCTACTCAGTTGCAAAGGCTGATGACTCAAGCGTTGTTTATGATTGGACAGCATCAAAGGCTGACGCAATCGAATATGACGGTCTTGATGAAAAAACATCATATGTTATCTCAGTCAAGGTTCCCGAAAACGATTCTTACTACGAGAGCAAGGCAACAAGCATCACAGTAAAGACAAAGCTGGCTGCAAAAGAAGGCACTCCCTCAATCACTCTTGTAGATAAGACAGATTCTTCAATCACCGTTACAAAGCTTGAAGACATTGAATATTCACTTGACGGCAAGGTTTGGCAGAAGTCAAACATATTCAGCGGTCTTAAGTCAAACACTCAGTATTCAATCGTTGCCAGATATACTTTTGACGCTTCAAAGCAGGATCCTTCTGCAGTAAGCGAGGCACTTGTTGTTAAGACAAACGCAAAGGCTAACTATGAAGCAAAGGAAAAGAACATCAAATTCACCGCTGCGGAAGGTCAGTATGCAAACGGCAACATCACCTTCACGGTTGCAGGTGACGGCCCCGCAAATATGAGCGAGGCAATCTACGGCGACACAAGAATCGTTCCCGTATCATACACAGTTGTTTTCGGCGATACAACAATCAAGGAAGCAACACCCTGGACCAATGCTAAGCTCAGCCAGAGCGGCAGCTTCACAGCTCCCGACTACGCTGAAAAGGTTGTAACTGTTAAGGTTACATTCGATATCGAAGAATACAAGGGTGCAGAATGGGTTAACGCAGGTTCTGTTACAAAGTCATATGACATCACAATCGGCAGAACAGGCGACACCGGCACAAAGGTTCTTGAATTCTTTGAAGGAATTCTCAACTTCCTGCTCAACACAGTTCCCGCATTCTTCACAGAGGCTCTCAAGAGCGACGTATGGGGCAGACTTCTTGAGGTTATCGGCAACATCGGTAAGTAATTAACACAAAAAATTAATCCGTGTATCACATCTGTGGTACACGGATTTTGTTTTATCCTAAATCGGGTTCGTCATCAAGAATACACGCAGGATTTTCAAAGCCCTCAAGCTCAAGCACAACAATTTCGTTCTTGCCGTCTCTGAGGAAAGGCGCGGGGATATATGCCGAGCGCTGGGGTCCGACCTCCCAATGCCTTGAAAGAACTCTGTTATTAATTATTATAATACCTTTTTTAAATGTGGGAAGCTTGATGAATGTGTCGCATTTTTCGTCAATTTCAAGCTCCGCTTTCAGCAGCACGGGAGTGCCGTCAAAGGGCTGTACGCCCTCTTTGAAATCAACACCCGAAATATCGTCAAGAGGCAGAGGATAATTCTTCCAATGATAAACAAAGTTGTTGCCGAAGCCGATGCCCGTTGTGATGCCCTTTGCATCCTTGAGCTTTGCGCCGTAATTAACACGACCCATATTTTCAACAAGAACGGCAAGCTCCGCACCCTCGGGGTCAACGGACATTCTGTGCATAGGCTCTTTATCGTTGCGGTACTGAATGCCGACAAATTCGCCGTTTTGGTAGATATAGCCTCTGTCGTGAACATCCTGAAGCCTGATTTTCTGCTCCTCACGGGGTCCTCTCACAAATGCCTTGTAAAGCACAAAGCCGTAACCCTGATTCAGCTTTTCCATTGTGAGGGGCATAACGGATTCAACGGGAGTTGAAAGCGCATCAAGGTTATCAAAAAGCTTTGCGCTGTGAGTAAACTTAACCTCACCGTATTTCTTTTTCTTTATGGGTGCAGGCAGTTCAACATCGGGAATGGGCGCATATTTTGCAATAACATCCCTGAACTTGAAATATTTCTCGGTAAGCTCGCCGTTTTCGTTAACGGGAGCGTCATCGTCATAGCTTGAAACGGTAGGCTCATAGAAATCATAGTCATTTGCGCCGTTCATATAGCCGAAGTTTGTGCCGCCGTGGAACATATAAGCCGAAAGACTTCCGCCGAGTGAAAGAATTTCGTCAAGTGCATCCGCCGCATCCTGCGGGTCACGGCTGTGGTGATTTTCCGTCCAATGGTCAAACCAACCGTTCCAGAATTCGGTACACATAAGAGGTCCGTCAGGCTGATATTCTCTCAGGCGCGCAAACTGCTCCTTTGCCCTTGAGCCGAAGTTGGCGGTCTTATGAATTTCAGGCACGGTGCCGCCCGTAAGCATCTGCGGCTCTGCTCCGTCGGAGGTAAAGAAAGGCACTTCAATGCCTCTGTCTCTGAGTCCCTTTGCAAGGTAGCGGATATATTCGCTGTCATCGCCGTAGCTGCCGTATTCGTTTTCAACCTGAACAAGAATAACATTTCCGCCCTTTGTTATCTGACGGTTTGCGATACGGGGAACAAAATCATCAAAGAATCTGTCAACCGCTGCAAGATAATCCTTGTCCATACAGCGAAGAGCCATTGAATCATTCTTGAGAAGCCACCAGGGCAAGCCGCCAAAATCCCACTCGGAGCAGATATAGGGTCCGGGTCTGACGATAGCGTAAAGCCCAAGCTCCGCCGCAATGTCAAGGAAACGCTCGATATCGAGCATTCCGCTGTAATCAAACTGACCCTCATAAGGCTCGTGCATATTCCATGCAACATAGGTTTCAACCGTGTTAAAGCCGCAAGCCTTGAGCTTTATAAGTCTGTCATACCAATATTCATCAGGCACTCTGAAATAATGGATTGCGCCTGCAATCACTCTGAAGGGTGCGCCGTCAAGCTTAAAGCCGTCTTTTTCGATAGTAAAAACACTCATATTTTTTCTCCTCAGTCGGGTAATTCTTCTCTTTCATAAGGGAATTCGCTGAAAACCTCAAATTTCTTTGCACGCATCCACAGCGAGGGGTTAAGCTTGACCGTAAAGCCGCAGCCGTTGGGAGTAAGCCACTCGTGCATGGGGTATTCGGGAATTCCGTAAGCGGCAAGAATAGTCATAATGACTCCGCCGTGGGTAACGATTGCCGCAGAGGTTGTGCCTGTTTTCATAAGACCCTCGGCAACCTTTTCAAAGGTTTCGCAAACTCTCTTTGCAAAGTCCTCGTTGCTCTCGCCGTAAGGAGGGCATACACCCTTTTCGCCTGCAAGCCAACGGGGAAATTCCTCATATTTTTCAAGCTGCTCGGCGGTCTTATTCTCAAACTCGCCGAAATTATATTCAATAAAGCCGTCAATTACCATAGGCTTGTTTTCGGGATAAAGAATTGCCGCCGTCTGAGTGCATCTCTTGAGCGGACTTGTGAAAAGCGCCTGCACGGGAGGATAGATAAGCTCTTCTTTCATCTGTGCAAGCTGAGCCTTGCCTTCTTCGCTCAGCTCAACATTGGTGTGACCTATGTATCTGCCCTCCAGATTTTCATCGGTAAGGGCGTTTCTGATTAAATGAATGGTGTAGGATTTCATTTTTCCTCCAAAAACGGGATAAAATTTTTGTGTATTTTTTCGCTATACTTTTTGTATAACGCAGTGTATAATATTTATACAATCTGTTAAGAGGTGTTTTGTGTGGAAAGAAATTTTTCCGTTGTATTAAGTGAACTGCGAAAAGAAAAGGGTCTGAGCCAGAAAGAGGCTGCCGCAAAGCTGGGTATTTCGCAGGCATTGCTTTCGCATTATGAAAAAGGTATCCGTGAATGCGGCCACAGCTTTCTTCTCAGGGTTGCGGATTTCTACGGCGTAACCTGCGATTACCTGCTGGGCAGGTCAGACGAAAGGAACGATGTGCAAGCCGTTGCAGAAAATCTGCTTATGCTTAACAACGACTTCGCCCCCACAAGCAAAACCTTTATCAAAGCCGCAATGATACTGCGTGACGCGATGAATGACAGCGGAAAGCTGGCAGGTCTCAGGCTTGACATGGTGCTTGCAATCGGTATTTACAGACTTCTGCTTATTCAGGCTTATGCAGGCAATATTCCGAAAAACTGGGCAGGCAGAGCATATGCCGACGGCAAGATAATCTGCACACCTGCATATCTGAACATAATAGACGCCGCAAGCTACGATGCATTCAGGGTTACACCCTCGAAAAAGCCCGCGCCTGACGAGCCTGTACCCGAAGCGATTGAAACGCTTGTTAAAATGGTTGAGGATTTCATCTTCAACTCGCTGACAAACGGTATTCCGCCCATTCCCATTGAATTTATAAAATAATCTGTTTTAAGGGACTGTTTTTCAACAGTCAAAGCGCTGCCTCCCTCTGACGAGGGAGGTGGATTTTGCGAAGCACAAGACGAAGGGAGAGAACAACAGAAAAGCCACACAATTCAACGGCTTTACGCAAAATCTTTTCTCTCCCTCAGGGTCTATGACCCAGCTCCCTCGTCAGAGGGAGCCGTAACAATAAGTTTTATTTTACATCTTATTCAGATATCTTTCAAAAGAGGACTGTTTTTCAACAGTCCCTTTTTTCATATGATTGTTGAGAAAGGAAGCTGAATGGCGTTTTCTTCGACCGAAGGCGTACAAAGGTACTCCGATGGGAGAAAAAACGACAAATAAACGAAGATATTATTACGATACTCCGTCATTTTCTTGTGAAAATGCCACATCCTCAAAAGGAAGCTAACGGACTATCAACCTTTGTTTTTTCGTTTATGTTTCAGCGACTTTATCGGCAATCATTACATCAGTTCCTCGTAAAGCTTTATGTATTCTCTTGCGGAGCGTCCCCAGCTGTTATCGCACTTGAGCGCTCTTTCAACAAGCTTCTGCCAGCCGTCCTTATCGGCATATGCCGCAAGGGAGCGTCTGATTGCATCAAGCATATCGTAAGCATCGTAGCTTTTGAAGGTGAAGCCGTTGCCCTTGCCGTCGCCGCTGTCGGTGATAGTATCCTTGAGACCGCCTGTTTCTCTTACAACGGGTATTGTGCCGTAGCGCAGAGCAACCATCTGCGAAAGTCCGCAAGGCTCGCTCTTGGAGGGCATAAGGAAAAGGTTGCTGCCTGCGTAAATCTTCCTTGCCATATCGGGAATAAAGCCGATACGGAGTCCCACCTTTTCGGGGAATGCGGCTGCAAGCTCCTTGAAGAATGCTTCATATTCCCAGTCGCCCGAGCCAAGCACAACAAGCTGCATATCCGTTGTTTCGAGAAGCTCCCACATTATGCGCTTGACAAGGTCAAGACCCTTGTGGGCAACGAGACGGGAAACAATACCCATAACCGGGGTGTCCGCATTTACGGGCAGACCGAAAAGCTCCTGCAGAGCCGCCTTGTTCTTTGCCTTGGGGGCATAGTCCTTGGCTGTATAATTATAGAAAATATCCTTATCTGTCTCGGGGTCATAGTTAACGGTGTCAATGCCGTTAAGAATACCGCTGAGCTTGTAGCTTCTCTCTTTGAGGATGGGGTCAAGACCGTGGCTGAACCAGGGGTCAAGAATCTCGCCTGCATAGGTGTTGCTTACGGTTGTTACCTTGTTGGCGCACTCGATGCCGCCCTTCATAAGGTTGATGCAATTACCGAAACGGAGCAGGGATGCATTCTCCTCGCCGAGTCCGAAAACATCGCCGAGAATTTCATTGCCGTAGATGCCCTGATACTGAATGTTATGAATGGTGAACACGGTTTTGATGCCCGTATAACCCTCTTTGTTTGCAAAATATGTTGAATAGTAAACAGGCACAAGCGCAGTCTGCCAGTCATTGCAATGAATGATATCGGGCTTGAAGTCGATATAGGGCAGAATTTCAAGCACGGCGCGTGAGAAGAAAGCGAATCTTTCGCCGTCATCATAGTGGCCGTAGAAGGAATTGCGCTTGAAATAATATTCGTTATCAATGAGGTAATAAATTACGCCGCCTGCCTTTGCCTCGTAAATGCCGCAATACTGCCTGCGCCACGAAACGGGCACCATAATGCTTGTTATAAATTTCATATTTGCGCGCATTTCTTCGCTGACTGTGCCGTAAAGAGGCATAACAACTCTGCAGGCAACCTTGCGCCTTCTCAATGCCTGCGGAAGAGAGCCTGCAACATCGGCAAGTCCGCCGCTGGCGGCAAAGGGAAGAGCCTCGCTTGATGCATAAAGTACCTTCATATTTTCAGATCCTTTCTATCCGAAAAATACGGATGTATAGTATTTATCGTTATATTTGACAACGCCGACACCTATCTGCGTTGTGTCCGCACTCATTATTTTATCCCTGTTAGCCGCCGCAACCTGCTGATAAACGGGATTTCCGCCGTATTTGGTGATAAGAGTATAAGCGGAGGCATTGCCGCTGCCGTAAATATCGGGCAGAGCAATCGCCATGCTGTTTGTTCTCGCCTTGGCTTTAAGATTGGTTGTATGCTCAAGAGGCTCCAGACCCTGCTCCTTACGGTCAGCATTTATCTGGTCAACAATCGCCTGAGCAAGCGCATCGTCACGGTTGACATCCGTCTGGATAAGCGGAGCCTTTGTTGTTCCCTCCTGAGTATTCTCGCTCCATATATCGGGACCCTTTGTTGTGGTTTCGATATAGGTGACAACCTCCGTCACGGGGTTACCGCTGACATCCGTCTGCACAGCGCCGTCAGGGCTTGTGACCGCAACTGCCGAGGTTTTCGGCGCAGCCGTGGCAGGCTGAGTCAGGCTTTGCTCGGCAACGGTGTATGTCACAACCTCTGTTACGGGTGTTCCGTCATCGTTAAACTGCGGAATACCGTTGGGGTCGGTAATATGAACATAGCTGGATTGCTCCACATACCTGATTGTTGTGGTTGTTTCGACGGGTACGGTGGTCGTCGTTTTTTTTGTGGGATAACGGTGGTTTGACGTCACCTTGGGTCTTGCGTACTTTGTGACCATTGTTATGTATTCGATTTCACCCTGATCGTTTGTTTCGCTCACAACGATGATTTCGGATTCGATAACGGTCTGTGCCTGGGTCAGCGAACGGGTGTCAACAACGCCCGTTTCAATCAGCACCACAAACACAACAAGCACCAGCGCAAGCGCCGCCACAGCACCTGTAATAATGTTTCTTTTGGACATCAGATTTCACTCTTTCTCAGATTACAATTCCCTTTCCGATATATACGGGATAATTTTCTGCGCCGCAAAGCATCTTGTTGGGCTTAACAACGGCGGATTTATCAATAATTACGCACTGCAATGTTGAGTTTTCGCCGACAAAGCCGTTCTGCATAACGATTGAATTCTTGATTTTTGCGCCCTTTTCAACGGTTACGCCTCTGAAGAGGATTGAATTCTCAACCTCGCCGTAAATGCGGCAGCCGTCCGCGATAAGGGAGTTTTTGACATTTGCGCCGATACCGTAAACAGAGGGTACTCTGTCGCTTGTCTTTGTATAAACAGGTCTTTCAGGAATGAAAAGAGCCTTTCTGCAATCAGCCTTGAGAAGTTCCATGCTGATGTCATAATAGTCCTGAAGAGATGCAAGAACTCTTACAAAGCCCGTTTCCTCATAGCCGTAAATTCTCAGATGCTTGATATTGTTTGCAATAATGGTTTCAAAATCGTCAATCTTTGCGCTGTGAGCCTCGTGAAGAAGTCTTTCGAGCAGAGTTCTTCTGATAACCATTACCTTGAGCGAATAATTCACATTGCCGCTGAAGCAGTCGATGAGAGCTGTGTCAACAATTCTGCCGTTTTCGTCAAGAATAAGCTCCGTGCCATCCTCAATAGCGGGAGGATTGCCGTTTGCATATGCAACGGTAACATCCGCATCCTTGGCGATATGAGCCTTGATAAGCTTTTCGTAATCCATATTGCACACAACATTGCAATCGGTGAGCAGGACATGGTCCTTGGCTGACTTTGTTATGTAGCTGATTGAGCCGTAAAGGGCATCAGCCTTGCCGTTTGTCATACCCATTGCAGGAGTATCAAACGGAGGAAGCAGAGTCATACCCTCTCTTTTTCTTGAAAGGTCCCAGGGCTTGCCCGTGCCGATATGATCCATGAGTGAACGGTAGTTGCTCTTTGTGATAACACCGACCTGAGGAATACCTGCATTAACCATATTTGAAAGGGGGAAGTCGATAAGGCGGTAGCGGGCTGCAAAGGGAATTGAGCCCATTGTTCTTAAAGCGGTAAGCTCGGGGAGAGCTTCATCATAGGCATTTGAAAAGATAATGCCGAGAACATTCTTGATTGACATTATTCCGCACCTCCTACATCGCTGTCTGTCATAGTGTCGGGAGCAATTTTTGCGCCCTTGCCGATTGTTACGCCGCTGCCGATAACAGCTACGCCCCAATCCTTGATATCTTTCATATTTTCGGGGCTTTCGCCGACAACTGCATTTTCTTCGATTACCGCATTTTCGGCAACGATTGAATACTGAACAACGGCACCCTTTTTGATAACCGTGCCGGGCATAATGATTGAATACTTGACCTCTGCGCCCTCTTCAACGGTTACATTTGCAAAAAGAACGGAGAAATCGATGTGACCTTCAATTTCACAGCCCTCTGTTACCATTGAATTCTCAACCTTTGCGTTTGCGCCAACATAGTGGGGAGGCGCAACGGGCGAGCGTGAATAAATCTTCCAGCTGTCATCGTTGAGTTCAAGGTCAACCTTGGGATTGAGCAGGTCAAGGTTAGCGTCCCAGAGGCTGCTGATTGTTCCTACATCCTTCCAGTAGCCGTCAAACTGATAAGCAAACATTCTCTCGCCTGCGCTGTGCATTGCAGGGATAACATCGTGACCGAAATCGTTGCCCGAGCCTTCCTTAGCCTCATCCTCGATGAGATATTTTCTCAGCTTTTTCCAGTTGAATATGTAGACACCCATTGAAGCCTTGTTGCTTCTGGGATTCTTGGGCTTCTCCTCAAATTCGCTGATTGAGCCGTCCTCGTTGACAAGCATCAGACCGAAGCGGCTTGCTTCCTCCCAGGAAACCTCAAGCATTGCGATTGTGCAGTCTGCATTCTTTTCCTTGTGGTAGTCAAGCATCTTTGAATAATCCATCTTATAGATATGGTCGCCCGAAAGGATAAGAACATATTCGGGGTCATATCTCTCGATGAAATTGATGTTCTGGTAAATTGCGTTTGCGGTGCCTTTGTACCATTCCGTACCCTTGATCTGCTGATAGGGCGAAAGAATATGAACGCCGCCGTTGGCACGGTCAAGATCCCAGGGCTGACCGTTGCCGATATAATCGTTAAGCTCAAGGGGCTGATACTGGGTAAGCACGCCTACCGTGTAAATGCCTGAGTTAACACAGTTTGAAAGAGGGAAATCGATGATGCGGTATTTGCCGCCGTAAGGCACGGCAGGCTTCGCGATGTTCTTGGTCAGAATGCCGAGACGGCTGCCCTGACCACCCGCAAGGAGCATTGCAATACATTCGGGTTTAACTGCCATAGAGAAGTCCTCCTTTTAATTTTATCGGGTAAATACCCTGAAGATTTGACATATTTACGCTCTGTCGCCTTTATCGGCAACAAACCAAAATCTTTCAGCGGTTGTTGAGAAAGGATGACAGATGCCGTTTTTCTCGCCTGCAGGCGTATCGTGTATACGTCAAAGACGAAAAGACGGCAAGTAAACACAATACCGTTACGTACCTTAACGTGTTTACGCTCTGTCACCTTTATCGGCAACCGATAAAGATTTTTTTCTTGATGTGTTTTTTATATACATACAGCTTAAGCCCTCGATATCGAGTTCAATGCTGTAATCGTATCCGTGCATTGGAATGTTTTTTGCCTTTACAGAGCCGACGGTGCTTTCTCCCCTGCCGCCGAATTCGGGCAAGGATGAGCTGAACACAACTCTGTATGTGCCTGCCTCGGGAACACCGATGCGGTATTTATTCCTTGTGACATTTGTGAAATTGCAGACCGAAATGATTTCTTTGCCTTCGGCATCCCGTCTGATATATGCAACAACAGAGTTGTCCCTGTCATCGCTGACAATCCAGTTGAAGCCTTCCCAGCCGTAGTCAATCTGCCACATGGGGGGATTTTTGAGATAAAATGCGTTGAGCGATGCAATATAGTTTTTCAGCTGTCTGTGAGCTTCATAATCAAGCAGGAGCCAGTCGAGAGGCTGCTTGTAATTCCATTCGATGAACTGACCGAATTCCGAACCCATAAACAGAAGCTTTTTACCCGGATGGGACATCATATAGCCCATAAATGAGCGCATACCTGCAAATTTTTCTTCGTATGAGCCGGGCATTTTATTGATTAATGAGCATTTACCGTGAACAACCTCATCGTGGGAAATGGGAAGCACGAAATTTTCCGAGAAAGCATAGAAAAACGAGAAGGTCAGCTTATCGTGATGATGCTTTCTGTAAATGCCGTCCATTGAGAAATACTTGAGGCAATCGTTCATCCAGCCCATATTCCATTTGAAGTTGAAGCCGAGACCGCCCATAAAAGTGGGCTTTGAGACCATCGGCCACGCCGTGCTTTCCTCTGCAATCATCAGAACATCGCCGTGCTCCCTGAAAATGCTTTCATTGAGTTTTCTGAGGAAAGCAACCGCCTCAAGATTTTCTCTGCCGCCTTCAACATTGGGTATCCATTGACCGTCGTTCCTGCAGTAGTCAAGATAAAGCATTGACGCAACCGCATCAACTCTCAGACCGTCAATGTGGTATTTGTCAATCCAGAACATTGCGCTGGAAACGAGGAAGCTCCGGACTTCGTTTCTGCCGTAGTCAAAAACTCTTGTGCCCCATTCGTAATGCTCGCCCTTGCGGGGGTCAGCATATTCATAAAGAGGAGCGCCGTCAAATTCATAAAGTCCGAATGCATCCTTGGGGAAGTGAGCAGGCACCCAGTCAAGAATAATTCCGATTCCGTTACTGTGAGCCTTGTCAACAAAATAAGCGAAATCCTCGGGTGTGCCGTAGCGGGAGGTGGGAGCAAAATAACCCGTCACCTGATAGCCCCACGAGCCGTCGAAAGGATGCTCGGTTATGGGAAGAAGCTCAATGTGAGTATAGCCCATTTCCTTGACATAAGGCACAAGCTCATCGCCAAGCTCTCTGTAAGTAAGAGGATTTCCGTCATCGTGCATACGCCATGAACCTGCGTGGACTTCGTAAATATTCACGGGTGAGGAATAAATATCCCTTGCCTTTCTTTTTTTCATCCAGTTTTTGTCTGTCCACACAAACTCGGGCAAACCGTAGAATTTGGAGGCTGTTTCGGGTCTTGTTTCCGTGTGGAAAGCATAGGGGTCACTCTTGTAAATTTCCCTGCCGTCACGGGTTTTTATGAGAAATTTATATGAATCATAGACATTTACGCCCTCAACCGTGCATTCCCAGACACCAACGCTGATTTTTTCCATCGGTGCGTTATGGGGCTGCCAACCGTTGAAATCGCCGCCTACTCCGACCCACTCGGCATTCGGCGCCCAGACTCTGAAGCATACAGCGCCGTTTTCGCATCTGTGCGCGCCAAGGAATTCATATGCTTTTGCATTGGTACCTTCGTGAAAAAGGTAAAGGGGAACATTGATTTCACTCTGCATATGCCGTACTCCTCCATTTTTATATAAGTTTATTATAACAACTCTCTTTTTTATTTTCAAGTATATATCACAAATATTAATACCAAAATATTGGGCAAAATATACAGCACAATGACGATAAAAGTTACAATATTGTCACTTTTGTTGACAAATCCGCCTTGTTTTGTTATTATTATTGAAGCTTTAAAATTATAAGGAGTGTCTCAGATGATTAGTTCAGACAATCTCTGTATGAGCTGTATGAAGGAAATCGGAGAAAAAAAGCAATGCCCCTATTGCGGCTATCACGCCGATTCAACTCAGATTCCCCCGTATCTGCCCGTGAGGACGGTTATTTCCAACCGCTACCTCGTCGGCAAAACGCTCGAATACAACGGCGAAGGTGCTACATACATCGGCTGGGACCTTTCGGAAAGAAAGGCAGTCAAGATAAGGGAATTCATTCCCGATTCCTTCACCACAAGAACAACCTCAAACCTTACCCTGCAGGTTATGCGCGGCAGCGAAAATGTTTTTACCGAGCTGCGCCAGAGCTTTGTTGAGCTCTGGACAAAGCTTGCAAGGCTCAAGGGGCTTTCTGCCCTTATCAGCGTTACGGATGTTGTCAACGACTACGGAACATCCTATGCAATCTATGACCATTTTGAGGGTATTTCTCTGCGCGATTTTCTTCTGCGCAGCAAGACGGGCTATGTTTCGTGGGAAAAGGCAAGAACTCTGCTTATGCCCATTCTCTCAACTCTCGGCAACCTCCATTCAATGGGTATTATTCACAGAGGCATTTCGCCCACAACTCTCATCATCGGTCCCGACGGTAAAATAAAGATAACAGGCTTCTGCACGGGTGCCGCAAGAAATCTGAGAAGCGACCTCAACAGCCAGCTTTATGACGGATACGCCGCCATCGAGCAGTACGGCTTTGACGGCGGTCAGGGTACCTGGACGGATATCTATGCATTTGCCGCCGTGCTTTACCGCACGCTTATCGGCAGCGACCCCATCTCCGCAAGGGAGAGAATGAGCAACGACAAGCTGATGGTACCCGGCAAATTTGCCGAGGCTCTGCCTGCTTATGTCATTAACGGTCTTATCAACGCTCTGCAGATTCTGCCCGAGGACAGAACAAGAACGGTTGAGCAGCTGCGCGCCGAGCTTTCCGCTTCCCCCGCAGCCGCATCCGCATCGGGTCAGTATCAGAAGCCCGCTCCCCCTGCCGCACCCTCAGGCACGGCTCAGCCCGCAAAGAATCCTCCCCGAGCCGACGGGCAGAGCAAGCGTAAGCCTCCTCAGCCGCCGAAAAAAGACGATGACAGCAGCAAAAAGACAATTATCCTCACAGCGGCAATCAGCCTTGCCGTTGGCATCATAATATTTGCAATTCTTATTTTCGGACCTCTGCGTGACCATGTAAGCTTCCTCAACGGCAGCGGCAACACCCAGAATACGATTACCACCACCGAGGGCGAACCCGTTGAAGTACCTGCATTTACGGGCAGACTTTACCTTGACATAACCTCCAACCCCGTTTTCACAAAGAACTTTGTTTTTGTTGATGAATATGTCTATGACAGCGAGGTTGATGCGGGATACATCGTAAATCAGAGCATAAAAGCAGGCGACACCGTCCCCGCAGGCACAAAAATCACCCTCTATGTCAGCAAGGGTGAGGAAGAAATCATTCTTCCTAACGTTGTAGGCTCTGACCTCGAAGAAGCTGTCCAGCGGCTTGAAGAGCTTGGCTTTGTCTGCAAAACAACCGAAACCTCCGACCCCTCTTACAGACACAACGAAATCATATCTATGTCACCCGTTTCCGAAAAAGCCTATGCAAAAGGCTCAACGGTTTTCCTTGTTGTCAACATTCTTGAATCCGAAACCGTTACGGACGAATACGGCAACATAATTGAGACTGAAGAGGAATCATCCGAAGAAAACTATTGATTTACGGGCGGCCTTACGGGTCGCCCTATGCTTTATTTATGAAACTTACATTTCCCGATTATTTCAAAAAATTCACCTGCATTGCTGATAAATGCACGGACACCTGCTGCGCAGGATGGGATGTTGTCATCGACGGCGAAAGCCTTGAATATTATCGGAATCTCGGCGGTGACTACGGCGCAAAGATACGCAGACTAATCACCGTTGACGAGGACGGCGACAACATCTTTGTTGCATCGGGCGGCAGATGCCCTTTTCTGCTTGACAGCGAACTTTGCGATATGTATATCAATCTCGGTCACGGTTGCCTTTCGGCTACCTGCAGAAAATTCCCCCGTTTCACAAACGCATTCGGTGCAAGGACGGAAACGGGTATTTCCCTCTCCTGCCCCGAAGCCGCACGGCTGATTTTTGAAAACGAAAATCCCGTTACTTTTGAAACGGAAGAAACCGACGGCGCAATTATGCCTGCCGATTTTGATGCAGATCTTTATTTTACACTCCTCTGCGCCCGAAAAACGGCGATAAACATACTTCAGAACAGAAATTTTTCCGCAAGCAGGCGCATATGCGCTTTTCTCCGCTATTGTGAAGCCGTTCAGAAATGCATAAACGGATATGAATACGGCAAAATCGGAGGTCTTTGCGGCGATGATTTTCTGAATGAAAAAACGGATTTTTCGTCATTCCGTGCAAAGCGTGCGCTGAAAGGAATTTTCGCCGCATTCGGCTCAATGGAATTCATCAGTCCCGATTATTCCGCAAAGCTGAAAGCCGCCGAAACCGTTGATATGCAAAGCTTTTCGGCTCCCGATACAGAGGTTGAGCATCTTGCGGTTTACTTTGTTCACCGCTATTTCATAACCGCCGCATATGACGGAGATTTGCTTGAAAAGGCGGTTTTCGCCGCAGTATGCACAGCAATGATAATGCGTCTTTGGACGGCAGAAAATGCATCCGCCAAAGAACAGCGCACGGAGATTGCACAGAAATTTTCAAAAGAGGTTGAACATTCCGCAATGAATATGGAAATTCTGCGCAATGCAATCAAAAAAAGCCGCTGTTTCAGCGGAATAAATCTTATAAATATTTTTTCCGAAAAGGAGAAATAAAAATGAAATATTGCAAATATGTAAACACCAAGCAGGGCAGCAAATCCGTTCACCGCTATTCAAACGGCAACACTCTGCCCCTTGTTCAGCTCCCCTTCGGTATGGCGGCATTTGCGCCTCAGACTGTTGAAAATAGTGTAAGATGGTATTATCATCCCGACAGCCGCAGCCTTGAGGGAATAAGGCTTACTCATCAGCCCTCGCCCTGGATTGCAGACTACGGCGCAATGATTTTTATGCCGCAGAATAAAAAAATCGGCGGATTTGACGGCGAGGACCGCTGGTCAGGCTTCAGACCCGAGGATGCGGTGCTGACCCCCTATTACCTCAGATACAGACTCCTCCGTTCAAGGAGCGATTTCGAGCTTGCACCAACCGAGCGAGGCGCAGTTATGAAAATCAGCTTTGACGAGGACGGCACAAACTATTTTTCCGTTCTTCCCGTCAAGGGAATGTGCAGTTTCCGCTTTGACGCAAAAACAAACACTCTCTATGCCTCAACGGATATGCACATGAGCGGTGAAGCGGTTAAATTCAAAAACTACATTGTTCTTAAATTCCCCGAGGGAAGCGTTGACACGGAAAAGACCCTCATCAGCAATGACGATAAGTTCCGCAGCGGCACAAAATGCAGAGGCAAAAAAGCAGGAATCCACCTTGTACTCAAAGAAAAGGTTACGGAAATCAAGCTTGCAACCTCATACATCAGCTATGAGCAGGCTCTCTTAAATCTTGAAACAGAGCTTTCGGGCAAAACTTTTGAGGATGTAAAGAGCTTTGCGGAAGAACAATGGGAAAGTTATCTTTCAAGAGTTAAAATTGAAACGAAAGATAAGAAAATGCTTAAAACATTCTATTCCTGTATGTACAGAGCATTCCTTTATCCCCACAAGTGCCACGAATACGATAAAAACGGCAATGCCGTTCATTATTGCCCCCACGACGGCTCAATCAGAAGCGGCGTAAGATACACAGACAACGGCTTCTGGGATACATACCGCACGGTTTACCCCTTCTTTGCCCTTGTTGCAAAGGATGAACTGCGCGAAATGCTTGTTGCATTCATTAATGAATATAAAGAAGGCGGCTGGCTGCCCAGATGGCTCTCCATCGGCGAATGCGGCTGTATGCCCAGCACACTTGTTGATGCGGTTATCTGCGACGGCGCCGTAAAAGGCTTTATTGACAACGATACCCTTGAAATTGCGCTTGAGGGTATGATTAAGCACTCCGTAACCAACGCTCCTCACAAGCGTTTTGGCAGAAACGGTGCGGAGGAATACTGCAAGCTGGGCTATGTTTCATACGAAACAGAAAAGGAAAGCGTTAACCTCACCCTTGATGCGGCTTACGGCGACTGGTGCATTGCGGAGGTTGCAAAAATTCTCGGCAAATCCGACATCGAAAAGGAATACAGAAAACGCGCACTTAACTACAAAAATCTTTTTGACCCCGAAACGGGCTTTATGCGTGCAAAGGATAAGAAAGGCAATTTCCGCCCCGATTTCACACCCATCGGCTGGGGCAGAGATTACACGGAGGGCAGCGCATGGCAGAATTCATTTGCCGTGCCTCACGATATTGACGGGCTTGCTGAGCTTTACGGCGGCAAGGATAAGCTGATTGAGAAAATAGACCAGCTTTTCGCCGCACCTCCTCACTACGAAATCATCGGCTACGGCTGTGAAATCCACGAAATCACCGAAATGGCGGCGGTTGACTTCGGTCAATGCGGTATGAACAATCAACCCTCTTTCCACATTCCCTATATTTACTCCGCTTTGGGCAATGTTGAAAAATCCGCTTATTGGGTTGAAAAAATCTGCAACGAGCTGTTTTCATATGAAGATGACGGCTTCCCCGGCGACGAGGATAACGGCACAACCGCAATCTGGTACATCTTCGGTGTACTCGGTCTTTATCCCTTCTGCCCCGGCAGACCCGAATACATCAAGGGCATAAAGATGGTTGACAAGGCATTCATCGGCGAAAAAGAGCTTGACATCAATAAATTTGACGGCAATAAAATTCAGTATAAAGACTTGATTTAAAGGAGAAATAAAAATGGACAGATATCTCATTATCAATGCGGACGATTTCGGTATGTGCAGAGGCGCAAACCTTGCGGTTATGGACCTTATGAAAGACCCCGCCAGCGCACTCACCTCAACAACGGTTATGACTCCCTGCGCCTGGGCACCCGAAGCTTGTCAGTTTGCGGCGGCAAATCCCGAGCTTGCAATCGGCGTTCACCTCACATTCACCAGCGAATGGTCAAAGTACCGCTGGGCGCCCGTCAACACAAAGAACACAGATTCTCTCCGCGACGAAGAAGGCTTTATGTGGCACGAGAGCGATCAGGTTGAGAAGAACGTTGACATTGACGAGGTTGAAGGCGAAATCAGAGCGCAGATTGAACGCTGCAAAAAGCTTGGTCTCGTAACTCCCTCACACCTTGACAACCATATGGGCTCACTCTACGGCATTGAAACAGGCAGATTCGAGCTTCTTCAGAAGACTCTTGAGCTTGCAGG
This sequence comes from Acutalibacteraceae bacterium, assembly GCA_045632815.1. Classification (GTDB taxonomy): domain Bacteria; phylum Bacillota; class Clostridia; order Oscillospirales; family Acutalibacteraceae; genus CAG-177. The sequence continues at coordinate 14,864 of JAZQXJ010000059.1, read as the reverse complement.
CGAATATAAGCTCCCCTTCCGTCTGCCCGGTCATATTACCGACGAGATGATGGGCAACTCAATGCTCGAAATCAATGTTGACAAGAATATGATTGAAATGGTATTCGGCAAGATTGTTGAATTTGCAAACGCTATGGGCGTTGCAATTCCCGATTACCTTATTCCCAACGAATGGGGCGGTCCTCAGGACGAAAGCTACGAGAATTTCAGAGAATATCTCTATGACCTCTACGCAAGCTTCCCCGAGGGTGTAACAGAAACCTATCTCCACCCCTCACTCGAAACCGACGACCTCAAGGGTACATCAAGCTGCTGGCAGCGCAGAGTATGGGAATATCAGGTTATGAAAGACCCCGCAACAAAACAGCACATTGAGGCTCACGGCATCAAGCTCATCAACTACCGTGACCTTGCGAATATGAAGAAATGATAGTGAAAAATGAAAAGTGAAAAGTTAAGGGGCTGCGCCGTTTATTATATATTTGGGTACGGGTGAAACCCGTCCATAACTATTCACTATTCATTATTAACTATTCACTTAACAAAGCAAAAAACAAACGGCACAACGGATTAACCGCTGTGCCGTCTTTTTTTATTTAAACGCTACATATCTGTAAGTTACGCCGAGTGCGTTCAGGTCGGGATAACAATTCGAAATATGCTCGCTTGATGAAGTTTTCACCTTGAAGCCCGTGCTTGTGAGTTCAAGTCCGATTGAAGCGGCTTCGTCAAAGCCTACCGCACTTTTTGCGGAGCTTTTGCCCGTTGAAACATCCGTTGTGAACAGCGGCATTCCGTTAATCATAACAATTACCACGCTGGGCTTGAAGCCGAGATTCAGGGACTGCGTACCGTTACCCATTCCGAAATAAGAACCTGTAACAAAAGGTGTGTCAAGATATTCCTTCTGCTTTTCGGAAAGGTGAATATCCGTGTCTCTTATATGAGTGCCGCAAAGCAAATCCTTGGAGAGAAACGACGGAAAATCAAGCCCCGATGTTGCGGCGGGACAAAGCGATGCGTTGACCGTTGCCCACGCGCTCAGCACAAAAGCATCCGTATCTCTGTCCGATACAACGGACTCACAGCCCGAATAAAGAATATCAAGACCCGAAGCAAAGGTCAGGCAGTCAATGATATCCGTAAACGCACCGTGACAAGCCTCACCGCCCGATGAATAAGGAGCGTGAATGGAAAGACGCAGGTTTATTTTTGCCTGCCTGCAGTATTCGTTTTCCACAAGAACGCCCTCATCATTTTCCGTAAAGGAATCAACGATTTCCATTCCCTGAATACCCACGGCAACCGTAGTGTGCTTAAGAGGAATAGCCTTTTTCACCGCGGGGAATTCCGTCAGAAACCTGATGTCGGAAAGCTCTTCTCTGGTTTTCAGCCACGCAACTATATTTGCAGGCAAAGCACTTATCTCATTCATAAATCACACTCCTCAATCCGTTTCAACCATAACTCGGATAATTGCCCATATATAAAAGGGCTTTTCGCCGTTATAAACCTTTTCGGCTCTGTCAATTCTGTATTTTTCGCCCGCACATTGAATGTATGAGCCGTCCTCGGCGGCTGTCAGGTCAGGGTCGGGAGGGCCGATGTAAAGATAGTGACCCTGCGAATTGTAACCGATTTCCGTATTGACACCGTAAAGGTACATTTTATTTTTGTATCTCAGGGGGCTGATGAATGCCCTTGTTCCCGTTATTTCGCTGCCGTCCTTTGAAACGAAGGTTGCAGGTCTGCCGTAATGCTGAAAAATAGGGTCAATATTCATATACTCACCTGCCCGAAGAAAAATTCGTCATCCTTAAGCAGAGGGAGCGCGGCAAGCATAGCCGCCGCCTTTTCCTTTTCCGCCTGCTCAATGAGTGCATTGGGCGAAACGCTGACGGTTACGTCGCCTGCCTTGAATGAGGTAAGACCCTCTGCGGAATGCATATTTCTGATGCAAAGGCGATGGTTGACCATTGCCGCCGCAAGGTTAATGAGCCTTACATCCGAATGCTCCGCCTTTGCCCTGATACGGGGCTGGATTTCCCTTGCCGCCGCAGTACAGAGAGGAGCAAGCTCCTCATCCGTACCCTCGGGCGAATAATATTCTCTTAACGCAGAAAGAATGCTGAGGCAATCAATCAAAGCAAATCCCTCCGTTAAACGGAAAGCACCTTTGATGCACCGTCAAAAATCTTTGCAAAGCCTGCTGTGCAGCTGATAACCGCGCGTTCAAGCTGGCGGTCAATAAGCTTGTCATATTCGGTCATAATGTCGCCTGCCTTGACCATTTCGAGAGCCGCGGTCTTATCAATACCGATAAGCTTGTTCTCGCCCACAGCCGCAGACTTGAGAAGCTTTGCGCCGAGGGGCGTAATCATATCGCCGCTGCCGTGGAAATTGAGACCTGCAGCCGCATCCCTGAACTGCTCCATATTGAGCATCTGCGCCATAATGGCAGGGTCTGCAACGATTGTGTTAAGCTCATAAGGGTCAAAACCGTTCCAGAAATTAACAAGGTCGGCATATGTAAGATTGCCTGCCTGAGCGCAGTTTACAACCTCAGCCGCATTGTCGCTGCCGTCGCCGTCAACGATAACGCCGATTGCATCCTTGAGAAGTGTTCTTGCAATGTATGCGCCGATCTGACGGAGAGTTACCGTGAAAAGGTCAAGACGCTGGAATCTGATTGCTTCGTATGAAGCAACAAGGCTTCTGCCTCTCTTCTTGAGGTTAACAAGGCTGTCCTTGGTGTGAACGGTTGTTTCGGGAATGAAAGCGCCCTCCTTGACAACCTTAAGCTCCTTTTCATCCTCTGTGGGAATTGAAGTGATTGAGCGGTAATCCATACCGTCGATAACGGTTGTTGAAGCAACGATATCTGAAAGGATATCCGCCTGCTCAAGACCCTGTCTTACGGCTCTTGAAATGTATTCGGGAAAAAGCACGGCGCTGTCCGAATTCTTGAAGAATTTGTCAACAACGTCGCTTGAAGGTCCGCCCACCTTGATGCCGAAGCGCTTGAGCTGACGCTGATATGCGTCAAGACCTTCAAGTGAAGTACCCTTGTAGTTTTCTGTGGGGTCGATGCTCTCGAGTGCCTTTGTGAAGTTGCCCGTTGAGTAAAGACCCTTTTCAAGTCTGATATTATCAAAATTAGCCATTATTGTTCCTCCTTACATGATGAAAGTGACGGTTGATGCGGTTTCGTCAACTGCAACAACGAGATATTCTCTGCCGCTGCCGTCTGCCTTAACGCCGTCGCTGCCGCAAACAAGATTTTCATAGCCGACCTCGGGTGCGCTGCCGCTGAACTTTGCGGTCACCGCACCGCTGAGCTGTACGCTCGCATAGCCGCCGCTGCATTCATTTGCGATGCCGCAGAAAATGTCGCCGTCTGCGCAGGGTGCAACAGTACCCGATTCGCTCATCTTGACTGCTTTTCCCTTTGCAATTTCTTCTGTTGCCTTGAAAGTTGCGGTGTTTTCGTTAAAACCGCCGAATGATACTGACATAATATATCCTCCTTAAATTAAGTAGACAGAGTTCTCTCCGTCATTGTCTGTTTCGCCGCTGTCAAGCTGCCTGATAACGGGCAGGCTTTTGCGTGCGTTTTCTTTGAATGCATTATGCATTTCACGCAGGGATTTGAGGGAAAGCGCATCGCAGATTTCTTCAATCGCCTTGCCGCTCATTTCGGGGATAACCGTTGCGGCGCAACGCACGATTTCCGCCTTGAGTTCCTGCTTGAATTCCTTTGCCATTTCGGCAAGGGCTTCGTTTTCCGCTGTGGGGTCGTAGCACTTGATAACGCCTGCATTCTTCTGCGCAGGCACAGCCACAAACGACCACTCATAAGCATCCGAAGGCTCGCTGAGCAGGTAACAGCACAGCTTTCCGCCGTAGCTTTTTCCCTTCTGATGCTCACAGCCCTGAGTTTTGATGTTTTTGCCGCAGATTGAGCAGCTTATATCCCTTACGCAGCAGCCGACGCTGGTTTCCTTTTTGATACCTGCATCGATTTCCGCAATAAGGTCTTTGTTCTTTTCGGTTCTGACCATATAAGCCTTGGCTCTGATGTATGTATACACCTCGCCGTCAGCAGTTTTGCGTGTTTCATCGGTCATAACCTCGGCGTCATAAATTCTTGCCGTCTGGTCCTTGCTCTTCATATTGTGGTCAAAGATACCCGTTTTGCCCACAAAAAGCTTTGCAAGGGTATGAAGAGCAGAAACGGTAAACTTTTCGTTATCTCTGTCAATTTCGTTATCGCAGAGGATAAGCGAAAACGTATAAAGTTCATCTCTGCTGAGTTCTTTTCTCGCAAACTGTCCGATAAGCTCAAGTTCCTCATCGGGCAGAATATTCTTTTCCTTTTCCGTGTTATTCACCTCTCCTTATTTTTTCAGCCTGCGCTCTGTAAAGCTCGGCTCTGCTCAGCTCAACCTCATCCTGCAGGGTTATATCATCCCACACAACTCTTGCCGCGCAGGAATAGCCTCTGCTGCGAAGATAAGCGTTGCAGATTTTTCTGATTACGGGGGTAAGTATGCGTCTGTATGCCTCAAGCTCGCTGGTCAGCACATCTGCCTGCTGAGACGACATTCGCTCCGTGCTTGACCAGGAAAGCCCGAGCATAAAGGGCGGCAGACCCGTTTTGGAAACAATCTGCTCCAGCATCTGTCTGACAGGCACATTGCTGTCCAGAATCTGATTATCTGCGCCGATAACCTTGATCTGCACATCGCCCACGGCAACAAAATCCCTGACCTCGGAGCCGCTTTGCATTGCCTCGCCCCATTCCTTTGCAACCTGCATTGCTCTGTCTTTCGCATATGCTCTGTCCATTGCATCGTTTTTGGGATTATAAGTAACTGCAAAGCGCAGATTACCCACTCTTTCCCAATTTGCCCCGATGCTTTCAAAAATTTTGAGCAAAACCGAGCTTACAAAAGGCAGACCTTTAAGCATTGAGCAGCCCGTAAGTGCGCCCGGCTCGGGATTAAGCACGCTGAGAAGGCACATTTCGGGTCGGGTCACTCTGCGCAGTTCCATACCGTCACGGGTAAAGATATCAATATCAAAGCCGTTTTTGTGCCTTTTAAGTTCAATGCAGTCAAGAGGCGCATTGAAAAGCCCTCTGGGTACGCCGTCGGTGTCCGTGACAATCTCACCGAGCGCCGTGCCGCAGGTCAGAAGCTGCTCAAAATAGCTTTCGATGAATGCGTTCATTCCCTGCCTGTTGCCGCCCACGGGTACAGAGAGAATAAATTCTTCCAGCTCAGCTTGAGCCGCTTTGTTGTCACATTCAACAGCAAAGCCGCCCGTCAGGCGCACAAGCTTGAATATTGCCGCATCGATAACGGGCACAGCCTCACGCAGAGCGTAATACAGCTTGTTCTGCGGTGCGGCAAGAGGCACATAGCCGTCCAGAATACCGAAGGGCTTTGAGGTTGAATTCTGAGTTACGGGAGCCGAAACTCTTGATATTTTTCTTTTCTTGAAAATAGCCATTCATCATCCTCCTTTCATCGTCTTTTCGCCGCAAGGGCAAAAAATCCGCCGTCCTCCTGCCTGTCAATAACGGTTGAAACAAAATAGCGGATATCGTCCATTGCGTGGTCATTTTCCTTTCTGACGGAATCCTTTGCGGAGCTTTCCTCCCAGCGGTAAAGTCCGAATTCTCTTATGGAGTCCTTACACTCGGGCGAAAACAGAATTTTCTGCTCCTTAAGGCAATCCGAAACGCGGCGTATTCCGTCAATAACATCGTTTTTTGCAGGGATAACCCTGAATTTTCCGCCTCGCCTTATACATTCGATAAAGCTGGCGGCAGACGGGTCAACAATAACGGCTTCAACGGGCAGACCGTCTGCAAGCTCAAGGAGTGCTTCATAATGCTCGCTGTCGGTTTTCTGCCTGCCCTCGGTGCGTGAATTGAAATAGTATTCCCTGATTCTGTACCACTTTCCGCCGTTTTTGCCCCACAATCCGAATGAGGAGGGGTTGACCGTGCCGTAATCGCAGGAAATGTAGTGACATTCAAAGCTGTCGGGAGGCTGAACAACGTGCTTTTCCTGCGAAAACATCGGATAAACGCTGCCCTGCGCCGCCACCCATCTGCCAAGCACGAATCTTTCGTAGAATGCGCCCGAATAGAGCTTTTCGTAGCGGCGGATAATAGACGGTGTAAGCGACGGGTTATCCTTCATCGCGAAATGCAGGTAAAAGCAGTTTTTCTCGTCGCGCTTTTTAATCCATTCCTCGTGAAACCAATGCATCGGATGCTCGGGGTTGCAATTGAACCACAGTTTTGACCCCTCAACCGAGCATCGTGCCAATGCCTGCTCCACGAATGAACGGGGCATAAGCGTAACCTCATCGAGAAGAACACCCGCAAGGGTCATTCCCTGAATCAGCGCCGCCGAGCCTTCGTCCTTGCCGCCGAAAAGATAAAATCTGTTGGTTATTCCTTTGTAAGTTATTTCCACAAGATTTCTGGAATACTTTTCGTTACATTCAAAGCCGAGTTCACGAAGCACGGGCAGAACAACCGTCACAACATTGCGGCGCAGAGATGCGATTGTTTTGCCGCAAAGGGCAAAGGAACGATCCGAAAACTGCGAGAATGCCCATGTTACAAACGAAACGGACATACACAGCGTTTTTCCCGAACGCACCGCACCGTCGCAGATAATCGCATCGTAGCCCTTGTACGGGCTTTCGGGCATCCACCAGCAAAGCGCTTTCATCTGCTTGGGTGAAAACGGAGTGAAGCTCTGTTTTTTACCGCTCAATCCTCATCACCCTGCGAGAGCAGCTTTGCGCCCTCTGCAAGAGCCTGCACAAAACTGCTCTGGGTATTTTCCTCGCCCGAGCCGATTTTCTCCAGCCTTTCAAGCGCCTTGAGTCTGTCAAAAAACTTGATTTCAAGTCCGCCGCCCTTGGGTCGCTTGATATCGGACACATTGAAAAGATCCAGCTTTTCGATTTCCTCTGCGGTCATCGTATCCTCGCAGAGCATCAGCTTCAGCGCATCGGCAACCGAGCCGAATGCGAGGCGGCGCAGACCCTTTTCAACAAGAGCCGCATTTGCCTTTTTCTCTTTTTCAAGGCGGCTGATTTCGCTGCGGATATCATCCCTTGCGAGGAGTCTTGCGGCGCTTCTTCGGGGCGCAACAACAAAGCCTGCCCTTGCGGCACAGCCTCTCGCATCGCCGTCATCTGCGTAATAAGCGCAGAAAAGCTTTTCTTTTTCGGTCATACCGTTCATCTCCTTTCCGAAAAGCTTTCGGATGAGCATATTCATCTTCAAAGCCTTTCACCCATAGCGGAAACACGGGTGATTTTTGACCCGTACGGGTCATATTTTTGAAATTTTCGTTTCATATTGTCTCTGAATTTCTCCCGATTTCACCCGTTTTCACCCATATATCGCCGTTTTTCTCCGTTTTTGCTCAATATTTTAATTTTTCGGATTTTTTTGCATTTTTGCTTGACTTGTTGCGATTTTGGGTGTACGATTAGAGGGTAGAAAAAATTTTTCAAAGAGGTGAGATAATTGGGCAGTTCCGATATACCTAACCCCCGAAGTAGATACATAACCTCATACCGTGCCGCATTGACGGAACTGCGCCTAAAGTGATTTTGCCGAATCGCTTCTTTTTGGTTTGCATCCCCTTTGCGGTATGACCGCGAAAGGAGATGCTTTTTTTATGGAATTGGAAAACTTTGAAATCCTGCTTGAACAGCTTGTTGCCCTTGCAGAAAAAGGCGAGATATCCGCATTGCGCGAAATGCTGTGCGAGCTGAATGTTGTTGACGCTGCCCAGCTTATAGAAGCACTCGAGCCAAAAAACAGACTCAGGGCATTCCGTGTGCTTCCCAAGGATGTTTCCGCCGAGGTGTTTGCTTATCTTGATGCGGAAATTCAGGCAGAGCTTGTGCGTTCAATCACCGATGCCGAGCTTGAACGCCTGCTCGACGAAATGTTCCTTGACGATACGGTTGACTTCCTCGAGGAAGTGCCTGCAAGCGTTGTAACCCGTGTTCTTGCTCATTCCGACCCCGAAACAAGAAAAAATATCAACCGTTTTCTTAAATATCCCGATGACTGCGCCGGCAGCCTGATGACTATTGAAATGGTGCATCTGCGCACAAGCCTGACGGCGGCAGAGGCTATTGAAAAAATAAGAAGAACAGGCGTAGACAAAGAAACCGTCTACACCTGCTACTGCATTGACCGTGAGCATCATCTGCTGGGAAGCATTCCTCTGCTTTCGCTCCTGCTTTGCGAGCAGGACACCCTTGTTGGCGACATAATGGAAGATGATGCACAGCTTATTTCGGTTAATACACACGATGACCGTGAGTATGTTGCGGATATTGTTAAAAAATACGACCTTCTGAGCGTACCCGTTGTTGACCGTGAAAACCGCCTTGTTGGCATTATCACCGTTGACGATATCGTGGACGTTATCGAAGAAGAAACCACCGAGGACTTTGAAAAGATGGCTTTGCTTGCCCCCTCGGATGACGAATACCTCAAAACGGGCGTGTTCAAGCTCGCAAAGAACAGAATTCTCTGGCTTCTTATCCTTATGATTTCAGGCACATTCACGGGCAAAATCATTGAGGGATACGAAACCCTGCTTGCAGGCTTCGTTGCGCTGACGGCATCAATGCCTATGCTTATGGGTACGGGCGGTAACGCAGGCAGTCAGGTTTCAACGCTTATCATCCGCGGTCTTGCGGTTGGCGAAATTGAAATAAAGGATTACCTGAAAATAGTGTTCAAGGAACTGAGGGTTGCCTCAATCTGCGGCGCAATGCTTGCGGCGGCAAACATCCTGCGAATGTATCTTTTCTGCGAGGGTACTCTTGAGGTTTATCTTGTTGTTTCATTGGCAATGTTCTGCGCAATCGTTGTTGCAAAGCTTATCGGCTGTTCACTCCCGATTTTCGCAAAAATCGTCAAGCTTGACCCTGCACTTATGGCAGGACCGATGATTGCAACTCTGGTTGATATCGTAACCCTCGTTATCTATTTCGGACTTGCAAAAGTATTTTTACTTTGAGTAAAACGGAACAGATAAAAGTAGGGGCGACCCTGCGTGGTCGCCCGCATTAAATGCGGTTGTTACGGGCGTTCAAAGAACACCCATGCGATGTTGCCGATAAATATATTTGGATTGTAGGGGTGATTCACGAATCGCCCGAAAACACGGCAAACAAAAAGCCTGCCTGACAAATTCCGTCAGGCAGGCTTAACTTGTATGTTATTTTCTCTTCATAAACAAATCAGCGATGGGCTGAATAAGGGTCTCGGTAAAAAATTCTGCAATTGCAAGGAAGAAATCGGAAATTGCCTTGATGATTTTAGCAAATCCTTCAGGCTCCTGCTCCTCAACGGTATATTCTATCATAATCTGATAATATTCCGCTGTTCCGTCAACGGTCAGTTCGCAAGGTGTGTAGCTTGCCGAACCCTCAACGGTACCCGTTGACCTGTGAATGTAAAACTTGATAATCTCAAAATCCATATTGCCGCTCAGAGTATAGCCCTCTTTGGGATAAACATTAAACCACGATTTATAATGCACCCCTTCTTCAAGCGTCTCGGCTTCTTTCGAAAAAGCGAAGCCGTTAACATTTTCAAGGTAAGTTGTTTTAAAATAATCCCCGCTGCCAAGCTCAACGCCCTCGCCGCTTACGGTAAGGAAATCTCTGTAATCCGCAGGTGATTTGCCTGCAATTCCGGGGTCAAGATTAATTTCAATATAGGTGACTTCCTTGGATTCCTCCGCAAAAGCATTAATCGGGGCAACCGCAGCTGTCATAATTAATATAAGAAATAAAGCTAAAAACTTTTTCATAATTCTCTCCTTTTCCGATAAATTGTATTTTAAGAATAACATATCTGATACTGTTTTTCAAGCAACTTTGCTTTACAAAATTCATTTTAATATTTATTGAACATACTTTTGCTTTTATTGACTATCCTTTGTAAAAATGATATTATAAACACGGCAAAAACAGCTCAAAATCCCAAATGTAAACCCGACTTTACATTGTTTTTTTCAGATTTTTGCCAAATGTCCACCAAAGTTGGTTGAATAAACCGCCGTTCGGGAATATAATTCAATCCGAAGCAAACTGAACACCGTTCCATAAAGGAGAACAAAAATGAACATTTCCGAGAAAATACTTAAACTGAGAAAAGAAAAAGGTCTGTCGCAGGAAGCCTTTGCCGAAAAGCTTGGCGTTTCCAGACAGTCCGTTTCAAAATGGGAATCGGGCGGCACCCTTCCCGATATAGATAAAATTATTGCAATGAGCGAGCTTTTCGGAGTATCAACAGATTACCTTCTTAAGGACGATGCCCCCGAAACCGCCATTGCTCCCGAAGAAATCCCCGAGGAAACCGCAGAGGTTATACCCGAGGATGATGATACCGAATATATTCCTGCCCCTGCAGAAAAAAAGCCTCCGCAGAAAAATCTTGCGCTCAAAATAGCCGCAATTTTTCTTGTTATCGCCCTTATTGTTACGGCAATCTGCGTGCCTGCCTACTACGGCGGATTCAAAAATCTCTGGTATGAGGCAAACGGCGGTAAGCTGAGCTATTCATATGTCCTTGTTCACGGTCTCGGCGGCTGGGGCGAGGGCAACAGCATCAACGATGTTGCGCAGTATTGGGGCGGCGGTAATTCCGACCTTAAAGCTTATCTTGAGAGTCAGGGCTACGAGGTTTATACCCCGAGCGTAGGTCCCGTTTCAAGCGCGTGGGACAGAGCCTGCGAGCTTTACGCTCAGCTCACGGGTACCCGTGTTGACTACGGCGAAGCCCATTCAAAAGAGCATAACCACAACCGCTACGGCAAAACATACACCGAGCCTCTTATTGCAAACTGGGGTCAGAAAATGAACGGCGGTCAGACGGTAAAAATAAACCTTGTGGGTCATTCCTTCGGCGGCGCAACGGTAAGACTGCTCGTTTCTCTGCTCGAATACGGCAGTGAAGCCGAAATGCAGGCAACGGGCGATGATATTTCGCCCCTTTTCACAGGCGGCAAGGGTGACTACGTTCATTCCGTGACCGCACTCTGCGCACCCCATAACGGCTCATCTCTCACCGAGGTGCTCAACACCGTAGGCGGTACTCTCGGCGTTGCGGACACAACGGATTTGCTGATGACACTCTGCTTCGGCGTTGCAGGCATTGCAACACCCGTTGAGGGCGTTTTCGACTTCAATCTCGGTCATTTCGGCATTGATAAAATCGACCCTCACGGCGCAATCGAAGCCCTCACCGCATCGGGTAACGACCACGCGGCATATGACCTTTCACCCGACGGTGCGGCGGAGCTGAACAAGCAGATAAAAACCGTTGAGGGCGTTTACTATTTTTCATATGCATACAGCACCACTCAGGAGGGCAAAATCCTCGGCAAGCATATTCCCACATCGTCAACTCTGCCCATACTCTCACCCTTTGCGCTGGCAATGGGTTCATTCAAAGGCACAACCGCAGGCGGCATAGTGCTTGACGAATCGTGGCAGGAAAATGACGGTCTTGTTAATGTTGTTTCCGCAAGATACCCCAGCGGTGAGGAGTATATGTCGCTTCCCGAAAATGCAGAGGATATCAGCCGAGGAATCTGGAATGTTGCACCCGTAGCCAAGGGCGACCACGGCACGGTTATCGGTCTTAACTCAAAGGCAAGCAAAACCCGCGAATTCTTCATTGAGCTGTTCAATATGATCGACAGCCTTGAAAGGTAGGTTTATTGTGAGTTTTATAATAACAGTTTTAGCTCCTCTTTATGCATTGTTCGTGGCAATATCAAGCATCTTAGGGCTTGCTGCGGGCGACAACACCGCAAAGGTATCTCTTCCGTACAATCCTCAAAGCGGTCTTGTATGGGAATATGATAATGTTGAAGACCCCTATATTTCGCTCACAAAAACCGAAATCAAAAACGGCGAACAAATCTTTTATTTTACAGGCAATACCCGCCACGCATATAAAGAATTCAGCGACGGAGATTATCTTGACTTAATTTTCACCGATGAAAACGGAAATTCAGTTAAATACTATGCATTTATTTATGAAGAAGGGTACACTTATAACAGCAAAATCAAAATTCTTGCACCCGATGAATATATAGAATATGTCTATGACATAATTCCGCAAACTCCTGATGTTCTGTACCGTTGGACTTCAGATATTGATTGCGAAAAGTACCTGAAGCATAACCCGAATTCTTTTGCCGCAAAAAACAGCTATACAATTGTTTATGATAAAAATTCTGCTGACAGTGAAATGATCGAGGTGTATTTCAGGTGTATACCTGTCAGCGAAGGCAACGACGAAAGGCACCGCCTTACCATTGATTTTTCAAGCGGCGAAGGTGTTCCGGTCGAGAAAGATATTGAAATAATAGCAGCTGAATAAAAAACGGGTTTCGTAGGGACAGCGGCTGTCCTTTTGCTTTTGATTGACTTTTCCACATTTCCACATTATAATTATTTCAGAATCCACAAAATGAGGACTCTGAATCCACAAAAAGAGGATTCTTGAATCCACAAAAACGGGATTCTTGAGTCCACAAATTTAATCGCAAATAAGACTGAATAGAATAATAACTACATTAATAATACTTACTTAACCTCCTTAAGGAACCGAAGGGAGAAAAGAAAATGAAATGCAATTTTTGCGGCACCGATATCAGAAAATCCGATGAAATCTGTCCCGAATGCGGCAAATATCTTGCTGACCAACCTGCGGCAAAAACAAACCCCAAAGCCGAGAAATTCGGAAAAACTCTCCGCTTTTACGATTACAATGACGGGCTTGCTTTTTACTCCCTTTTATTCGTCTTTTCCGGTCTGACGCTTACAGGATTTGCTCTGTATTTAATCCCGGATTTCGGATATTACGGTTTCCGTCCTTCAAGTTTCGCAACAAGAATGCTTATTTTAATAGCTTTCGGTATAGTTCTTATTCTTTTCGGAATAGTTTCATATTTCAAGCAAAAAAGCTGCTCCGTTACCCTTTGCGAAAACGGAATTTACGGCTATATTCCCACAAACCCGTCCATCCCTTTCAAAACCGTGTATTTTGAGGCTTATTACAAGGATATAGAAAAAATCGGTTGTCAGAATGTCGGAATGGCTCGCAGGTCACGCACCATAATCACACTCAGAACAGCAACCGATAAATTCTCAATCAGCCTGCTGAAAAAAGAAAACACAACCGACCTTTTGAACTGCCTTTATGAGCTGATTGACAGGTGATTTTCCTCTTATTTTTTATATATATTACATTTCACCAAAAAAGACCGCTTTTTGCGGTCTTTTTTAGTTGCGGAATGCATTGATTTTTTACATATTTTGGGGTAAGATATAAGAGTAAAAATTTAAAATGCGGGAGTTTTGGATTATGATGAAAAACACAGACAAAACCATGGAAAAAATCGTTGCTCTCTGCAAGGGCAGAGGCTTCATCTTTGCAGGCAGCGAAATCTACGGCGGTCTTGCAAACACCTGGGACTACGGTCCCCTCGGCGCAAGAATGAAAAACAATGTTAAGGACACCTGGCGCAAGCGCTTCATTCAGGAAAGAAAGAACAGCTACGAGGTTGATGCAGATATCCTTATGCACCCCAGAGTCTGGGAAGCAAGCGGCCACGTTGCAAGCTTCTCCGACCCTCTGCTTGACTGCAAGGAATGCAAAATGCGCCACAGAGCAGACAACCTCATTGACGACTTTGACCCCGATGCACACGCAGACGGTATGACAAAGGAAGAAATGTTTGAGTACATCAAGGCTCATTCAATCCCCTGCCCCAAGTGCGGCAAGCACAACTTCACGGGCATCAGAGAATTCAACCTTATGTTCCAGACCTTCAGAGGCGTTACAAACGACAGCAAGAGCGTTATCTATCTCCGCCCCGAAAATGCTCAGGGTGAATATGTCAACTACCTCAATGTTCAGAGAACAATGAGAGCAAAGCTTCCCTTCAGCATCGGTCAGATAGGCAAGGCTTTCAGAAACGAAATCACACCCGGTAACTTCACTTTCAGAACAATCGAATTCGAGCAGATGGAATTCCAGACCTTCTGCAAGGAAGGCACAGACACCGAGCTTTACGATTACTTCAAGGAATACGGTATGAAGTATTATCAGGACCTCGGCATCAAGGCAGAAAATCTCCGTTATCACGATCACGAGAAGCTTGCTCACTACGCAAAGGCTGCCTGCGACATCGAATTCCTCTTCCCCTTCGGCTGGGGTGAAGTCAACGGCACACATAACAGAACCAACTTCGACCTCACAAGACATCAGGAATACAGCGGTCAGAAGATGGATTATCTCGACCCCGAAACCAACGAGAGGTACATCCCCTTCATCATCGAATCAACCTACGGTCTCGACAGAACAGTGCTTGCACTCCTCTGCGAAGCTTATGATGAAGAGGTTATCGACGCTGAGAAGAACGACACAAGAGTTGTTCTCCACCTCAGCCCCGCAATTGCGCCCTTCAAGGCAGCGGTTCTTCCCCTTTCGAAGAAGCTTGGCGATAAGGCGCACGAGTTGGCTACCGAGCTTTGCAAGTACTTCCCCTGTGATTATGACGAAGCAGGCTCTATCGGTAAGCGTTATCGTCGTGAGGACGAAATCGGTACTCCCTTCTGTATCACCTATGACTTCGACTCTCTCGAAGATAACTGCGTAACCATTCGTGACCGTGATACTATGGAACAGGTAAGAATGCCTATTGCCGAAGTTCGTGCTTATATCGAAGAAAAGATCCGTTTCTGATTCAGAGATTGATAAACGGGTTCTTTACGCCCTTGAA
>JAZQXJ010000058.1:0-18898 GCA_045632815.1 Acutalibacteraceae bacterium | reverse complement strand
TGATGCCCACATCACGCCGAGGACAGCCGCAATGGCTGTCCCTGCTAAAAAAACCAAAAGGGCGCTCGGATGAGCGCCCTGATTGGTTTCAAATTGAAAGGATGGATGGAAAGCCGCCTGCGGTTGCACTGCCAATTGGCGGCACAAGTTCTCTTGCATATTACTATTATATTGCTTTTTCTCCGTATATACCACCTTTTAAAATTACAAAAAGGTTACAAAGAGGTTACAAAATCAATGTTAATTATTACAAATTGTAACCATTTTTCTGTAATCATATGCATATATATTTAAGGATAATAATAAAAAGGTGGATTGCAATGAAATATTCCGAAAAGGACAGGTCGCTTGAAATCGTCTCCGCAGTTATTTCCATTCTTATTGCCTGCGCTGTTTTTATAACGGGCTCCGCAGGAAAAATTTCCCTTGCCGTTGCAACGGTTATGTTCGGCACGGGCGATACTCCGGTACAGACAGCCTCCGCAACTCTTGAAATTAAAACAACCTCTGCCACAACCGAAACTCAGGCAGAAGAAATCCGTGATATAACCCGCTCCCCTGATGATATAACGGCATTAATCAAAAAATATACCGAGCTTTTCAAGAATGACAAAAAAGACGGTGCAATAAAATCTCTTACATACATAACCAAGGGAGCAACTCATATTTTTGAAAATGTGTGTGTCAGAAACACAACCGACACCAAGACCCTTAATATTGAAAAAGTGCTTGAAGAGCCGTTGGAGCTTTCGATTGACAAATCCAAGCCTGCCGTTCTGATTTTTCACAGCCACACCTCCGAGGGCTACGAAATGATCGAACGGGATTGGTATGCGCAGGACCGAACATCAAGAAGCAACGATGAAAATGTCAATATTGTGCGTGTCGGCACGGAAATTGCGGATTATCTTACCTCTTTGGGGTATACTGTAATACACGATAAAACAATCCACGACAAAATCTACAACGATTCTTATCCATCATCGCGCAAAACGGTTGAAAAGCATCTTAAGGAGCATCCCGAAATACAGATTGTGCTTGATATCCACAGAGATTCCGTCACTCAGAGCAACGGCGACAAGCTGAAATTCGCAAACACTATCGGCGGCAAAAAAGCGGCTCAGATTATGATTATCACAGGTGCAGAGGAAGGCAAGGTTACGGATTTTCCCGATTGGGAATACAACCTGCGCTTTGCCCTGCAGCTGCAGAAAAAATGCGTTGAAATGTTCCCCGGTCTTATGCGACCCGTGCTTTTTTCACAGCGCAAATACAATATGGATATGACCCGATTCAGCCTGCTTATTGAAATGGGCAGCGAGGCAAACACCCTTGAGGAAGCCTGCTATTCGGGCAGGATGCTTGCCGCATCGCTGGCGGCGCTGATGGATGAATATTCTGTATAAGTGAAAAGGTAAAAGTGAAGAATGAAAAGTTTTGGGTGGGCGATGCCCACACCCGATTATATAAAACCAGTCATAGGCGGAGCCTATCCTTAACTTTTCACTTTTCATTTTTCACTATTCATTAAAAGGAGTAAATATGAAAATACTGCGTGCCTATGCCGTTACGGCAATAATCTGCCTCAGCCTCACATCGATAATCTCCGGCATTTTTGTTGCAGACGAAAATGCCAAAAAAATCAGCCTCGGCAGCGAAAGTGCCGTTGTTGTTATCAGCAGCGGCGATGAAAAGCTGAATGACGGTGAAATCAATATTTCCCCTGCCCTTGAAAAACTGAAAGAAGCCGCAAAAAAGGCGGCAAGCATTGCGCCGCCGCCCATAAGCAATATTTACTGGTTAGCTGAGAAAATCGGTTGAATCAAAAACGTAAACCGCATAACCGTCAAGGTCAATTCTTTTAACAGCCATCAGGTCAAAATAAACCCAATCTGATGTTGCCATCAGCGTTGCTTCCTCCCCGTGGGAAAGAAGAACAAAATATTCATTAATGCCCTCTTGCATTTCAAACCAGTTTTGGTTTGCCTGATATGCACAGGGGGCAATTCCGTTTTCATTGACATCAACATTCGCCGCCCTGACCTCGGAATCGGAAAGCACGGTTATCGCCTGAGAATTCCAGAATGTTGCGTAACCGTAGGTCAGCCCGTTTTCCTTAAGTTGCTGTGAAAGCTGATATTTTTCGTTATGCTCAATGCCGTTTCTCTCCATTCGCTCAACGGTTGCAAAATTGACACCGCAAAGCAGAATAATAAGGCAAAGCACCGCCGCGCGCAAACGGTTCGGCACAATATATTTCTTCGCCGTTGCCGCAACAGCAAAGCACACAATCAGACCCGTGCAAATCATGGGGCTGAGTCTCCAGTTGACGGCGGAAAGTATGCCGAAAACATAGCCGAACATTATTACCGCACTCAGACCGAAATGAGTAAGAATGAGCGTCTTTGTTCCGAAATCGAACTTATTATAGAAGAAAAGCGAAATAATCGGAACAAGTATAATCGCCGCCGAAACACCGATTCGGATTATGTTGACAATCGATTCTGCCGAGAAAATGGGCATACCGTAATGGGCATCAACTCCGAAAAGGCTGAACCAATGCTCGGGGAATTTGAACAGATTTGTGAGCCATTCATCCATATTTGCGTAGCCCGAATATGCGCCTGCATAGCCTGCGGAAATGCCGTTTGCAAAAAACGAGAGCAGAGCAAGACCGATAAGCACGGAAATGCCGCAGATAAGGCAGAAATAAATGGAAACACGGCTTTTCTTTGAAAGCAGAGTGTTATCCTTATCAAGAAAAATGCCCATAACCGCCGCAAACAACACGGGAAGAACACCCGTTGAAATAATCTGCATTCCGTCAAGTGCCGCGCAGGCTGAGAAAATGACCGTGCAAAAAGTTATGATAACCAGCCTTCGCAGACCCGTTTCATTCTCGAAGCTTTCCTTGAATCTGATAAAAAGAGAAAGAAGAACGCAGATTATTACCGCACATATGCTGTAATAAATAACGTGTTCATAAAATATTTCTCTCAGCTTTTCCGACGAGCAAAGCACAAGAGCAAATGCACCCGTTGCGGTGAGCGAAAGCGGTGTGCTGAGTTTAAGAGTTTTGCAAAGCCACAGCACCGATGCAAGCATTATCAGCGCAAAAAGCACCATTCCGATTCGGTGAGTCGTCATTGACACACCGAAAATGCCGATAAACGGCAGCATCAGCGTTGTGCCGCCGAAGGGCAGCATTGCGGCATAGCCGAAATCGGGGTTGAACACCGTGCCGCTGTCATAGCTTGCCTGCGCCCACAGAATTGTATCCGAGCAATCGGCGTGGAAATACGCCGCCGAGGGGCAGACAATGTAGTAAACAACCGTGCCTACCGATACAAGCGCGAAAAGAAGCGCCGCAAAGTAAATCAGAGTTTTTTTCAGTTTAATCAAATCAATATACATAACTTAACTCCAAAAAACAAAGAAATCACGCAATGCAAGGTGCAAATCGGGCGAATACTGCTCAAGATTGCCGTTGATGCTGACCGTGACTGCGGCGGAAACTATAACCGTTGCCGCAACAAGAAGGCATATGCCTTTCTTTGCCGTATGTGCAAATTTTTCTCCGTATTTTTCGCCTGCAATTCCGCTTATTTCAAGAAGAATTGCCGCTGAAACAAACGCCGCAAACAGCAGGATATCCGAGGTGTAGCGGAAAATTACACCGCCCATACACATATCCGCAAATGCGGTTACGGCAAAGGAAATCAGCGAAACGCCGAGCATTATTTTGCCGTTGCGGGATATATTTTTACTTTTGAAAATACACGGCGAGAGCAGAAGCGACAGCATAAAAGGCACGGCAAAAATGCCGAAATTGCTGTCGATATAAAGCGACCTGCCGTAGCCTGCGAGCCTGAAATATTCAAACTGAACAAATGGAAACATGTCGCCAATCTTTAAAGGCTGAAGAAAATAATGGAAAATTGCAGGAATAATGCCGCCTGCATAAAATTCGTAATAATCCGTGTTGGCAACCGTAAGCTGATATGCCGTGCCGAATTGCAGAGGGCTGCCGAAACGGGCGTTGTTATACCACATTGTGAAGACAAGCGCCGCCGCAACGGGTGCGCCCAAAGCCCCCATTTCGCAGAAGAATCGGGGCAGTTTTTTATTCTTAATGCTGTTTATAAAGTAAATCACGATAAACGCAAAAATCGCAAATGTTACGGGTAAAACGGAATTTATCCTGGACATAAACGCAAGTGCGTAGCACAGACCTGCAATAATATTAAAAATTATTCCGAGGGCTGATTTTTTATGTCTGAATGCCGTAATAATAAAGAAAAGGAAGGCGGAAACAAATGCCATGCCCGCAATGCTTGCAATGTAATAAAAAGGTGCCGCACCTCGCTGAATAAGAAGCACCATACTGCCGAAATAAGCTCCGACGGCGCATATCGCCGCAAGCCACGGATGAGCCTTTTTCCTGAAATCTGCCCATTCAACAACGGCAAGAGGCAGAAAAATTGCCGTCACAACGGAGAAAATTCCCGTAACCGTGCTGTCCACGGGAAGAAAGCCCGTAAGCCGATAAAGCGGAAAATAAACCGTCAGTATGGGCGCAATGCCGAAATAAGAATAAAATTTTCCGCCGTAAAAGGCTCTGTCATACAAGAACGGAATACCGTATCTTTCGTCAGGGCTGTAAGGATTTTCAAGGGCAAGCAGCTCCGCCGAGGGCTGAACATCAATGTGAAGCTGACCCTTCATAAACGCATCAAACTGCTGGATATAAGGCGAATAGCTGTCAACCCCGTATTCAAGGGGATATGCAATGCAGTTGCCGTCCTCGCCCGATGCATTCATAATCCAGACAACCGCTGCCGCCGCAACGCAGACGGTAACGGAGATTATCCCTGCCTGAGTGTATGTTATGCCGCCGATTATCTGCTTTACCGCTTTATTCTTTCTGAGAACAAACACAAAAATCATCGCAGTCAGAATCAGCGCAAAACGCAGGGCATTGAAGCTTGCCGTGTATGACGGATTGACAACGATATCCGTAACCGCAAGCTCCGTTTTAACATTTTCAAAGGTGATATCTATATAGCTTGCATTGCCGTAGGAACTGATATATGAAGTTACTCTGTGCTCTTGCGGACCGACGGCAATCCGCTCCCTCTGCGCAAGAGCCGCAGATGCGGTGCTGTTTTCATCGGCAATGTAATATGCCGCCGTCAGCAGGCTGCTTTGCGCCTCGGGGTCAACCGTTCTGGCCGTGTAGCTGACGGAATGAACGGGAAAGTCAATGCCTGCAAGGGCAAAGCTGTTGCTCTCGCCGTTGACATATGCCTCGGATAACTGATGCGAATAATCGCTGACCTCACTTTTGCCTGCAACAAACGAAAACCACACGAAGTTGGAAAGCAAAAGCTCAAGCAGCACAGCCGCAATGCAGATAACCGCAACGGGCAACGCACTTTTAATTTTTGTTCTCATCAGAGTTCTCCTCGTGATACTCCGCCTCGGTGTTGACGCTCCAGATATTCTCCTTTGTCTGCTTGCCGCTGAGAATATTGGAAACCGCCTCAAATGAAGTAACCATTGAATGGTCCATATTATTGTATCTGTGCTGACCGTTTCTGCCTACACAGTAAAGATTACCGAAGGTGTTGAGATATTCAACAAGCTCGTCAATGCGGTCATAGGTGTCAAAATAAGCGGGATAAGCCTTCTGAACTCTTTCACGGTGGCTGTCAATCACAGCGGCATCGGCATCGATAACGCCCATTGATTTAAGCTCTCTGACGGCAAAATCAACGCACTCCTGCTCGCTCATATTCCAGAAATCATCGCCCTCAGCGCAGAAATATTCAAGACCTACCCAGACGGTATTCTGCGGGTCTTTGACAAGATAAGGCGACCAGTTATTAAAAATCTGAATTCTGCCGAGCTTTACGCCCACATCCTGAACATAAATCCAGCAATCGGGAACAATGTTGCCGAGGGTTTTAATATCTGTTTCATTCTTAAGGTTAAGCTTATTGAGAAGCAGACCTACGGTTACAAAATCTCTGTAGGGCAGACCCTTTGCGATTTCCGCAGGTGCGGCAGGTACGGTTTCGCCCATACCTGCGACAAGGTCTTTGACGGGCATTGAGGAAATGAACACATCGCCCTCAAGCTTTTCGCCGTTTTCGCAGGTTATGCCGATAACTCTGCCGTCTGCAATTTCAACATCCGTAACCTTATGGT
The DNA here is from genome assembly GCA_045632815.1 of Acutalibacteraceae bacterium. Lineage (GTDB taxonomy): Bacteria > Bacillota > Clostridia > Oscillospirales > Acutalibacteraceae > CAG-177. The sequence goes on along the minus strand of JAZQXJ010000058.1, from coordinate 12,688 downwards.
TATAAAGAATTTTTCCGCCCATTTTGGTGAATTCATCGCCAACGGTTTCCCAGAGCTGACCGGGACCGAATTTGGGATAAACGAACTCCTCAATAAGCGAGGTTTCAACCTTTCTGTCCTTATTTGGAACAAGCTTTGAAAGCATATCCTTGACAACCGCAAGGATTGAAAGACCCTTTACTCTCTGTGCACCCCAATCGGCGGAGATTTCTCTCGGGTGCCTGCCCCAAAGCTTTTCGGTATAGCCCTCAAAGAACATTGAATAAAGCACCTTACCGAAACGGTTGATATAAAAATTCTCAAGAGAGGTTTCTTCTTTTTTGGAAACGGTAGATTTAAGATAGCTGAAGCCCGCTTTCACCGTTTGGGTCAGACCCATATTGATGAATGTCTGCGGCTTCATTGAAATGGGATAATCAAAGAATTTGTTGAGATAATAAATTCTTGAAATTCTGCGGCGGATAAGCATAACCCTGTCCTCGGTTTCGGGGTCGGGACCGCCCTGCACAAGCGGCTTTTCTCTGCCAAGAATTTTATCGTCAACCGAGGGTTCGCCCTGAGTGGGCATAAGCTGAGCCCAAAAATCTGTTACATCCTTGTCCTTTGAAAAAAAGCGGTGACCGCCGATATCCATTCGGTTGCCGTTATGCCTGACCGTTCTTGAAATACCGCCAAGCACATCGCTCGCTTCAAGAATGATTACCTCATATTCATCCGATTTTTTCAGCAGCTCATAGCCTGCAGTAAGACCTGCGGGACCGCCGCCGATAATTATACATTTTTTCATAAAATTTCCCCCTGAAATTTCATTATACCATTCTGTATTATAACACTTTGTATATAATAAAGCAATTAAAAAAAGATTACAAAAAAATTAACAATTATATATTATTCGCTTTTATCCGCAAAAACACTCTGAATTTCTGTTGACCGACAAATAAAAAAGCTGTATACTTAATATAGTAAAATATCCTTATGAAAGGTTGATATTTATGAAACACGGCATTTACTACGCCTATTGGGAAAAGGAATGGGCGGCGGATTACATACCCTATGTTGAAAAGGTTGCAAAGCTGGGCTTTGATATTCTTGAAATCGGCGGTGCGGCACTCCCTGCAATGAACGATGCTCAGCTCAAGGAGCTGAAAGACGCAGCTGATTCAAACGGAATCATTCTCACAACGGGCTACGGACCCGCACCTGCGCACGATGTGGGCTGCCCTGCCACAAGAGAGGGCGCAATTGAATGGTATAAAAAAATGTTTTACGGTATGGAGCAAATCGGCAGCACAACCATCGGCGGTGCGCTCTATTCCCATTGGCCCATTGACTACTCTCAGCCCATAAATAAGGCTGAGGATTGGAAATATGCCGTTGAGGGAATGCAGATTCTCTCCGAAATGGCAAAAAAGCACGGCGTTAATCTCAATATGGAAAGTCTTAACCGCTTTGAAGGCTATCTTATCAACACAGCCGAGGAATGTGTACGATTCGTAAAAGAAGTCGGTTGCGATAATGTCTGGGTTATGCTTGACACCTTCCATATGAACATTGAGGAAACGGATATTGCCGACGCAATCCGCACGGCAGGCAGCCTGCTCGGTCATTTCCATACGGGCGAATGCAACAGAATGGTGCCCGGCAGAGGCAGAATTCCCTGGAGAGAAATCGGCGCGGCGCTTCGCGAAATCGGCTATAACAAAACCGTTGTTATGGAGCCTTTTGTCAACACGGGCGGTCAGGTCGGCAGCGACATAAAGATATGGAGAGAGCTTATCCCCGATATCACCCCCGAAATGCTCGATAAGGATGCCGCGGATTCGCTTGCATTCCAGAGATATATGTTTGACGGTAATATGTAAAAAGAAAAAATCCGCTATGCGATTGCATAGCGGATTTCGTTTTGACAAAAACTTGTTTTTTGTCAAAACAGATGCTGTTGAGAAAGGAAGCTGAATGATGTTTTCTTCGACCGAAGGCGTACAAAGGTACTCCGATGGGAGAAAAAACATCAAATAAACGAAAATAATCTTATCAATCCTCCGTCTTTTGGCTTCGCCAAAATCCACCTCCTTTTCAAAGGAGGCTATCGGAATTTTTACATTTTCTTTTTCGTTTATGGTTCAGCAACTTTATCGACAGCAGAAAAAAATCCGCTATGCGATTGCATACCGTATTGCTTTTTGTAAATTACTGCTCAACTGCGTAAACGCTGACCTTCTTGCGGTCCTTGCCCATACGCTCGAACTTTACTGTGCCGTCGATGAGAGCGAAGAGTGTGTCATCTGAACCTCTGCCAACATTGTTGCCGGGGTGGATGTGTGTACCTCTCTGTCTTACAAGAATGTTACCTGCAAGAACGAACTGACCGTCTGCTCTCTTTGCGCCGAGTCTCTTTGACTCTGAATCACGGCCGTTACGGGTTGAACCCATACCTTTCTTATGAGCGAAAAGCTGTACATTTATCTTAAGCATTACTTTACACCTCCGTAGATTATTTTGATGTTTTGGGGATACTGCTTTGAAAGCTCGGTTAAATGAAGCTCAAGTCCTTTAAGCACGGCTTCCGCCTGCTCGTTGGGATTATTGAGTTCCACACGCATCGTTGCTTCCCCTGCCTCTGCCACGGCATCTGCGCCGATGACATCGGTTATTGTGTTGGCAGCCATATATGCCGCCGAGGAAACTGCCGCGCAAACAACATCTCTGCCGCTTTCTGCGAACATTGCGTGACCGCTTATCTCAAAGCCTTTCAGCTGTCTGTTACCGACTGAAAACCTGACCTTTATCATAGGTCGGTCAATTATGCGTTGATAGCAGAGATTTCAACCTTAGTGTAAGGCTGTCTGTGGCCCATCTTTCTCTTTGAGTTCTTCTTGGACTTGTAGGTCATAACGGTAATCTTCTTTCCCTTACCGTTCTTGACAATCTTTGCGGAAACGCTTGCTCCGTCAACATAGGGAGCGCCAACGGTGATACCGTCGTCGGTTCCAACTGCGATAACCTTGTCAAAGGTGTACTCGCTTGCTTCTTCTGCGTCAAGCTTTTCGATGAATACTACATCGCCGGCCTGTACCTTATACTGCTTGCCGCCTGTTTCGATAATTGCGTACATCGGAATATCATCCTTTTCTTTAAGACTCGCTATTCTTGCAACACTTATAAATGGGTTGCCTGAGGCACGGAATATATCCGTTTTTGGGCATAAGTCACCCGCCCCGAATATGCGGCATATAGGATTATATCACAACAGTCAAGCGTTGTCAAAGGTTTTTTTCAATTTTTGAAAAATTTTTTCAGTTATTGTTGTTATCATCAACAGGCTCGTAATTTGCCTCCTGATAGGGAGTTTTATCCGTGCAATCAGGCTCCTCGGGAATAATCAGCGCCGCAATAAGATATATGATTATGGGGCAGCCGAGAACAAAAACCGAAAGAAGAACATAAATGATTCTGAGTACCGTGGGGTCTATGTTGAAATACTGAGCAAGACCGCCCAACACGCCGAAAAGCTTTCTGTCCGACTTGCTTCTGTAAAGTTTCTTTGACATTTTTCATTTCTCCTTACAAATTATTCTGTATTTTAGCAGCCGTGAGTGTGTTTCTCATCAGCATTGCTATTGTCATCGGTCCCACGCCGCCGGGCACGGGAGTTATCATCGATGCCTTTTCCTTGACCGCATCGTAGTCAACATCGCCGCAAAGCTTGCCGTTTTCGTCCCTGTCCATACCGACATCAAGCACGATTGCGCCGTCTTTCACCATATCGGCTTTAACAAACTTTGCAATACCAACTGCCGCAACAAGGATATCCGCCTGCTTTGTGATTTCCGCAAGGTTTACGGTTTTTGAATGGCAGACTGTTACCGTTGCATTCCTTGCAAGCATAAGCATTGCCATGGGCTTGCCCACGATATCGCTTCTGCCGATGATTACACAATGCTTGCCCGTTGGATCAATGCCCTCGTATTCGAGCATCTTCACCATACCCATAGGTGTGCAGGGTACAAGACCGCCGTTGCCGATGCAAAGCTTGCCCACATTTTCGGGGTGGAAGCAGTCAACATCTTTTTCGGGCAGAATTCTTTCAAGCACCTTATTTTTATCGATATGTTTGGGTACGGGAAGCTGACAGAGAATTCCGTTGACGGTTTTATCCGCATTCAGCTTATCGATAAGCTCAAGAAGCTCTTCTGTTGTTGTTTCCTCGGGCAGAGCAAATTCAAGGGATTTCATGCCCGTTCTTTCGCAAGCCGCTTTCTTGTTATTAACATAAATTCTTGATGCAGGGTCACTTCCGACGATAATAACCGCCAGAGTGGGCAGTACGCCCTGTGCCTTGAGCTGCTCAACCTGCTGAGAAATTTTATCAAGATTAAATTCTCTTATTGCCTTGCCGTCAATTATCTTTGCCATCGGTCTTCACTCCTTATAACTTTGTTTATTCCTCGTTTTTCGCATCGGATTCAATATTTTTTTCGGGGGGTTTCATCCGCTTTTTCTTCTGTATTTTCAACCGATTCCCCGTCTTTTTTCTTTTCCTCGGGGAAATAGTCAACGCCCTCGACGGGCTTGGGATTTTTGGTGTACTTTATCAGCAATATAACAAGCAATGCCGCACAGACAACCACAAGAGCTGCGGAAAGAGCCTGAGAAACTCGGATTGTTGTGTCGCCGATATAGAGGCTGTCCGTACGCAGACCCTCAACAAAAGTTCTTTCAAGACCGTACCATACGCCGTAGCACAGAGCAATCTGTCCGCTGAATTTTCTTGCCTTTTTGCAAATAATGAAAAGCACGAAAAATCCGAGAAGGCACCAGATTGATTCATAGAGGAATGTTGGATGCACGGGAAGAGTGGGGTCAACGGTAAAGCCCTTGTATTCGGACTGACTGCGGATAATATCGTTTGCGATTTTTTCGCTCCACATACCCCAAGGCAGGTCGGTGTTGACACCGAAGGCTTCCTGATTGGTGAAGTTTCCCCATCTGCCGATGCCCTGACCGATAAGAAGACTCATCGTTGCCATATCGAGCAGATTCCAATAATTAAGCTTTCTGACCTTGCAGACCACATATGCCGCCGCAAGACCGCCGATAATTCCGCCGTAAATGGCGAGACCACCCTGCCATATCTGCGGAATTTCGGAAAGATGAGCGCCGTAATAATCCCATTTTGAAAAAACATAGTAAAGCCTTGCGCCTATGATTGCAAAAATCGTGCCGTAAATAAGCACATCAATCATTTTGTCGAGGCTCATTTTCCATTTATAAGCCATTCTGCCGCCGAAAAGCACGGCAAGCAGGAATCCGAATGCAATAATCGCACCGTAAAATCTGATTTCAACATTTATTCCGAAAAGATTGAAATCCGCAAGCACCGCAGGCACGCTGAAGCCCCTGTCGATACCCGTGAAATAAACAACGGTATAATCGGACATTTTATCATTCCTTTCTTTTATACATTAAATATATCAGTTTATGGGACTGATAACCGACAACGCGGAGAATTCGTCTCTGATTGCGTCAAGCCTGCTCTGCACCTTTTCAAGAGTCATTTTCTTGCAGACTTCAAGCTCCGCAAACGGCTCATATCCGTTGAAATAAAGATTCATCATCAGATTTGCCGTGTCATCAATATCGTTATAGCTCATAACATATCTGCCGTAGAATTTGCGCTTTGCTCTTTCGAACGCAACGGGGTCAATGCCCTCTTTTTTGCAGCGTTCAATCTCCGCTTTGATTATTTCACAAGCCTTTTCAGGGTCTTTGCTTGAGCCGCCAAGCATTACGCAGGAAAAGCCGAAGCCGTTGAAAACATCACCGCCGAAGCCCATATCAACAAGCTCTTCATCAATAAGCTTTTTGAAAAGCGGCGAAGATTTGCCTGCAATAATCTCAACGAGAAGCTGCGAGGCAATTTCATCTTCAAGGGTCAGCATAGGCTCCGAAAGCTCCTCTTTGTAGCCGAGCAAAAACTGCTTCTGCGCAACGGAAAGCTGCTGCTCAACATAATTTTTAACGGGAATTCCGCTTTCCTTGACAAATTTTCTTTCAGCCGCCTTGCCCTCGGTTTCCTTTACGCATCTGTCAACGATATCGAAAACCTCCTGAGGCTCAATACCGCCCACAACGCAAAGCACCATATTTGCGGGATTATAGAATGTTTTATAAAGTCTGTAAAGCAGGTCTGCATCAATTTTTGCAATTGAATCCTGCGTACCTGCAATGTCAATTCTCACGGGATGGTCGCTGTAAAGCGCCTTGAGCAGGTTGAACATTACCTGCCAGTCGGGCAAATCCTGATACATTCTGATTTCCTGCCCGATAATGCCCTGCTCCTTTTCAACTGTCTGCTGAGTGAAATAAGGATTCTGAACAAAATCAAGCAGAATTCCAAGGGATTCGCCTACATTTTCCGAGCCTTTGAAAAGATATGCCGTTTTTTCAAAGCTGGTGTATGCATTTGCGCTTGCACCCGTTTTGGCAAAACGCTCAAACGCATTCAGGTCCTCGCTCTCGAAAAGCTTGTGCTCAAGAAAATGAGCAGTACCCTCGGGTATTGTTTCAAACTCGCCGTTACCGTTTTTGACGGCGGTATCTATCGAGCCGTATTTAACTCCGAAAACCGCATATGCGGAGGTGTAGCCCTTCTTTGGCATAACCCTGATTTCAAGACCCGAGGAATGAGTTGCGCAAAAAACGGTTTCGCCGAGTTTTTCGTTGGTAAGCTGATTAATTTTCATTTTCGCTTTCCTCCTCTTCCTGCGCCTTGAGCATATAAATTGTGTCTATGGAAAGCTTCTTTGCCGCCTCGCAGACCTGCTCCATTGTAACGGCTTCGATGCCGCTTATTGTTTCCTCGGGTGTTACGATTTCATCGTCAAGCACCTGAGATGCATACCACGAGCAGATTCCCTCGGGGGTTGTGAAGGTATATTTTTCTTTGAGTGAACGCTTCGAGGAGTCAAGCACCTCGGGGTCAGTTTTTCCGTTTCTCAAATCCGAAAGCTGGCTGAGAATCTCGGCAGACACCTTCTTTTCCTTATCGGTATCGATGCCGCCCTCAACAAGCAAAAGACCCTTGCTTGCGATAAGCCTTGACCAGCAATAATATGCAAGACTCAGCTTTTCGCGCACATTCATAAACAGCTTTGAATAAGTTCCCATACCGAAAATATCGTTCATAACGGTAACGGCGTGGATATTGTCTCTGCTGTGGAGCATACCTGACCTGAAGCCCATAACAAGCTTGCCCTGATTTACGGGGAAGCTTTCTTCGTATCTGTTAAAATGTCTGCCTTTCTGAATAAACACGGTCTTAGGCTTCACGGGGTTGCGCTCAATCTTTGCAAAACGCTTTTCAAAAATCTCCGCAACTCTGTCTGCATCCGCACCGCCGACAACGGTTATCTGGAATATTGCGGTTGAAAGCATATTTTTCCACGCGGCATAAACATCCGCCATCTTAACCGCCTGAATTTCTTCAACGGTGCCGTATTTATCCCTGCCGTATGCCTCATCTGCGCACATATATTCAATGCATTTGTTGAACGCATAGGCACGCTTATCGTTAAGCTCCTCCTCGATGCGCTGAATGAGAAGCCTTTTTTCCGTTGCAAGCTTATCCGCACCGAAGCTGCCGCTTCTGCAGTTGGGGCTGAATATCATACTTGCAAGCAACTGTGCGCATTGCTCAACAATGCTCTCATCGGTCAGCGCAAAGCGGTCATCAAGGCAGGTTACGGAAAGAGAAAGCACCTGCGACTCGCCGATTTTGGAAACGCCTGCGGAAACCGATGCGCCGTAAAGCTCATCCAGCTTGCCGTTGAGCAAGGTGAATTCGGGATACTCCTTGCAGGAACGCTTCAAAAGATATATGAGCAGCGAATTTGCCGCTGTTTTTTCATCCATAGGCAGAGCCGCGGCAACGGAAATCCGTCCCGTCTTGAAGCGGCTTGTCTGCTCCGAAACAAGGCGCACCTGATCTGCTAACATTCTGACCTGAGGCATTGTGTCACTTCCTTAAAAAAAGTATACGATTATTATTCCGCAATCAGATGTCGCAATTCGCAACATCCTCATAAGTTTCTCTTCTTACAACAATTCTTGCTTCGCCGTCTTTAACCATAACAACGGGAGGACGGGGAATTCTGTTGTAATTTGATGACATTGAATAATTATATGCACCCGTTGAAAGCACGGCAAGAATATCGCCTGCCTCAACAGCCTGCAGCTTTGTGTTTTCCTGAATAAGGTCGCCGCTTTCGCAGCACTTGCCCGCTACTGTAACGATATCGTTTCTTTCTTCATTCGCCTTGTTTGCGCAGACAATTTCATAATCCGCGTGATAAAGCGCATAACGGGGATTGTCCGCCATACCGCCGTCAACCGAAACATAGGTGCGGATATCGGGAATCTTCTTGACGGAGCCGACGGTATAAAGCGTGATACCTGCGGCACCGACTACCGAGCGACCCGGCTCGATAAGCACAAAAGGCATCTTAAGCCCCAGCTTTTCGCAGTATTCCTTCACAACGGCGGAAACGTTCTTCATATATTCGCCGTAGGGCTTGGGATTTTCGGACTCAAGATATTTTATTCCGAAGCCGCCGCCGAGGTTAAGCTCCTCAAGCTCTGCGCCCGTTTCATCCTTGACAGCCTTGTAAAGCTCAAGCATAACCTTTGCCGCAAGCTCAAAGGGGTCAATGTCAAAAATCTGCGAGCCTATATGACAATGAAGTCCGCGTAGCTTTACATTCGGAGTTGCAAGAGCCTTTTTAACGGCATCCATTGCCTCTCCCGTTTCAAGAGCAAATCCGAATTTCGAATCAATCTGACCCGTTTTTATAAAATCGTGGGTATGAGCGTCAATACCGGGTTTTATTCTGAACATAATTCCTGCGGTTTTGCCAAGCTCTGCCGCAATTTTATTGAGAGTTTCAAGCTCATCAATATTATCAACAACTATTCTGCCGACTCCGTTTTCAACTGCGGCATAAAGCTCGGAATAAGTCTTGTTATTGCCGTGGAAAACGATGTTTTCTGCAGGAAAGCCGACGGAAAGAGCCGTGTAAAGCTCGCCGCCCGACACAACATCAATGCCCGTGCCCTCCTGAGCGCATATGCGGCACATTTCCTTGCAGTTGAAAGCCTTGCTTGCGTAAACAGCAAGACCGTTGCCGCCGTAATATTCATTCATCGAATCCCTGAAGGTGCGGAGATTCTTTCTTATTTCATTTTCATCAAACACATAAACGGGAGTGCCGAATTTCTTGGCAAGTGACACGGTGTCACAGCCGCCTATGCTGAGATGACCCTCATTGTTTATATCAATGCAATCCGATACATACATTTTAATTATCCTCCTGTTTCAAAGCCGCCTCAATCGCAGCCTTAACCGCCTCAACGCCCGTACCCTTGACAGCGGAAAACTCAATTCTCGGAATATCCGCATATTCGCTCAATTCTTCATTAAGTGACTCTCTGCGTTTTTCGGTTTCGGTTTTGTTGAGCTTGTCACACTTTGTGAGAGCAATCACAAAAGGAATTCCGCATTCCTTGAGGAAGTTAAGCATTGTCATATCGTCCGCCGTGGGTGCGTGACGCATATCGATGAGCTGGATTACAAGGGTAATATTTCTTTCCGACTGAAAATAGCCTTCCATAAGCTCTGCCCATCTTCTTCTCTCACCCTGCTCACGCTTTGCATAGCCGTAGCCCGGAAGGTCAACAAAATAAACGCCGTCACCCCTGAAAAAGTTGACTGTTATTGTTTTGCCCGGCACAGAGCTGACTCTTGCAAGATTTTTTCTGTTGAAAATTTTGTTTATCAGCGAGGATTTGCCCACATTTGAACGACCTGAAAATACAATCTCGGCTTCTTTTGAGGGCGGGAGCTGCTTTGATGTACCGTAAGCGGCGGTAAATTCTACTTTATCAAATCTCATTTTATCTTTTCCTTATCATTGAGTTATGGTTGCGCGTGCAGGCTTGCCCATTTCAACGGGAGCAACCTTTTTTGCGGCAGGCTTGCCGTCTTTTTCAAGAGCAATTTCCCAGACAGCCTCAACGGTTTTGACCGGCTCAAAGGTAACCGCTTCCTTAACCTTGGGATCAACCTCATCAAGGTCGGGAATGTTATCATAAGGAATGATAACGGTTTTTATGCCTGCTCTGTAAGCCGCCATTGACTTTTCCTTAAGTCCGCCGATGGGAAGAACTCTGCCTCTGAGAGTGATTTCACCCGTCATTGCAACATCCTTACGCACCTTTCTGCCCGTAAGCGCAGAGACAAGCGAGGTTGCAATCGTAACGCCTGCGGAGGGACCGTCCTTGGGCGTTGCGCCCTCGGGTACATGAATATGTATATCACATTCTTTATAAAAATCTGCATTGAGAGGCAGAGAGTCCGCCTTTGAGCGTATATAGCTCACAGCCGCCTTTGCGCTCTCCTGCATAACATCGCCGAGCGAGCCTGTAAGCTCCAGCTTGCCGCTGCCGTTAAGCACAGCCGTTTCAATCTCCAGCATATCGCCGCCTACGGAGGTCCACGCAAGTCCGTTGACTACGCCTACCTCGTTTTCGCGCACAATCTCGTCCGCCTTGAACTTTCTTGTGCCGAGCATAGCCTCAACGCTGTCAGGTTTTACGGAAACTTTTTCGGCATTACCCTCAACAATTTCCATAACCGCTTTTCTGCAGATTGCGGCAATCTGCTGTTCGAGCGCTCTTACGCCCGCTTCTTTTGTATATCCTTCAATCACAAGCCTTATCGCCTTATCGGTGATTCTGAAATTCGCCGCTTTGAGTCCGTGACGCTTCATCTGCTTGGGAATAAGGTGTTTCTTTGCAATATTGAATTTTTCCTCCGCCGTGTAGCTGCCGAGTTCGATTATTTCCATTCTGTCTCGCAGAGGGTCGGGAATATTTGACTCAACATTGGCTGTTGTGATAAACATTACCCTGCTGAGGTCAAAGGGCAATTCAATATAATGGTCTCTGAAGGTTGAATTCTGCTCGGGGTCAAGCACCTCGAGAAGCGCGGATGTGGGGTCGCCCTTGTAATCCGATGAAAGCTTATCAACCTCGTCAAGCAGGATAAGCGGATTGCTTGTGCCTACCTGCTTCATTGCGTCAATGATTCTGCCGGGCATTGAGCCGATATATGTCTTTCTGTGGCCTCTGATTTCCGCCTCATCCTTGACGCCGCCAAGGGAAATGCGCACATATTCCCTGCCCGTCGCCCTTGCAACGGAGCGTGCAATTGAAGTTTTGCCGACTCCGGGAGGACCCACAAGGCAGATAATCTGACCCTTTATGTCAGGCGCCATAACACGCACGGCAAGATATTCAAGAATTCTTCTCTTTATTTTTTCAAGACCGTAGTGATCGTCCTCAAGAATTTTTCTTGATTTTGCGATATCGGAATTTTCCTCGGTAAGATTATTCCAAGGCAAAGCAATGCAGGTTTCAATGTAATTCCTGCTTACAGCCGCTTCGGGTGAGTTAGGTGAATATTTCTCCAGCTTGTCGCACTCCCTGAAAAGCTTTTCCTTGACCTCATCGGAAGCCTTCATATTGAAAATCGTTTCACGGAAATAATCAAGCTCTTCTTCGTGGGATATTCCGCCGCCAAGTTCTGCGGAAATAACCTTCATCTGCTCACGCAGATAGTATTCACGCTGATTTTTGTCAATTTGCTCCTGCACCTTATCGCCGATTTCCGCTTCGATTGAAAGCAGATTGCCCTCGTTGGTAAGCATTATGCACATTTCCTCAAGCCTTTTTATGGGGTTGATAAATGAGAGAATATGCTGTCTGTCCTCATATTCGAGCATAATGTTGCCTGCGATATAGTCCGCAAGCTCGCCTGCACCGCTCTTCTGCATAACGCCCGTAACGATATCGGCAGGAAGCTGAGGCGCGCAGTCCGTATATTCAGCAAAGATATCCTTTGCGTGGCGCACAAGAGCCTTTGCGTAATCCGCCTTTTCCGCGCGTATTGAAGGCTCATCAATGGGAAAAACCATTGCCTTGAGGTAATTTCCCTTGCCCGGCTCAAAGCCCTGAATAAGCCTTGCCCTGCGGATACCCTCAACCGCAACGCGAACATTGCCGCTCTTGCCGGGAAGCTTAAGCACCTGCTTTACGGTTGCGATAACACCGATTTCGTAAAGGTCGCTGTAATCGGGGTCGTCAACGGAAATATCCTTCTGGGTAACGAGGAAGATTTCCTGGTCTGTATCCATCGCTGTTTTGAGTGCATTTATGGATTTTTCCCTGCCCACATCAAAATGAATGAACATTTTTGGGAACACTACAAGTCCCCTGAGTGCAACGGCAGGCAGCATAATCAGATTTTCTCTTTCAATCATCTTTTGTCTCCTTAAGTATATGAAATCCGCAAAAACGGTTAGTGTCCGATAATAACACTTTCTTAACATAGTATTATATAATAATTATGTCAAACCGTCAACCTTTTAAAAATTATGAATTTGTAAATTGTGTTGATAAGCAAAAGAAAGGAGCCTTCGCCGAAGCGAAAGCCCCCGTTACAGGCAAAATTTATTTCATGCCGTTTTCATAAGCCTCGATCATCTTCTTAACCATCTGACCGCCGACGCTGCCGGCTTCCTTTGAAGTGAGGTCACCGTTGTAACCCTGCTTAAGGTTAACACCAACCTCT
>JAZQXJ010000057.1:0-20883 GCA_045632815.1 Acutalibacteraceae bacterium | reverse complement strand
TAAGACTCCTTATGCCGCAAAGCTTAAGGAAACAGGCGTTGTTCTCAGCTACATCTGTCCCCTTATGTATATGAACAATCCTCTTTGCAAGAAGATGCCTGTTATCACAAACTCAAACAAGCTCAGAACATACACAACATCCCGTTACTACAAGAGTGACGAGATTCTTGACATAATCACAAAGGAGGCAAAGTAAGATGAAACAGTTCAAAGGACGTCCCGTTGTTGCGGGCAAATGCACTGCAAACGCTCTTGTTTCCCACGGCGGTTTCAATACCCTCGCTTCCTTCCAGAACGCTCTTCAGTTCGGCGATAAAGAAGCAAAATGCGGCGACCAGAACAACGCTGACCTTTACAACAAGCCCATGGTAGGAACAGCTCTCTGCCTTCCTCAGACCATCGGCTCAACAACTGGCGGTATGGTTCTTTACTGCGCAAACGCTATGAAGCGCAATCCCAAGTGTATGCTTTTCTCAGAGCATATCGACTCCCTTGCCTGCGCCGGCGCAGTTCTCTCCGCTGTTTGGGCAGATGAACCCATGATCACAGTTGACTGTCTCGGTCAGGAATTCCTTGACTATGTTAAGGACGGAATGAAGATTACCGTTGACGTTGACGGCACAGTTACAGTTGAATAATAAAAGAAAAATGGCTTGCACGGAAATCCGTGCAAGCCTTATTTTTTTGCATATAAAATTATGCGCCTTCTTTGAGACCTCTTTCAAGCCATATGCAGCCGATATCCATTGCGCTGTAAAGACCCTTGCGCTCTGCCTTCTTGACGATTTTATCCTTCATTCTGACATCGGGATCTGTGTTGACGAGCTGAACAACAACTCTGTCCGCAACTTCAACACCCTTTATTTCACGGGTGCTTGTTATCTGCATAATAACAACATAAGGGTCGGTCATATAGCCGTAATAAACGGTTTTGCCTTGTCTGACAAGAGGCTTTCCCTTATACATAAGGAACTTTTTCTTAGCCAATGTAATCACTCCTTCAAGATTATTCAATTCCCAGATAGCACTTAACCATAGCCTGAAGAAGTTCATCTCTGTCGAGCCTTCTGACAAGACTGCGTGCATTATTATGTGTTGTAATATAGGTCGGATCCTCGGAGAGAATATAGCCTACAATCTGGCTGATTGAATTATAACCCTTTTCGTTCAAAGCTTCATAAACGGCAAGAAGATTTTTCTTCATCTCCACCTCATTTTCATCTTTGATCGAAAATTTTATTGTTTTATCAGTCATTTCGGACACCTCCATACATTGCTATTATATAACACCTTTTGAAATAAAACAAGGTTTTTTCAAAATTTTATACAGAATCTTAAAAAAGGCTTAATAAATCTTAAGGTTGAGGAACAATAGGATGATTCTCGCTGACATGCTCAACGGTTATAAAGTTGTTCCTTTTTGCGTATGCCCATTTCATTCCGAAAGCCTTGCAAGCACCGTCAACGGGCATATAAAGCTGACCCTCGTTGCCTCTGAAAACCTCATAACCGAGGTCGATGTTGCCGCCGTTTGCCTGCGCAATCCTGCTTCCCTCGGTAAAGGTTGCTTCTTTGCCGTAAAGCCTGAGAGTAACCTTACCCTTTTCGCGGATATCCTCACCGCCCGCAAATCTTATCATTGTTGCAAATGACATATACCACACACCGTCAATGCAAACGGGAGGCGTTGACATATTGCAAAGCCCAAGGTCGGCGCCTTTGTAGTATACTCTTGTTCTGCCCTCGCCGAATACGGGGGCTACTCTGTAAGGTCTGATTTCATCCTTTTCCTTATCAATACGGCATTCATCAATGATTCTGCCGTCATTAAGCTCCGAAATAAGAGTTACCTTATCGCCGTCAACCTCGATGAGCGCATATGCCGCAACCTTTTCCTCCTGAGGATGGAAGGATGCGTGCCAGATTTTATCCGTTGTTTTTGTACCGGGAGGATTGAAATTACCGTTGCCGAGTTCATAGTGAACGGTACCCTGTGAAGGTCTGTCGAAAAGCTCCTCATTCTTTATAGGGAATGAACGGGAGAAATTATGCTCATGACCCGAGAAAAGCACATCCAGCATTTCCATTGATTCTCTCATCATCGGATAGCTGTCATCATTGGCAAGGTTGGGACCTGCATAATAAATGGGAAAATGGTGCGCGCCGAATTTCCATTTCTTTCCGCAGGCTGCAATATCCACCTTTGCCCACTCATTCATAAGCTCAGGCTCATTGACTCCGTAAATAACAAAATGTGCGTTACCGTAATTGAATGAATATATCTCCGTCTGCCAGCCCTCGGGACCGTTCTTCGGATAAGAATATTCAAGCTGTGTGTTGAAGAATTCGGCAGGCTCGGCATAGTATCTGTCAACCTCTTTGGGGAAATATTCTCTGAAGCCTCTGTTATCGTGGTTGCCACAGCTCATCATATAAGGAAGATGCTCCATTATCCCCTGCATACCCTCAAACATTGCGTTCCATTGAATTTCGTGCTGACCACAATTTGTGTTATCGCCTGCAGTGAGAATGAATTTTACATCAGGATGCTTTGCAAGCACATCTTTAAGGAATTTGTTGAGAGTTGAGTAATCGGGGTTATAGTGGTCATCATCCTTCTGATGGTCGGAAATAGCGATAAATTTGAATTTGGTCAGATTTTCTTCCTCGGTGTCAAACCAATATTCTTCGCTGCGGTTTTCGGCACTTCCGCAGGTATAGTAATAGCGTGTGCCGGGCTTAAGACCCGTCGGAGTTGCCCAGAAAATATTGCTTGTATTAACATCGCTTTTAAAAGGCTTTACGATTGCGTCAACACGCTTTTTTTCGCCGCCTTTTTCGTAATATTCAACATAACCCTCGGTTACATCAAGGCTTGAACGCCAGGTAACGGTCATTGAAGTTTTTGCATCGCCCGAAATGCTGACCATAATATGGTCGGGCTTTTGGGTTGCGAGTCTTAAATTGGGTGTTCTTTCCATTTTATTTCACCTTGATTTTGAAAAGTCTTGCGCCGTGGGGATTAACCTCAGCTGTGAATTCTCCGCAGGTAACGGCAAATCCTTCGTGTTTCCACATATCCCACACGGAATACGACAAGCCACTCATAGCAATATCGGTTACATCAAAGGAGATTTTTCTTGTTTCATCGTCTGTGTTGAAAAGCGCAACATACTTGCAGTCATTGCCCTTTGATGTCCAGATAATCTCACCTTTTCCGTCAGTTTCCTTACGGCTGAATTGCTTTGCACCGCAAGAATTCTTCAGCATATCGATAAGCTCCGCATTCTGAAGCAACGAAAGGGTAAATTCATCGTTTTCGCGCATTTCTCCGCCCATCATAAGGGGTGAACGGAAGATGCCCCAAAGAGTCATCATTGTTACCTGCTCATCACGGGTAAATCGGGTATATCTGTCTCTGTATTCGGGAAGAAGTTCTGTTTTCTGTATTTTTCCGAGAGGAAGCATATCGCAATCGGGCCAAGCACCTGCCTGAACATAATCCTGCCACGCATAGCAACGCTCAAACATTGCGTAAAGCTTATCCCAGCTGTCCCAAAAATCGCCCGTCATTCGCCACATATTTGCATTTGCGGCAAGATGCTCATGCTCCCATACGGGTGCGGGACCGGGAGAAAGGCTCAGCACCATATCCCTGCCGCACTTATCAATCGCTTTGCGGAGCATTTCAATTTCTCTGCGTGCGGAATAAGGATTATCCTTAAGAAATTCCGTGTTTGCAATATCGTCGCACTTTATGTAGTCAACACCCCATGAAGCGTAAAGCTCAAAAAGTGAATCATAGTATTCCTGCGCACCCTTTGCATCGGGATTGACTCCGTACATATCCGTATTCCACGGACAGATTGAAAACTGCTGTGCAATATCCCTTGCGGTAACGCCGTCGCACTTGATTGCTGTGTTCTGATGCACCGCCTGACGGGGAATACCCCTCATAATGTGAATACCGAACTTAAGTCCGAGGGAATGAACATAATCCGCAATTGGCTTGAAGCCCTTTCCGCCTGCCGATGAGGGAAATCTCTCGGGTGCGGGAATAAGGCGCGAATATTCGTCCATATAAAGCGGAACAAAGTTGTGATAATAATAGCAGTCCGCAGTAGGCTCTGACCATTGAATATCACAAACAACGTATTCCCAACCGTAGTCCTTGAGATGTTTTGCCATATAATCGGCATTGCCGATAAGCTGTTCTTCATTAACAGCTGCGCCGTAGCAATCCCAGCTGTTCCAACCCATAGGAGGAGTCATTGCAAGTTTCTTATGCATATTTATTTTCCTTTCTGTAAACCCTGATTTCAAACTCCGCTTCGGTTTCAAGATAATCAAGAGTGTTGATTTTTCCCTGATCTTCAACACCCGTTTTGTAATAATAGGGTGTCATTTTGAAAAGATTCTGAATCATTTCGTTTGATTCAAGCAAAAACTTCGCCGCAATCCGCCTTGTGCCGACACAGCAGAAGCCTTCAATCTCTGTCGGAGGCATTTCGTTAAGATAAGGCTTGTCATAAATCGCCGCCTTAAGCCCGAAAAGATGCTTTTCACAAGGAATTACTTTTATGAGATATCCGCCGTTTTTCAACACACTGCAGAATTCACCGTCGGCATCGGGCGAAAAAATATTCAGAATGCAATCAACGCTTTCATAGGCAAAAGGCAGGTCAAAAAGGCTTGCAACCGCGCACGGAATGCCGCATTTCCTTTTGCAAAGAAATTCGAGCGCATCCTTTGAAATGTCAACGCCGTAAACCTCGAGATTTTTGCCGTTTTGTTCAAAATATTTTTTTATGCCCGTTGAATAATAGCCCTCGCCGCAGCCTGCATCAAGCACGGCTCCGCCGTCAGGCAGATATTTTTCGCATATAGCGCACAATTCTTCACGCAGAAAGCCGTAAGCTCCCGCATCAAGAAAGTCGCGTCTCGCCCTGACCATAAGTCGGTCATCCCCGTGCCTTTTTGCCGAGGATTTCTGCGACTGAAGTAAATTTACATATCCGAATTTTGATTTATCAAAACAATGCCCGTTTTTACATTTATAAAGCTTCTCATATTCCGTCAGAGTCTGTTTGCAAACGGGGCATATAAAAAGGCTCATTTCTTCACCCTGTATTCTTCAATTTTTTTCATCATTGACCTGCCCACATCGTGCATAAATCTTTCGCACGAAGGCAGAAGGTCATCAGGGAATTTCCCGAGGAAATAATCCGATTCAAATGTAAAATGACCCTGATAATCGATTTCGCCCAGAGCGCGAAGAATATCATCCCAATCCATTTCACGCGTATAAGGCAAGGTGTGGCAATCATTGAAATTATCATTATCGTGAATATGCAGACAGCCTAGCCTTGAACCCATCTGCCTTATCATTGCACCCGCACTTTCGCCTACAAGTCCGCAATGGCCCAGATCAAGGCAGGCGGTAAAACGAGCAGGGTCAAGCGCATCAACATAGCGGTTGAATTCCTCTGCATCGCTGCATACATTGGGAACAATTTTATCAAGCTTTGCATCTCTGCCGAACATATTCTCAAGCGCAATTTTTACGCCGTAATCGGCGGCATAAGACTCCAGCTTATGATAAAGATCCATATTCTGCTCAAACTGATTTTCCCTGAACTGAACGGGATGAACAACGCAGATTTTCGTATCAAGCAAGCCTGCGATTTCAAGCGCTCTTTTCAGCTTTTCGAGCATATGCTCATTATATTCGGGCTTGCCGTCTCTTGCGGAAGGGAACGGTGCGTGTGCCTGCTCAAAGGTTACGCCGTAAGAAGCGGCAATATCCGCAAGCTTTTTGATATGATTTTTATATCCGGAAGAATTGAGGATGCACTCGTCATCACTCATACAGAACATTGAATAATCCACACCGTCAAAACCGCTTTCGCAGAGAATGCGGACAGCCGCCTCATCACCAAAACGCGCTGAAAGCTGATCGGTTTGATTCACAAGCTTCATATAATTCATCCTTTAACAGTCGATATTTTACGGATATTATAGCAGATACAACAGGAATTCACAAGCAATTATTAAGAAAAACATAAATTCACAGATTATTTATTGACTTTTTTTCAAAAAAAAGATAAATTAACATTGATATATTATCAGGGGAGAGAAAAAATATGGCAAAGGCAGAATACAGAAGTTCAATCCGTTCAAAAAACTCAATCAAAAAAGCGGTTGCAAAGCTTATCCACGAAAAGGATGTCAAAAAAATAACTGTCTCTGACATAATCAGAGAAGCCGATATCAGCCGCGGAACATTCTACGCTCATTATTCCGATGTAAGCAGTGTTATTGAGCAAATCGAAAGCGAAGAACTCAAGGCGCTTATGGAATATGTTGACCGTTTCGGACTTGAAAACGTGCTTACAAATGTTACCACCATTATTGAGCAGATTTGTGATTATCTCAGCAGAGATAAGGAGTATTACAGAATGCTCGCCCAATCCAACATACTAAATAACTACCTCTGGAGACTGGTTGAGGTTTATTACGACAAGCTGCTTGACATTGTTATTTCGCAGCAGAAGGTTACAAACAAGGACGAGGCAAACATTTATCTTGTCTATGTTACCTCCGGCGCAAAATCAACAATACTTGCCTGGCTTGACGGCAACCTTAAAGGCACACCGAAGGAAATCGCCGAAATCACGGGCAAGCTTGTTGAACTGAATATGAAATACTACGGATAAAAATAACCCTTGTTCTCAAAAGGAACAAGGGTTTGATTTTTATAATCCGATTGCGCCGAGAAGTCCGTAAGAAAAAGCGGACATTATCAGGTTCGCAATAAGCACACCCAAGGCAATAACGGGAAATGATATTTTTATTCTCATATCGAGCAACGCCGCAATGAGCGAGCCTGTCCAGCCGCCGGTGCCGGGCAAGGGAATTGCAACAAATGTAAGCAAGCCCCACTTGCTTGTCTTTTTTATCTTCTCGCTTTTACGCAAGGAGCTGGTTTCAAGCTTTTCAACTATTTTGCGGGTCGGATTAAAGCGTTTAAGGAACTCAAAAATCCGCCTTATGAACAGAAGAATAAAGGGAATTGGCAGTATGTTGCCGAGGTAACATATAACGAAAGCTTTGATAAAATCAACACCAAGCAGTTTTGCGGCTATCATACCGCCTCTGAGTTCAACAATCGGAAGCATAGAGATGATGAACACTATCAGTTCTTCAGGAATTTTGCCCTGAAAAAGCCCTACAAGATAATCGGCAATTGTTTCCGCCATCTGACCGACCTCACTTTATATTTTGTTCCGCAAGAAAATCGTGTGCGCTGCGAAGAATGTTTCTGTCGTTTATAAATCTCAGAGTATCCATCGCCTTGTCATAATTCAGCCAGACATAATCCTCAATTTCTTCTCGCTGGATTATGGTTTGCGTATCCTTTGTTTTGGCAAGGAAAATGGTAACCGATTTCTCTACCCTGCCCTGAATTGTGTACTCCGATTTTGAAGCAAACTGAGGCAGAATCTGAATATGAATTCCCGTTTCCTCCAGCACCTCGCGCATCGCCGTCTGCTCGGGAGTCTCTCCCTTTTCAATATGCCCCTTGGGGAAGCCCCAATGAGTACTGCGTCTGTTTTTGATTAAAAGATAACGGAGTTCATCGTTGATTATGCGGTAAACAACTGCACCACACGAACGCTCGTAAAGGCACTCAAGCTTGTAATCCCTGTCTTTTTCCGCAAAAGCAATCGCATCTTCAATCTGGTAAGAAATAAAGCGCATGCTTTTGGGGGCAACGACATAAACCGTCGGGCTGCCGTCGCTCCTCTTGATTGCCGCAATTACTCTGCCGTCAAATGTTCTGACGGGATGATTGATGCCCATAATATAGGCTCCGTGGGAAATGTTATCATATCTCTTTTTCCCCTCAATTGCGCCAAAATTAAGCTGGTATACAAAACCAAACTGTCTGTTTACGGAGCGGATAGGGTTTGTAACCCTGACTCTGACATATTTGCCGAGCATATAACCACACCTTTCGAAAGACCTCGGCGGCATAAAGCCGCTTTAGCCCAGATTAAATACTCAACTATTATACTAAATAACAGAATACAAAACAATAGTTTTATAAAAATTTTTTCCTGTTTTTTTGTTTTTTTACTGTTATTTGCCTTATTGCTTGATTTTATTGCATCAAATATGGTAGAATGTATTTGTATAAATATAACCAGAAAGCGGGAACGCAATGAAAAAGATACTTGTTGCTGACGACGAGGCAAGAATCCGACGCCTCGTTTGCGACTTCCTTAAAAATTCAGGCTATGAAACCGTTGAAGCTGTTGACGGCAAGGATGCTGTTGAAAAATTCTTTGCCTGCGGAGACATCAGCCTTGTTATCTGCGATATTATGATGCCCGAGGCTGACGGCTGGGAGGTTTGCAGCAAAATAAGAGAATCCAGCAGCGTGCCTCTGCTTATGCTGACTGCACGAAGCCAGGAATTTGATGAACTGCGTTCATTCGAAAGCGGTGCGGATGATTTTGTTACAAAGCCGTTCAGCCCCGTTGTGCTTGTTAAAAGAGTTGAGGCTCTGCTCAAGAGAACGCAGAATGCATCAGCAGCAAAAAGCAAGGACATAATAAGCATCAGCGGACTTGTGATTGATATTCCTGCCCACAAAATCACCCTTGACGGAGAAGCGCTTGAGCTGACGGTAAAAGAACACAACATTCTTGTCAAGCTTGCAGGAAACACAGGCAGAATATATTCCAGAGAACAGCTTCTGGACAGCATTTGGGGCGTTGACTTCATCGGCGATCCCAGAACGGTTGATTCCCATGTTGCCCGTCTGAGAACAAAGCTTGGCATATGGGGTGAAACACATCTCAAAACGGTTTACGGAGTAGGATATAAGATTGAGGTGTAAAGCTTGAAAAAACCAAATCCAAAAATCAGAACAAGCCGCATACGCACCAAGCTTTTTGCGGCTGTTATATGCGTGCTTGCAACGCTGCTTGTGCTTATTTCTGTTTTCAGCAGACCTATGCTTTTCAAGGTTTTTGCATTTCAGACATATCGCAATCTGAGCGGCGTTTCCGAAGAAATCAATAACCTTATCCCCGGCTCTGCAACATATTATTTCAATCTTTATTCCGTTGCGGTGAAAAACAATGTGGATTTTGAAATTGTGAATCCCGACGGGTCGCTTGCCTACACTTCAAGCGAGGGAAGCTCCGCCGCAAGCAGTGAGCATTTTGCTTCATCCGGCGCTTCAACCGCAACCTATGACACCCTCAGACCTTCGGACAGCTACAAAAATTCCGTTGATTATGAGAATTTTGAAATAAGAAAAAAAGAAGCAACCAGCATTGAATTTTTTGTTTACACCTCTCCCCTTCAATCCGGCGAAACAATTCATATTTATTATGAGGTTGCCGACGTTGAAAATATTGTTGAGGTTGCAGGCAGGGTTTATACATTCATCAGCATTGCGATGATTATACTTATGGCAGCCCTGTTCTACATTATCGTTGCCCGTTTCACAAAGCCCCTTGTTGAAATGAACGATGTTACAAAGGATATGGCAGCGCTCAATTTCGGCAGAAAATGCCGCAACTACGGCAGAGACGAAATAGGCGAGCTGGGAAAAAGTATAAACACTCTTTCAACCACCCTTGACGCCACACTTATGGACCTCAAGGATAAGAATGAACAGCTTGAAAAGGATATCGAGCGCCGTCATGCTCTTGACAACGCAAGAAAATCGTTCATCAGCAATGTTTCGCACGAACTGAAAACACCCATTGCAATCATTTCGGGCTATGCAGAAGGCGTTTGTTCCGGAATAAGCGACGACCCCGATGTTATCAAAGAATACTGCCAGATTATCTATGACGAAAGCCAGAAAATGAACGTTCTTGTTGTTGAACTGCTTGAGCTTTCAAAGCTTGAGAGCAAATCTCAGACTTTTTATCCGCAGTATTTTGACCTTGGCGCCAAGGTCACATCATTGCTCAACCATCTCTCCCTTCAGACGGAACAGCTGGGAATAACCGTGCTTAACAGAATTCCTCAGCCTCTTGCCTGCTATGCTCAGGAGGATAAGATAGAAATAGTCCTTAAAAATTACATCACCAATGCCATATCCCATTGCTCGGGCAAAAAACACATTGAGCTTGTCTGCACCGAAAGCAAGAACAAGTTTGAAATCAGCGTTTTCAACACGGGCGAGCATATCGACAAGGCTGATATGGCAGAGCTTTGGGACAGCTTTTACAGAGCGGACAAGGCTCACGGCAGAAGCGAAAACCGCTTCGGTCTCGGACTTTCTATCGTTAAAAGCATTATGGAAAATCACAACTGCCGATACGGCGTTAAAAATGTTAAAAACGGCGTTGTGTTCACATTTGAAGTTGCAAAGGACCCGAGTTATTATGGCGATAATAAATAAAACAAAACACATATTCCGCAGAGCATCGGCAGGTATAATCTGCCTTTGCTTTATTCTGCTTTCCGCCTGCTCGGGCAACGAGGAAACGGGCGTTACCGTAAAGAAATCCGTTGAAAGCCGCAACACCGTTACAACCTCCTCCGAAACGGGTGAAATACACTATGCGGAAAGTATAAATGCCTTTTCCGAAAAAGCCGCAGCATCAGGATTTATCGAAATGAGGGTTGACCCCGATTCCAACAGCTTCTGCATTGTTGAAACCACCAAGAACAAAGCGTGGACCGCCCTGCCTCTGCTCACTGAGGTTGCAAGCGGAGAAGAACTGACAAGCAATGCAAGCGCAGTTTCAATTACCGTAAGCGGCGGCACAGACTCTTATATTCTCAATTCGCAGGACAATTCGCTTGCATACGGCAAAGCATCCTATAAAATTCTTGAAAACGGCGCGGAATTCATATATGACATTTTTGCGGATCAGACAACCGCACAAAAACAGACTCCCGAAAAATCCGACATTGCTTTCAGAGTAACCTTAAGCATTACCCTTGCTGACGGAAGCATGCTTGCGGACTGCACATATTCAAATCTCTCCGACAATCCCGATGCATACATCGAAAGCATTGAAATACTCAACGGATTCGGCGCATTCAACAATTCACACGAAGAAGATTTCCTGCTTGTCCCCGACGGCTGCGGCGCAATTATAAAAACCGCAACCTTTGACGAATCCTTTGAACCGCTTACTTTCAGCGTTTACGGCAATGACCCTTCAACAGAAACCGAAAGCGACGGCATTGCGATTGTGCCTGCATTCGGCATAAAGCATGGCGATTCCGCTTTTGTTGCGCTGATTCAATCGGGCGATGCGGTTGCGTATATCAATGCAGACAAAGCGACAACCGTAAGCGAATACAACAAAGTGTATTCATCATTCAGCGTCACACCTACGATTTATAAAGACAAAACAATCTATTCTTCAAAAACAGCCGCGCTGAATAAAATTTCGCTCTGCTACCGTTTCCTTTCGGGCAACAACGCAACCTATGCCGGTCTTGCGTCCGCCTGCAGAGAACAGCTTATCAGAAACTCCGTGCTGTCCACAAAATCGGCTGTTGAAAGCGACTACATTCCCCTGCACCTTACACTCACGGGTGCGGCAAAATCATCATTCGGACCAATCAAATATCTGAAAAAGCTGACAACATTTGAACAGGCGCAGGATATGCTTGTGAGAATGAAAAACAAGGGTATAAACAATATCAGCATAAGATATTCGGGCATATTCGGCGGCGGGCTTGATTCAGGCGACATCAAAAATTCCGATATGCTTGCAAGATTGGGCGGAACAAATAAGCTAAGCGAGCTTTTCACCTATATCACAGCTCAGAAAATGAGTCTTTTCCTCGACATCAACCTGCTCTCCTCATCCAGAAATTTCAATTCAGGCAATGCAATGAGCATCACCAAAGACGATTCGGTTTATAATGCCGACAGTTATCTGAGCGAATATATAGGCAACAGTTCCGCAGACAGAAAGCTGCGCAGAATTTCGGAGCTTTCCAAGGTTGTTGCCACCGTTGTGAAGGACACAAAGAATTACAGCTTTTCGGGCTACTGCATAAGCGATGCAGGCAGCGTTCTTTATTCCGATTTTTCAAACGGCGGTCTGCTCCGCGAAGACGCTTCAATTGAAATTGCAAAAGCAATCGCCCCCCTTTCAACAGATCACAGCACAATGACAACAACGGGCAATTTCTATATGCTGAAAAATATTGACTCGGTTATCAACCTGCCGCTCAAATCCGCCGTATCGGAAAGCGGCGCATATATAAGCGTGCCGTTTGTTCAGCTTATTCTGCACGGAATTGTTGATTATTCGGGCGAAGCGATAAACACCGATATAAACAGCAACGAGCTTATGCTCAGATACATCGAATACGGCGCTTGTCCTCATTATGAGTGGAACTATATACCCGTAAACGACACCCCTGAAAGCGACGTTTTCTATTATGACAACACCATCAATGCCGCCGCAGAATTTTACACCAAATCAAACGAAGCTCTCAATGACCTGCGTACAGCAAGAATGACCGACCATTATGAGGTTGAAAACGGTGTTTTCTGCACGGAATATGACACGGGTACAATGATTTATGTTAACTATACCGACAGCAACTGCACCGTACTCGGCGCCGTTGTTGAGGCACGCAGTTTTATAAGAATTAATTAAAAGGAGAATATAAATGCCCTACATCAGAACAACCGTAAACAAAGCTCTTACAGACGAAAACAAAGAAAATCTCAAGGCAAAGCTCGGCGAAGCAATCGCTCTTATCCCCGGCAAAAGCGAAGCATGGCTTATGCTTGCATTCGAGGATAACATCAGTATGTATTTCAAAGGCGACTGTACTCAGGAGTATGCGTACCTTGAGGTCAGCCTTTTCGGCTCAACATCCGATGCCGCTTATGACAGACTCACCGCCGCATTGAGCGAAATAGTCAACGAAGAGCTTGGCATCGACAGAGCAAACATTTATATAAAATACGAGGAAGCGGAGCATTGGGGCTGGAACGGCGTCAACTTCTGATTGGAGATAAAAATGGAAAGACTTGAAATAAAAAAACTTTTTGAATCACCCGATTGCTACACGGACAAAACTGTTACCGTCTGCGGCTGGGTAAAAACTCTCAGAGACTCAAAAGCGATAGGATTTATCGAACTCAACGACGGCAGTTGCTTCAAAGGCGTTCAGATTGTTTTTGAATCGGCAAAACTTGAAAACTACAAGGACATTGCAAAGCTTAATGTAGGCTCTGCGGTAAAGGTTACGGGCAAGCTGCTTCTCACTCCGCAGGCAAATCAGCCCTTTGAAATCAACGCAGACGAAATCAGCGTTGAGGCAACATCAACGCCTGATTATCCCCTGCAGAAAAAGCGCCATTCCGTTGAATTTCTTCGCACAATTGCGCATCTTCGACCCAGAACAAACCTTTTCAACGCCGCCTTCAGAATCCGTTCGGTTGCGGCATATGCAATTCACAAATTCTTTATCGATCAGGGCTTTGTTTATGCACACACTCCCCTCATCTCATGCAGCGACTGCGAGGGCGCGGGCGAAATGTTCAGGGTAACAACCCTTGATATGGAAAACCTGCCCAAAACGGAAGAAAACACCGTTGACTACGGCGAGGACTTTTTCCAGAAGCCTGCTTATCTTACCGTTTCGGGTCAGCTTCAGGCAGAAACAATGGCGCCTGCATTCGGCAAGGTTTACACCTTCGGACCCACCTTCAGAGCAGAAAAGTCATACACACAGCGTCACGCGGCGGAATTCTGGATGATTGAGCCTGAAATGGCGTTTGCAGAGCTGAGCGATGATATGGATGTTGCCGAAGCAATGATAAAATATGTTATTCAGTATGTTCTCGACAACTGCCCTATGGAGCTTGAATTCCTCAATAAATTTGTTGACAAGGAACTCATTGAAAGACTCACAACCGTTGCAAATTCCGATTTCGGCAGAGTAACCTATACAGAGGCAATAAAACTGCTTGAAGAATATAACGGCGAGTTTGAATACAAGGTAAGCTGGGGCTGCGACCTGCAGACCGAACATGAAAGATACCTGACGGAAAAAATCTTCAAAAAGCCCGTATTCGTTACGGATTATCCCAAGGAAATCAAGGCATTTTATATGCGCCTTAACGATGACGGAAAAACCGTTGCCGCCTGCGACTGCCTTGTTATGGGCATTGGCGAAATCATCGGTGGCAGCCAGAGAGAGGAACGCCTCGACCTGCTTGAAGCACGCATAAAAGAGCTTGGTCTTGACCCCGAGGATTACGATTGGTACCTTGACCTTCGCCGTTACGGCGGTGTCAAGCACAGCGGCTTCGGTCTCGGATTTGAAAGACTTGTTATGTACCTTACGGGTATTTCAAACATCCGCGATGTTATCCCCTTCCCCAGAACAACGGGTTCGGCAGAGTTTTAACAAAAAATTATCCCTCGGTTTTCACCGAGGGATTTTTTGTTTTAATCAAAACGCAAAGAATGAGAGAATTTTATCAAAAATTTCCTTGAGTATATTTATGAAATATCTGATAAACACGGGTAATTTTGTGTTTTCGGGCATTTCATCCTCCGCGGTTGCACCGCTGTAGCTTTCAAGCACGGTTATTCCGAAGGTCTTTTCTTTGCTCTCAAAAACATTCTTTGTTTCTGAATACGAAATCTTTATTTTTCCGCTCTTTGCCTCTTCGGCTGACACGGCTATGTTAATACTTTCGCCCGGAAGAAGAACTTTTTTCGATGAATAATCGGGCGATACCGCACCGTTATCACATTCAACGGAATTAACAACAAAGGTCTTTTCCTTGGAAACATTCTTAAGGGTCATTGTATATTCTTCCCTGCCGTCCTCAAGGAGAAGGAAGTTGCTGTTTGTGTTGATAAATCTGATTGAAAGAGCCGATGTGGGCGATTCGCTCTGCATAAACTGCGGGAATTCATAGGATGAATATGCATCCTTGATTTCATCGGTAAAAAGAAGTGTTTCAACAAGGGCGAGTGATCTCTTACACCATTCAACCTGACCGTGATAAAGACCGTCAACAACCCATGTTCTGTGGGGCCAATAGCCTGCGGAAAGGTCAATTGTTCTGTCGGGTGAAATGCTGTTTTTTCCGTTGTCAACCGCCTGAATATAGTCTTCGGGGAATGTTTCGCCGAAAGGCGCACAAATTGCGCCGCAGGAATACTGCATATCTACAATCGAATCTGAATTCACATCGGTGGGAGTTACAAGGTCAAAACCGCTGCAAGCCTTTATTGAGATTTCGCAGCCGTATTCCGTTGCTTTTTCAAAGGTTTCGGTTATGTTGCCCATAAATCCTTTGTGGAAATTTCTGACGGCAGCAAAAACCGCTTCGTTTTCTGTTTCGTCAAGGTAAACTTTCGCTTTTTCCTCAAACAAATCAACGGGAACCATCTGCCAGAATGCGGTGCAGGATATCATAGGCGGAAGAATGCATTGCTCCTTACCGATTGTGATTGCGCCCGAAATAAAATCTCCTTCCAGCAGAGATGAAATGCCGGTAAGATCGATTTCCATATGAAGAATATCGCTGAGAAGCATCAGAATCACAGGGAAATTAAGCGCAATTCCGCCCGGAGTAAGCAGGTCGGAAGCGAAAGATGTTCCTCCGAGAACGGGGGTGTCAAAAATAACTTTATCGGTCTGCCCGAGATGAGAATATTTATAAAGATACTGACCCACAACAAGGCAGCCCTGACTTATGGAATAAATGCTCACTTTTTCTGCGCCCGTAAGCTCAAGCACATCGTCAATGTAGTCCTTGAACTCATCGGCAACAACATCGTAATCAGCTCGCCAATCATAGGTGAAATTGAACACATTCTCATCACCTATACGCTCTGCAATTGATTCCATATCAAGGAACTCCGAGCCTGTGTACGGCACATAATCAAGCATATTCTGCTCTTTAAATGCGGCGAGTGAGGTGTTCCGGGCACCGCTGACAATGGGTTTTACATCATAGGCGGAGCTGCCGTCGGGATTAACCCTGATAGGCTCCACAATTCTTGAAACGATTGCCGCCAGCTGAACAACATAGCCCTTATCCTGTATCCATATTTCAAGCTCGCTCATTATTTTTTCAGCCGTCAGATTTTCGTCAATTCCGAGTGCTTCAAGAATTTTATTGCCCGAGGGGGGAAAAACCGCCTCACCGTCCATTGCAAGGGCTGTTGCTCCAAAGCCCGACACCATAACAACGGGCGTTACTTTTGCGGTTGCCGCCGCAAAAGGTATTGCCGCAAATGCAACAACAGCAGCCATAATAAATGCGATAAATCTTTTCATTTGTTTTTCTCTCTTTCCGATTTATATTTCAAACTGCTTGCGGTCTGCGGTTATAACGCCGTCATTAACATTGAGGCGGCAGATTCGTGCATTTCTTCTGTCACCCTCAAGTCCGTCATCCTCGGCATTGCGTGCGTGATAAATCGCATACCACTCGCCCTTATACTTAATCATAGAATGATGGCCCGTGCCTTCCTCCCACTCGTTGCTCTTAAGCACGGGAGCATAGGTTTTATCATCGGGATACTTTTCAAATCTGATTTTGGTAAGGTCGGTTTCATCGGTCTTTGCCCTTGCATAACCGATAAAATATTTTTCGTTTTCATAGCAAGCACCGCTGTACATCACATATTGCCAGTCACCCTCTTTGAAATAAAAAGCACCCTCAAGAGTGTACCAATGAACACCCTTTTCGTATCTGTCCCTGCAATAAATCTCCTCATCAATGGATGCGGTTATAACAGGCACGGGATTGCCCGCAACGGTCTCGGGGTCAAGGAGTCTGTCAACAACAATGTATGTGCCGATGCGGTCACCCTCAAAGGTGTTAGTTGAATAAAAAATGAAAAGTCCGTCTTCATTCTTCACAACATGGGAGTCAATTGAAAAAGGATGAAGAAGCTGCTTTGCATTTTCAAAAGGTCCGAGAGGATTTTTGCTTGATGAAACAAACATCGCCTGATGATGACCGCCTTGGTCGGGTGTGTCTGCATCATATTCAAACGAATTATACATATAAAATGTGCCGTCAAGCTCGATTACGGACGGCGCCCAGTAATCATAGACAGTGGGGTCATCATAATGAAAGACTCTGCCCTCAAACTTCCAGCCCGAAAGCAACTCATCCGATGAATAGGCATAAATTCCGTCCTTGCCTGTGGTATAAATATAAAATTTTCCGCCGCTTTCAAGGATAAAAGGGTCCGCCTGACCGATATATTTTTCTTTGTTAATTTCAAGTAACTGCATATTGCACCTCTTAAATCACATAATCAACCGCAACGCTGCTTTCCCTGACGGCGTGCATATGGGTTTTTACAACAGAGCAATGATAAGGGTCGTTCTGATAGCTTTCAAGAGCCGCCTCATCATCAAGCACAACCTCAAGAATAAGGTCATACGAGCGCTCGGAATGAAGAAAATCAATTCCGACGGCAATATCTCTGAGCTGAGGCACATTGCCTTTCATCGACATAAGAACATCCCTTGCCTTTTCGCACTCTGCAAGGCTGTTATCCTTTAACTTAAAACAAACGATATGCTTTATCATAAAACTACACTTCCTGTATACAATATTATGAAGATAGTAGCATAAAACGACATATTTTTCAATATTCAGACAGCAAAAAAGGCTGTAAAAAACTTTCGTTTTTTTTACAGCCTTTTGGTAATTATTTTGCTTTGGATTCGCAATAAATGCAGCGGTAGGTTTTGGTTTCCGCATTTGTAAGCTTGAAGATATGGGGCAAATCCTGCTCTGTTGTGGTAATGCAACGGGGATTTTTACACTTCACAACATCTTTGATTGTTGCGGGAAGTGTCAGCTTTTTCTTTTCGCAAAGCTTCTCGTCTTTGATTATATTAACCGTAATGTCAGGGTCGATATAACCAAGCACATCGAGATCAACCTCCATTTCAGAGTCAATCTTGATGATATCCTTGCGTCCCATTTTTTTGCTGCTTACATTTTTGATGATTGCAACCGTGCAGTCCAGCTTATCAAGCTCAAGATGATGATATATATCCATCGCCTTGCCTGCTTTGATATGGTCGATTACAACGCCGTTTTTGATAGAATCAATATGCATTTACTCCACCTCCAGCAGTTTAAGGATAAGCGCCATACGGATGAATTTGCCGTTAAGCACCTGTCTGAAATAGCAGGCTCTGGGGTCTGCATCAACGGAGGTGTGGATTTCGTTGACTCTGGGCAGCGGATGAAGAATTGCAAGGTCACTCTTAGCATTCAGAAGCTTTTCGGGAGTGAGAATATAGCTGTCCTTAAGTCTGAGATAATCCTCTTCGTTGAAGAAACGCTCACGCTGAACTCTTGTCATATAAAGAATATCAAGCTCAGGCATAACCGCATTCAGATCTGTTGTTTCAAGGTATTCAATGTCCTTTGCGTCGAGGGTTTCCTTTTTAAGATAGCCGGGAAGCTGAAGCTCATAAGGTGAGATAAGCACAACCTTTATGCCCGTATATCTTGCCATTGCCTCAATAAGCGAATGAACAGTTCTGCCAAACTTAAGGTCACCGCAGAAGCCGATTGTCAGATTATTGTGTCTGCCCTTTTCACGCTTGATTGTGAGAAGGTCGGTGAGAGTCTGAGTGGGATGATTGTGTCCGCCGTCACCTGCGTTGATGATGGGAACGCTTGATGCCATTGAGGCAACAAGGGGCGCGCCCTCTTTGGGATGGCGCATTGCGATAATATCCGCATAGCAGCTTACCGTTCTGGCGGTGTCTGCAACGCTTTCGCCCTTTGCGGCTGAGGAGGAATTAGCCTCCGAAAAGCCAAGCACCGAGCCGCCCAATTCAAGCATAGCAGCCTCAAAGCTGAGGCGAGTTCTTGTTGATGGCTCAAAGAAAAGGGTTGCAAGCTTTTTATAGCGGCACTTATCACGGTATTTCACGGGATTTGCAATAATATCCTCGGCAACCGCAATAAGCTCATCAATTTCTTCTGTTGAGAGCGAAAGAATGTCTATAAGACTTCTCATTTTGCTCCCCCTATCCAGCTTTCGTCGGAGGGGTTGTTTCTGAAAGCAATAAGACGGGCAACATCCTCGGGCTTGATATAGCCGATTTCCGCTGCTACTTCTGCTATTACATCAAGGTTTGTGAGGCTTACATTCTTAACATCTGCAGCCGCAAGTCTGTCAAGACCCTTCTTCATACCGTAGGTGAAAATGCTTGCGATGCCGAGAACTTCTGCGCCTGCTTCGCGGAGAGCTTCAACAACCTCAATAACGCTACCGCCTGTTGAAATAAGGTCCTCGATAACAACTACCTTCTGACCCTTTTCAAGCTTGCCTTCAATCTGATTGCCTCTGCCGTGGTCCTTTGCGCCTGAGCGTACATAACCCATAGGCATATCGAGCATATGAGCTGTGATAGCTGCGTGAGCAATACCTGCAGTTGAAGTACCCATAAGCACCTCTGCTTCGGAGTAATATTCTTTTACGATTTCAGCAAGACCCTTTTCAACATCTGTACGGACTGCAGGTGCTGTGAGAGTAAGTCTGTTGTCACAGTAGATAGGGCTTTTGATGCCGCTTGCCCATGTAAAGGGCTCTTCGGGGCGGAGGAAAACCGCACCGATTGAAAGTAAATCTTTTGCAATAAGTTTCTGCATAATATATTGTCCTCCTTAGAAATTATTAACCAACAAATTCAGCTACACATCTTCTGTATGCCGCAACGGGATCTTCTGCTGCGGTGATGGGTCTGCCGACTACGATATAATCCGAGCCGATTTCCTTTGCCTTTGCAGGAGTTGTAACTCTTACCTGATCGCCGATATCGCCGTCTGCAAAACGAACACCGGGAGTAACGGTAACGAACTTTTCACCGCATCTTTCGTGAACCTTGCCTGCTTCAAGGGGTGAGCAAACAACGCCGTCGAGACCTGCTTTTTCTGCATTTGATGCATAGTGCATAACAACCTCGTCGAGGGGGTTGTCAATAAGAAGCTGCTCTCTCATTCTTTCCTCGCTTGTTGAGGTAAGCTGTGTAACAGCGATGAGGAGAGGTCTTGTGCCGTCTGCTCTTGTAAGACCTTCGATAGCTGCCTGCATCATCTCAATTGTGCCGCTTGCGTGAAGGTTTGTCATATCAACATCAAGTCCGCTGAGAACGCTCATAGCTTTCTTGACTGTGTTGGGGATATCGCAAAGCTTGAGGTCAAGGAAAATCTTGTGTCCTCTCGCCTTGATTTCCTTAACGATTGAAGGACCTTCGGCATAGAAAAGCTCCATACCGATTTTTACATAAGGCTTTTCCTCTGTAAACTTATCGAGGAAATCCATTACTGCCTGCTTGCTGCTGAAATCGCAAGCGATAATTACGTCTTTACCCATT
The DNA here is from genome assembly GCA_045632815.1 of Acutalibacteraceae bacterium. Lineage (GTDB taxonomy): Bacteria > Bacillota > Clostridia > Oscillospirales > Acutalibacteraceae > CAG-177. The sequence goes on along the minus strand of JAZQXJ010000057.1, from coordinate 486 downwards.
GTGTGCACATCCTTTTATATCATTTAAATTTTTAATACCATATTTAGCCATGACTTCGGGAAGGTCGTCTATAATTTCCTTGCAGACATAGGGATTGACAAGATTTGCCGCACCGACTTCAACCGCCGTTGCACCTGCCATCATATATTCAATAACATCCTCGGCATTTGAAACGCCGCCCATACCGACGACGGGAATATTGACTGCCGAGCTTACCTGATAAACCATTCTTATACCGACGGGCTTTATTGCCGCACCGGAGAAACCACCCATTTTGTTGGCAATAACAGGCTTACCGGTTTTGAGGTCAATTCTCATACCGAGAAGCGTGTTGATAAGGCTGATGCCGTCTGCACCCGCTTCTTCGCAAGCCTTAGCTATTGCAACAATATCAGTAACATTGGGAGAAAGTTTGATGATAACAGGTTTTGTTGTTACCGCTTTAACCGCTTTTGTTATCTCTGCAGCAGCTTCGGGAGATGTGCC
>JAZQXJ010000056.1:0-2941 GCA_045632815.1 Acutalibacteraceae bacterium | reverse complement strand
AAAAAGGCAAATATCGACAAGAAAACTTTTTCAAAAATCAAGTGCAATCCCAAGACCTACAAGCCGTCCAAACAGACTGCCGTTGCGTTTGCAATAGCGCTTGAGCTGACCCTTGACGAAACACAGGACCTGCTTGCTTCTGCAGGACTGACGCTCTCACGAAGCTTCACCTTTGATAAAATAATACGATATTTCCTGCAAAAGGGTATATACGATGTCTTTGTAATAAACGAAGCATTGTTTGAGTTTGACCAGGTACTGCTTGGTTGTTTATAAGTTGAATTTTAATTCAGGAGGTTTATTATATGGGTGCGTTGTTAAATCAGGCTATTGTTTTTGCAACCAAGGCACATGAAGGACAGCTCAGAAAAGGGACACAGATTCCTTATATTCTTCACCCTTTGGAGGCTGCTTCCATAGTCGGCACTATGACTACTGATGATGTGGTTATTGCCGCTGCAGTTCTGCATGATGTTGTTGAAGATACCGGAACTACTGTTGATACAATAAGAGATTTATTTGGAGAAAAAGTGGCTGAGTGCGTTGCTGCAGAGAGTGAAGAAAAGCGTGAGAATATGCCTGCTGAATCTACATGGAAGTTACGCAAACAAGAAACACTTGAACACCTGAAAACATCTTCGAAAGAAATAAAGATGATAACTCTTGGTGATAAACTTTCAAATATACGTGCAATCTATCGTGAATATAATATTCTTGGCGATGAACTGTGGAACAGATTCAATCAAAAAGATAAAAATGAACATCATTGGTATTATCAGAGCATTGCTGATTACCTTGAAGAACTTAAAGATTATTACGCTTATCAGGAATATTGTGAACTAGTGAAAAAGACATTCGGCGAAAAATAAAAGTCTCCCGTCGAGCGACCAATTGAATAAAACAAATCGCTATAATGTGGTTGTAAGGTTGAGAAACCGATGCAACCACATTTTATTTTTAGGAGGAGAAAAAATGACAGGTGCAATTATTGGCGACGTTGTAGGTTCAAGATTTGAGTTTGACAACCTGAAATCGAAGGAGTTCGAGTTGTTCAGCAAAGAATGTGATTTTACCGATGATTCGGTTATGACAATTGCAATTGCAAAGGCGCTTCAGACCTATGGCCAAATTACAGATTACGAAGACTTCAAAAAACATCTTGTTGAAGTTATGCACGAGGTGGGCAGAAGATATCCCGATTGTGGCTACGGCGGAAGATTTCTTGTGTGGATGATGCGTAACCACACAGAGCCGTATAACAGCTGCGGCAACGGTTCTGCGATGAGAGTTTCACCCGTTGGCTGGTTTGCTTCTTCGCTTTCGGAATGCGAAAAGATAGCGGCGGCAACAGCCGAAGTCAGCCACAATCACCCCGAAGGAATCAAGGGTGCAGTTTCGGTAGCAGGTGCGATTTACCTTGCAAGAACACGGAAGCGTATGGATATTATCAAGGAATATGTGAAGAGGTTTTTTGATATTGATTTCACGCTTGATGAAATCCGAGAAGATTATGATTTTGAAGTAACTTGCCAGAAATCCGTACCGCAGGCATTTGAAGCTTTCTTTGAATCGACAAGCTTTGAAGATGCAATACGCAACGCAATTTCAATCGGCGGCGACAGCGACACGGTTGCCGCAATCGCAGGCTCAATAGCCGAAGCGTACTACGGTGTTAATGAGGATATAAAAGAAACGGCACTTTCGTTTCTTGATGATTATCTTCTTGAAATTACCGAGAATTTTACAGACGAATTTATTTATAAGGAGTTTTAAATTATGAAAGAAAAAATGAAAAACAACATTACGGAACTCGTATTCATTCTTGACAGAAGCGGCTCTATGGCAGGGCTTGAAAGCGACACAATCGGCGGTTTCAACGCTATGATTGAAAAGCAGAAGAAGCAGGAGGGCGTTTGTTTTGTTTCAACCGTGCTTTTTGATAACGAATCCGAGGTGCTTCACGACAGGGTGAAGCTTTCCGAAATCAAGCCGATGACAAGCAAGGATTACACCGTCAGAGGGTGCACCGCTCTTATTGATGCGCTCGGAGATGCGATTCACCATATCGGAAATGTTCACAAGTATGCACGCCCCGAGGATGTGCCCGAACACACAATGTTTGTCATCACAACCGACGGTATGGAAAACGCAAGCCGCCGTTATTCGAGCGAAAAGGTCAAGGCGATGATTGAACGGCAGAAGGAAAAATACGGCTGGGAATTCCTTTTCATCGGCGCGAATATCGACGCAGTCGAAACCGCTGCACAGTACGGTATCGGCGCAGATAGAGCAGTCAATTACAACGCAGATAAGGAGGGCACAAGCATCATTTACGAATCTGTTTCAAACGCCGTGTGCAAAATGCGTGCAAACGCCCGCCTCACCTCCGACTGGAGCAGCAAAATAAACGAAGATTATATCCGCAGAGGTAAGAAAAACTAAGTAAAAATATAAGCCGCCTGAGTTTTATACTCGGCGGCATTTGCTTTCGTTTTTCTTTATACTTTATATTTAGCAACAAATAATTTGGTTCCGACTTTTATTTTATAAGTTGATATCTGAAAAGAATAATGATATGATGATAAAAGATTGAGTTCAGGTTAACGGAGTTTTATTATGGTTGCATTACTTGTTGTTATTTACATAGCCTTTGTTTCCCTCGGGTTTCCAGATTCGCTTTTCGGCGTTACGTGGCCCGTTGTTCACATTGATTTCGGTTTGCCCGAAAGCTTCGGCTCGGTTTACAGCGTTGTTACCGCTGTTTCTACGGGCGGTATCGCATTCATTGCAGGTCCGCTGCTTCGCAGATTCGGCACGGGCAGAGTAACATTTTTCTCAACTCTGCTCACCGCACTCGGACTTGTCGGTATAAGCTTGTCGCCGAATATAGTTGTGATGATGATTTGCACAATCATTATGGGCTACGGTGCAGGTGCGATTG
>JAZQXJ010000055.1:0-27830 GCA_045632815.1 Acutalibacteraceae bacterium | reverse complement strand
CTCATCCTCACATATTTCATTTGTTAAAATATATGCGGATAAAAGGGTCGGTTAACACCGAAAAAATTTAAACTGTGGGTTCTGCTGAATTCATGTAGTCATTGATTGCATTATCAACAGTATTATCTTTGTTCTTAAGCTGGCTGATAACATCAGTTGCCTTGTCAACAAGATCGGGAACCATGCCGATAACTCTTTCAACCGAGCCTTCTGCTGCGTTGATATATTTAACGGATACGCTGCCGTTATTGACAACGAGGAATGCAACGGGTGAGATTGTGATACCTGCTCCGCCGCCGCCGCCAAAAAGCTCCTGATTATTCTTTGAGGGGAAATCGGTACCGCCTGAAGCAAAGCCGTATGTTACCTTTGAAACGGGGATAATCTGAAGCGATTCGCTGATTTTGATGGGATCGCCGATAATTGTGCTGACATCAACAAGATCCTTGATCTTTTCGATTGATGTTCCGAGAATTCCTGATGCTGACTGTTCTTTCATTTTGTTTTCCACCTTTCAAAAATTTTAATTATTAACCTGCTTTTCCACATCAGCCTTCGGGGCTTTGCTGTGCTTAAGCAGTTTTAAAACAACCTTAAAGAGAAGTTCAAATGCAACAACTATAACCGCATTTATAAGCTTTACGGGTCTTACGGAAATGCAGGTATGAAGCCTTGCTTCATTTTTTCCGTAAATAAAATCAGGATTAATTTCTATGTTATATTTTTTAACCCTCATTTTGCTGACCACAAGTCCCATTGCAGGAAATGCAGCCGAACAGGTTTTTCCGTATTTTATCGCAGTTTCCGCAGAGTCACCTGCGCCAACGGTAAGAGAAATAATAAGTTCTTCAAAAACAAATGCTCTGCCTATTCTTCCGAACATACCGCCAACCGCCTTTGCGGCATCCTTGAGAAGCTGAACAACACCCTCAACGCCTCTGTTGCGATAAAAACGGACAAACATATTATCCTTGTTTTTCTTCTTTTTAGGCTCGGGGATAACCTCGCTTTCTTCTTTCGGCTTTTCTTCCTTGGGCTTTTTCTTCTTTTCTTTTTTTGGTTTATCTTCTTTTTGGGGAAGAATATTAAACTTAAGGAAAAGCCATTTAACGGACACCGCAACATCATCTTCATAGTGAACGGTAACCGCAACCTTAACGGAAAGCAAAAGAACAAAGAAGGCTATAACTCCGAGAATTATATACAGCGCCGTCAAATTATCCCCTCCTATTCTTCGCTTTCTGCCTGGAAGAAATCTCTGATTTGTTCGCCCTGCTCATTATCGATTTCATCATCATTCTCAATTTCAAGATCCGTCTTTTCGGGAAGCTCGGGCAAATCGGAAAGCGATGATAAGCAGAAGCATCTGAGAAAATCGGGTGTTGTGCCGTAAAGGAGAGGTCTTCCGGGAAGGTCAAGCCTGCCTTTTTCCTCAAGCAATCCTTTCTGGCAAAGGGTTGCAACTACACCCGAGCAGTCAACGCCTCTGATTTGTTCGATATACGCCTTGGTTACGGGCTGGTTATAAGCAACAACCGCAAGCACCTCAAACGCCGCAGGTGAAAGAGGCGCATTTTTCTTGATATCAAGAACATTTCTGACCTGCTGTGCATATTCAACACGGGAGCAAAGCTGATACTTGCTGCCGAGCCTGAGCAGACAGATTCCGCTGCCTCTCTCGTCAAGACTTCTCGAAAGCTCCCACAAAGCACCTGAAACAACATCGGGTTCAATTTCAAGCGCCTGAGCAATACGGGAAACCTCAACAGGCTCGCCTGAGGCAAAGAGTATGGCTTCGCACGCCGCGCGTATTTGTTCATTCGTCAATTTCTATTTTCTCCTCTCCGCCTTCAAGCAGTGTTATACTCACATCATCACCCTGACCGTCAATCTGTATTCGCTTTGCTTTTGCCATAGCAAGCAGAGCAAGAAAGGTTGCAACCATTTCAGAGCGTGATTCCGATTCCTCAAAAAACGAGAGAAATCTGTGGTTTTTCTTTGATTTGAATTTATCAATTATAAAGCCGATTCGTGACGCAACAGAAACTATTTTGTGAGCAACAATTCCTCTGAATGCTTCAATGGGCGGCGGCAATCTGCGTTTGCCCTTGCCGACAGCGGCAATATATGCTTTAAAAATTTCAACAGGCTCGTGAATCCTTGTGTAGGTCATATCAACTTCAATTTCCTCAGGCGGTCTAGAATAAAAATCAAAACCTTTCGCCTGATTCTGAAGCTTGCCTGCAACAAGCTTGCAATCCTGATATTCCGTCAACTCGCCTCTCAGCTCTTCAACAAGCTTTTCCGCCTCTTCGTGGACCGGCAGCAGCGACACGGTTTTTATATAAAGAAGTCGGGCAGCCATTTCAAGAAATTCGCTGGATACATCGAGGTTATCCTCCTGCATCATACGGACATATTCAAGATACTGCTCAATGATTTCCATAATCGGAACATCATTTATGCTGACCTTCTTTTTTGCAATAAGCTGAAGCAGCAGGTCCATCGGACCCTCAAACACCTCAAGCTTATACTGTAGTTTTTCCAAGTGAGTTAACCCCTTTCGGTCAATCAATAAAACATAGAGAAAGGAAGCTGTGCAAGGAAGCTGATTCCTTTCATAAGCAGATTTGTAAGAAAATTCAGCGGAACATCAAGCACACCGATAAAAATCAAAACGAAAATTCCGAGAATAATATATCGTTCATACTGCATTATCTTGAAATAATATTTTGTGGGTATCAGCAGGTTTGCAATCCTCGAGCCGTCCAGCGGAGGAATGGGAAAAAGATTGAAAACCGCAAGGCAGGCATTAATATTTGCAGCCGCAACAAAAAATGTTATTGCGGCGCTTGCAAACACAGCACCCGTATTAACATAAACAATGTTGATACCGTTTGCAAGAAGCATAAATATTAACGACATTACGATATTTGAAGCGGGACCCGCAAGGGCGGTAAGCGCCATACCCGCTTTGGGATTTTTGAAATTTCTCGGATTTACGGGAACGGGCTTTGCATAACCGAAGCCTACCAGAAAAATCATAAGCGCACCCATAATGTCAATATGAGCAAGGGGTGCAAGAGTGAGCCTTCCCTTAAGCCTTGCTGTCTGATCGCCAAGCTTTGTTGCAACAAACGCATGAGCATATTCATGAACAGGCAAGGTACAGAACACAACAAAAACACTCGCCATAAGGCTTATGATAACTTCTATTGAAAATCCGTATCTGAACAAATCTAAAAGCATTTTTATTTCCTTTCCGTGCCGATAACCGTTCTTTCGATATCATTGAAATCCTTTACGGAATAAACATCGGCAAAAATATCTGAAAACAGTTTTTTGATTGAGTGCGCCTGCCCCTCACCGCATTCAACCGCAACGGCAGAACAATGATTAAGCCATTTTTCTGCAATCGCATTATAAAAAATCATTCCGTCCGCACCGCCGTCAAGCGCCATAAAGGGTTCATAATGAACCTCTGATTGAAGCGAGGCAATATCAGCGGTTTCTATATAGGGTGGATTTGAAAGAATCAGATCAGGTTGAGGCAAATCGAACGAATCGTATCCGCAAAGCACATCGCCGCAAACCGCCTGCACATTTTTACAACCGAAGGAGTGAATGTTCTTGTTGAGATACTCAAAAGCATCCGATGATTTCTCAATTAATATAACAGTTGCATCAGGTCTGCTCTTCGCAACGGTAAGACCGATACAGCCTGAGCCTGCACATAAATCAAACACAACGGGATTTTTCTTATCTTTAAGAAAATCAAGAGCGAAATCAACAAGCAGCTCTGTTTCGGGTCGTGGAATAAGCACGCCCTCACCCACAAAAAAGCTTTCACCGTAAAAATCCCACGAGCCGATAACATACTGCACGGGAATTCCGCTTGCACGGCTGTTTATCTTCTGAAGAAAAAGCTGTTCTTTTCCCGCATCCGCTTCTCTGTCTGCATTAAAGATAAGATACTCTCTGCCGCAATCAAAAACAGATTCAAAAATCCATCGCGCTTCATTCCTGAAATTATCCGTATCGGCATTTTCAAGAACGGAACAGCCTTTTTCATAAAGCTCGCTTATTTTCATTCTTCGCTCTCCGCATCGGATTCTTCTTTTTCGGGAGTTTTGCCCGTAAGCGCCGCTTTCATCGCTTCAATTGCAACTTCAATAACGGCATCGTCAGGCTCGGCAGTTGTTATTCTCTGCATAAGCAGACCGGGTGCGGAAAGAAGCTGAGTGAACTTATTGGGATACTTGCCGGCAAGCTGAATGAATTCAAAACCGATACCCATAATAAGCGGCATAATGAGAAGCTTTACAGCGACCCAGACAAGCCTTGTCTTTGTAAGCGCAGGGAAAAGAACGGCAACAATTGATGAAACAAGTATGCTGAGCAGAATTGTTACAAAAATGAAGCTTGTGCCGCAACGGGGATGACATCTCTTTTCGCCTCTTACATTTTCAACGGTAAGCTCTTTACCGTGTTCAAAAGCAAAAATTGTTTTATGCTCTGCGCCGTGATACATATAAACTCTGTGGATTTCCTTCATTTTGGAAACCGCATACATATAAATCACAAAAATGACAACTCTGATTAATCCTTCAAAAACAGCACGCAGGCTAAGCATTGCACCGTCTGCAAGATTATCATTCACAAGGTCAAAAACAAAGCTGGGAAGCCACATAAAAAGGAGAAACGCAAGACCCACGCCAAGCACAGCGGATATTCCGCCGATAACAGCCATCATTTTAGGTCCGAAATGCTCAGTTATCCACTTATCAAGCTTCGACTCATTTTCCTCTTCCATATCGAGTGTTGTTTTCTCGGCTGATTCCATAAGGAGCTTATAGCCGAAAATCATTGATTCAACAAAAGAAACAACGCCTCTTATGATTGGCAGATTAAGTATTTTGTATTTTTTTCTCACGGACACAAAGTCCTTCATTGTTGTTTCTATTGAGCCATCAGGCAGGCGGAGTGAAATTGCCGTGCCTTCGGGTCCCTTCATCATTATGCCCTCCATCAGCGCCTGACCGCCGACAGCAACATAACTACTCTTCTTTTTGCTCATTGGATGTATCTCCTTCCCATTCGGGTAAATCGTATTCAACAGGTTCAATCGGCAAGGTTACTCTTACGGTTGTGCCTTCACCGAAAACGCTGTCAACCTCAAGCTCACCGCTGTGAAGCTTTATAATTTCATCTGCAACCGCAAGACCGATTCCCGAGCCTCTAACCGTGGTATTTGCTTTATAGAATTTTTCTTTGACATGGGGCAAATCCTCCGGCGGAATTCCCTTGCCCGTATCGCTGAATGTTATAATCAGAGTTGCGGGATTGGGCATCTCGGCAAAGACAATTATTTTGCCGCCCTGCTCTGTGTATTTCAGCGCATTATCAAGAATGTTGATAAACACCTGCTTTATTCTTGAATCGTCTGCATTTGCAGGCGCAGGAAGATGAGGCACATTATAAACAACCTCCACGCCTTCTTTGACGGAACGTTCTCTGAACGAGAAAACAACCTCATCAAGCTCTGCAAGAACATCAATCTTCTGAACATTAAGCTTCATACCGCCGCTGCTCATACGCGAGAAATCAAGCAATTCCTCAACCATATCGTTAAGCCTTGATGCTTCGTTGATTATAACGCCCATTCCCCTTTGGGTCATTGCAGGGTCTGTGTCGTTAATCTGCAAAAGAGTTTCGCCCCAGCCCTTGATTGCGGTAAGCGGAGTGCGAAGTTCGTGGGAAACGGTTGAAATAAAATCATTTTTCAGCCTGTCCGATTCCGAAAGCTTTGTTGCCATATCGTTTATCGTTGTGCAAAGCTCGCCTATCTCGTCATTATAGGGATAATGGTCAATTCTTGCGGCAAGGTCACCGCCTGCAATTCTTTTTGCCGTTTCGCCGATATCCTTAACGGGATTAACAATTGAACGGATAAAAACGCTGCCCGAAACAACAACAAGCGCAAACATCAGTATACACACGGAAGAAATAAGAACAGCAATTCTGCCGAGCTGAGCATCAATCGCTTCAAGCGAAACCATAAATCTTACCGCGCCGCCGATGTTGCCGTTTGAATAGTTATAGGCACAGGTTGACGACATTATCTTTTCGCCGGACGGGAGTCTGCCCGTCCATTTTGAAGTACCCTCACCGCTGACTGCGGCAACAAAATCGGGCATTTCAACCTTTTCTTTTATTTCAAATCCGCTGGTGGAAAGAATAACATTGCCGCCTTTATCAATAATCCACACAGCCATTGAATCTTTATCGGGGAAGCTGTCAATATAGTTTCTGCCTGCGTCCTCAAAGCCGCCCGTTGACGAATCAAGATAAAGGTTGAACTGAGTGGCAACCTCATCGGCGGAGTGAGAATCAAGCGCCATATCGGCAACTCCGTAATAATAGCTTCTCAGGGAGAGAAACAGAACGGTTGATGTTACAATCAGAATAACAATTATGATTGATGCAACGGTAAGAAACCATCGCTTAGTTATGCTCTGAAACTTCAACCTTTCTGCCCCCTTTCGCCGTATTTGTGTTAAATTAAATTATCCATTTATAGCCGACGCCCCAGATTGTTGTCAGATGTTTGGGAACGGAAGGCTCATCCTCTATCTTCATTCGCAGTCTTCGGATATTAACATCCACTATTTTTTCTTCACCGAAATATTCGCTGCCCCAGACTTTGTTGAGAATATCCGTTCTGCTGAGTGCGGCGCCGTGGTTGTTGAAGAAATATTCCATCATCTGAAATTCGACCTGAGTAAGTTCAATAAATCTGCCGTTTTTGGTCAGCGTTCTGCTGCGAAGATTAAGCTTGAATTCGCCGAGTTCGATTATATCTTCCTTTACGGGCTTGCGAACGGTATTCATTGCAACGCGTCTGTATATGGCATCAACTCTTGCAACAAGTTCTGTCGGAGAAAACGGTTTTGTAACATAGTCATCAGCACCGCCCATAAGTCCTGTTATCTTGTCCATTTCCTGAGTTTTTGCCGTGAGCATAATTATACCGACATTCTTGTTGCGTTCGCGTAACTGTTTGCAGACCTCAAGGCCGTCAACATTCGGCATCATGATGTCAAGAAGAATAACATCAAAATCGCCGTCACACGCATCATAAAGTTCAAGTGCTTTTGCACCGTCCTCCGCTTCAACAACATCGTATCCGCCCCTGCGAAGGTTGATTACCACAAACTCTCTTATGGCAGCTTCATCTTCGGCTATAAGAACTCTTTTCATAACGTTTCTCCTTATGTCGGAATTTTAGTTATCCTGTTTGTTAAGATTTCCTCTGTTAATCCGGATTTGACTCCGTTATCGGTAATATAAGCGCAAATGACGCTGTTGTCATATTCCAGAACAGAAAAATATGCTTTGAATTCATCTTCCAGCCATCTGTCCGATGCAACATTGAGTATGGAGTACAGCTCTGTCTGCGAGCCGTCGGAATTCATTCTGCAGACAACCCAGCAATTCTGAGAACGATAATTTATGATTTTGATATTTTCCGCTTCGCCTTCGTTGAGATTAATCATATAATTATCGGCAAAATTGATAACGGAATCAGCAACCGTAACGGGTGTATCTCCCGAATAATCAACCCAGCTGATAACATACATTTTGTTTGCGGGATCTTCTTCGGCGAGAAGTCTGCCCTGAATCGGAATGTCTATTGTTCCGTCGTTATTTATATCCGCACTCGGAATGGGATTATCTCTGAGCGTTTCAATATTGGACATTGTATCGGCATCGAGGAAAGGAGCGCAAAGCTCGGATTTACTGCTGTCCCAAAAAACAAGCTCTGTTATCATCTGACTTTCGCCTTTAAGAGCATCGATATAAATTTTCATAGGCGAATCACCTGAAGCCTTTTCCGTTTTAACGGATGTATAACTGCTGATGTTGGGATCCATCTTGGCTTCGCCCATAATAACAATGCTGTTACCCGAAAGTCTTACCGCCCTTGCAAGCCTCTGAACAACACCGGAGGATGTTGTCTGACTCACATAGAAAAGTTCTTCGCGAGAATCGCCGTCAATATCCGTAAGCTCGCAAACCGAGCAAGGCTCATTGGAGAGTTCTTTGTATGAATTGAGCGAGGCTCTGTAAACGGACATTATGTTGCTCGATGAAACACCCGAAACGCTCCAGATAACAATCAGCTCTCTGTTGCCGTCGCCATCCATATCGCTTATCATCAGCTTTTCAACCTCATTGCCGTATCCGTTAAGATCGGACCTTGAAGTCCATTCACCGCCCGAAAGCTTAAAATAATGAAGCCTTGAAACCGAGCTTTCAAGCTCATCACGGTAGAAAATCAACGCTTCATTTTCTCCGTCACCGTCAAGATCCTCAATAGTTATCGCAGAGCGATAATCGCCCTTTCTGGGGCTGCAGAAAACAACATTTTTGCTGACTTCCTTGTGAAACGCATCAACAAGCGATTTATATTCTTCGTGATACAGCGGTGGTGTGAGAAGCGAGTCAACGGGTTTTATAATATCCGAGGATTTGCATGACGAAAACAAAATAGAAAATACAAGCATAAGAACAGTAAAAACAGCAAAACTTCTTTTCATTTCCGCCACTCCTCCTTATAGAATATAATTTCAGTTTATTATAACACAACAAATATATATAAATCAATAACTATTTATAAATAATTATACTTATATAAAGAGAATATACAAAAAAGCCTGCACTTCAAACTGTGCAGGCTGTGTTTTTTGCAAATTATGAAATTGAAACCATAGCTGTATATTCTCCGTAAGACCAGCAATCATCATCTTTTATCATAACAGGTACGGTTACATTGCCCTTTGTGTCCGCAGAAATACTGCTCAGATCAGCGGTGACCGTGATATTCTCGGCAGTCATTTCCTTAACAGATGTTGAAGGACCGATTACGGTTATCTCCGAAAAATCAAGCTTGACAAGCTCAACCGTTGCATCCGACGGCTCGTTGACAAAGCTGATATTCTGAGGTGCCTCCACCTTACCGGAGGTCATTCCGTGAACATTAACCGTTATTTTAAACTCCTCTGTTTCGCCGACAACAACACCGCCCGTAATGTCGGACGCTTTGACAACAAAAGTATTAACCCCGTCTTTAATCTGAGAATAATCAATCATCAGAATTTCAAACTCGGTAAGACCCTCCAGCTTTTTCTCGGGTATTCCGATTTTTGCCGAGGTTGGAGAAATTGAAACGGTAAAGGGAGGATTATCAACATAATCCGAGGGCTTGTTGACAAAAGCGCACGCTAACGGCAGATCGACAATTTTATAAACGGGAATTGTAATACGGATTTTGCCCGAGTTTCTGCTAAAAGTGATGTTACGCACGGTTTCATCGCCGTCAGCAAGAGCAACAAGCTCAGCATCAACGGTTTCATTCTGCTTGAGTTCACCGTTGACATCAGCCCTTGCAACAACTTTTTTTATCTTATTAACCTCTGTTTCGGGTCCGGTTATTCGGATTGTATCCGACTCGGGGAAGATATATTCACCCATATGATAACCTTCTGCCACGGGGCTACCGTCAAATTGGAATTCAGGAACAACAACAAATTCCTTGTCACCCGGATAATCAAAATAAACAGTAATTTCATCGGCGGAATATCTGACAATATGGTATGCAGGATTGGTATTCTTTGAGCTTATTTCAAGCTTAAGAGTTGAAGTGCCTGCAGAATTGACATAGCTTGTATTCGCTTTGACAACAAGATCATCAAGCATATCAGCCGATTCAACAATGTATTTCTTGCCCATTACGGTAACATCAACAGTAAATTCCGTTTCTCCGTATGGCTTTAAGCCCAGATTTTCCTCAACCATTGCATAATCAACCTGAACGGGTACATTTCTGACGGTGTTTTCAACCTCAACGCCAAGTTCAACTACCACTACAAGCCAGAATACAACAGCAACTATAACCGAAAAAACCAGCAAAAATCTGTTGTTATAAAATAAATCACTTATTTTTTGTTTCTTCTTCATTTTTTCTTACCCTTAAACAGTTTTGTGAACATTCCGCTGTCGGAAGGTTTGTCTTTATGGTCTATGTTTTCAAGGATGTAATCAATAAGTTCTTCTCGAAGCTCTGCTTCGGTAAGATTCCTGAGAAGTTCACCCTCAACAGCAAGAGAAATTGTTCCTGTTTCCTCAGATGTTACAATAACCATTGCATCGCTCTGCTCACTCATACCGAGTGCGGCTCTGTGCCTTGTGCCGAGGTCGCTGGAAAGTTCGCTGTTCTTGGAAAGAGGAAGAACGCAGCCTGCGCAAAGCAGCCTGCCGCCACGGACAATTGCAGCTCCGTCGTGGAGCGGCGAATTCGGGAAGAATATGTTACCGATAAGCTCGTGTGTTATCTTCGCATCAACGGGTTTTCCGGTCTCAATAACATCACCGAGAAGCAAATCTTTTTCCATAACTATGATACAGCCCGTTTTGCTGTCGCTCATACGCTGGACAGCCTTTGAAATTTCAATTATGGCTTCATTAACGGTCTTGTATTTTTCAGAGTTGTCTCCACGCAGAAAATGACTAATGCTTGAAAGCTTGCTTGTTCCGACCTTTTCAAAAACATGCCTGATTTCCTGCTGAAAAAGAATAACAAGAATAATAAAAATATTCTTGAAAACAAACTCAAAAATATAAGAACTTGCCTCCATATTGAGCGCATTTATCACAAGATAACCTGCGCCGAGCAGAAGCAATCCCTTAACAAGCTGAAACGCCCTTGTTTTGCGAATAAGTTTGATGCCGTTGTAAACTATAAAGGCAACAAGACAGATATCCAGAATGTCGGTAATTTTAAGATTAATTGACGGAATTTTAGAGAAAAAATCCGCAAAATTTTCAAAATAGGACATACCGCGACCAACCCTTCATACTTATGTGAATATCATATCATAACAAACTGCAGGTTGCAAATGATATTTATATATATTTACAAAAAATTAATTTTCTTTGTTAATCATGCAAACTGAATGAGCGGATATACCCTCTCCGTTACCCGTAAAACCGAGACCCTCCTCGGTTGTTGCTTTTACGCTAACACAGCCGATATCAATACCGCACGCAGAAGCAATATTACCTCGCATTTCATCAATATAAGGACGCATTTTGGGTCTCTGTGCAATAAGTGTTGCGTCTATATTCACAACCGAAAAACCTTTGCTTTTAAGCAAAGACGCTACTTCGGAAAGAAGCACAAGGCTGTCGGCATCCTTGAATTTCGGGTCGTTATCAGGGAAGATGCAGCCGATATCTCCGAGTGCGGCGGCACCCATCAGCGAATCCCCTATCGCATGAAGAAGCACATCCGCATCGGAGTGACCGAGCAGACCTTTTTCATACGGTATTTCAACACCGCCGATAATAAGTTTTCTGTTTTCAACAAGCTTGTGAACATCGTATCCGTGACCGATTCTCAGCATTCGGACATCTCCTTTTCAATCTCCCTGACATCATCAAGGAAGCGTTCATATGTTGTTACGCAGTTAAGCACCTTAACAAGTGAATTTGCGGAAAGACGCTCGGGGAAAGAATAATATCTGAGCAATGCGGTTCTTCTTGCAGAGCTGTTTTCACCGCCCGTAAAGCCAAGCTCATAGAGGTCAAGCTTTGTAATGGGACGCTCGGGTTCGGGTGATGATTCACAAAGCACTCCCGCATTGGAAAGCGCCTGCATAATCACTTCCTCCGACACGCCCTCAACACCGATTTTGCCCTCTTTTGAAGGCTCGGTTTTGCGGCTTTCCTTGCCGAATATATCGGGAATATATGCATGGGTTATATACTTGCCGTCAACCGTAGAGCCGATAAAGGAACGGATTTTGAAGCCTGCGGAATCGCTGTCAGTAAGCACAAGAATCCCTCTTTTTTCGGCAAGTTTTCTGATAAGCATCTGCAGCTCCTTATCCTTGAAGATACCAAAGCCGTCAGTCTGAATTATGGGCGCATCGATAATTGAAGAAAGCTTGATTTTATCGTACTTTCCTTCAACTATAACCGCCTGCTTTATTTTAATCATCGTCTACCAACCCTCGCAAGCTTAACAACGGTCTGCTCCAGCACAAGGCGTTTGCTGAGCGCAGAGCTTTTCAATGTTGTATCTGCCCAAAGCAAGATTTCAATACACTCTCCGATATCGTCAAAAGAAAGCGACGAGCCGCTTCTTGCAGCATTTGAAAGCCTGAATTCTTTGCCTGCATAGTTATAATGCTTGGCAATTATTTCGGCTCGGTTACCCGATTTTACAGCCGCCCTCGCACGGTAAATATCGGAATACTGCGCGATAAGTGCGCCGAGAATCTGAAATTCATCCTCACGCTGTTCAAACAGAACATTAAGCTTTTTGAATGCGCTGTCAAATCTGCCTGCTGTCAGGTCTTTAATCATATCAAAAACTCTTGCATCGAGGCTCTTGATACAAACGGCATCAACATCGCTTTTAAGCACCTCATCGCCCTGCGCATATGCGCAGACTTTTTCTGTTTCATTGAGCAAGGTGTTCAGGTCGCTGCCCACACAGGTTATAAGATATGATGCCACACCAGAAGCAAAGGGTTTGCCTCGCCTTTTTGCACCGCTTTCAAGCATTTTGACAAGCTCAAGCGATGTTTTCTTATCAAGCTTTACGGCAAAACCGTATTTTTCAAAAAGCTTTACTGCCTTTGTCCATTTTGCGCCTTTGGGTTCATATGCAACAAATGAAAAAATCAGCGCACAGTCATCGGGATTTTCCCTGACAACCCTTTCGAGCTGTTCAAATCCGTTTTCATCAAGACTGTCAAGCGGAAAATCTTTGACAAGTACACATTTTGTTTCCGCCATCATCGGCACAGCCTCTGCGCTCTCATAAACCTCGGAAAGAGTACATTCCTTGCCATCAAAAGCATGGAAATTGAAGTCCTCAAAAGCAGGATCAACCGTTTTGGAGACAATTTTATCAATATATGTCTTTTTCAGGTAAGCTTCTTCACCGTAAATAAGATAAACACCAACGGGGTTATCCCTGAGCTTTTCTTTCAAAGCTGATTCATTCAAAGTCGGCATATTCATCCTTTCCGAGAGGATTATTCCCTCTCAACTTTAAGATTTCCGTTGACAGCACGCAGAACAATATCGCCCTCTCCACCCGTGACAAAAAATCGGTTTTCCCCGAATTTTTTCTTTGCGTTTTCGGCTCTCGTTTCTTCTGCGTTGAGAACATAAACCGAATCCGTATTTTCAAAAACATTCAGCGGAAAATTACTTCTCGATATTACAATATCGGCATCCCGCAAAGCCTCGGGCATAAGGCTGTAATCAAACAACGGATCAAAACAAACGACAGCAGAAATATCGTCTGTTTTAATATAAGTGCAATAATAATTATCGAAATTATATGATTTCACAAAAATATTTTCGGCAATATACGTATCGGTAAAGACACGATTTTCGCTTTGATTGAGAAGCAAATCAACGCCTTCGGGCAATTCATCGCAGCAGATAACGGCAGGTCTGTAAGACGCAAATATATTACGAAGATATGCACCTGACGACTCCTCTGAATCCGGCACAAAAGCCGCATTCAGCCCTCCGCCGTAATACGATATCAGCTCGTTAATTTTTGATGCGCCGAGAAATTCGCTGCCGCCTGCACCTATAAGCAGATTTTCTTCTCCGCAATTCACAAAGACCGAAGTTCCATTGCCGCAATCAACAACGGTAATTTTTGTTTCTTTTGATTCGGATATTGACAGAGTAACAATACACACAGTAAACATAACGGTGCATACACCTGCCGCAACAGTATAAACTTTCTTGCGTAAAACCGAAATAAAAACCGTTACAAGACACAGCAGATATACTCCGCAGAGAATAACAGCTGTTTTATCCTTTTCAATCCTGAATGTAAGAAAATCGAACCCTGACAGCCACGAAGAAAAGCCAATAATAAACCTGCAAAGCAGCTTTGTTACAAAAGCAGGCAAATTATTTGCCAAGGGCAGAAATGTACCCAACAAGGCACCGAATGCACCCGTAACCATACACCAGCCTGCAACGGGAACAACAATAAGATTAGCCGCAAAGCAAAGGAAATTGAAGCTGCTGTTCATACCCAGAGCAACAGGCAGAGTAAATGCCGTTGCAGACACTGTAATCATCAGCGGAAATATAATTTTCTTCAGTACTTTTGCAGAAGTCTCACCTTTTATTTTATCAATCAGACCGTTGATTTCAGGTTCAATATATAAGCTGTAAAGAATTATCCCTGCAGATGCAAGAACAGAAAGCCGCAACGAAGCGGCACTCATTGAAAAAGGCTTCAAAAGTGCAAGTACAGTCAACGCAATGCCGAGAGAATTGAGAGAATCACGCTGACGCATTATTATATTGCCAATCAGAAAAATGAGCATCATTATTCCTGCGCGTACAGCAGAATAAGTCAGCCCTGCAATAAGCATAAACAAAATCACGCTGACGGATGCAAGCAGATTTGACACCACGGAATTGACCCGCAATTTTTTGAGAATCTCAAGAACAAACAACGACCATAATGAAACATGAAAACCTGACACACAAATTATGTGGGATATACCCAGAGTCTGAAATGCAGAATATACGCTTTGAGGCAACGCACTTTTATCGCCGATAAGCATAGCAACGGTAAACGCACCGTTTTCATCAGGCATAATTCTGTATACAGCCCTCTTTATCCCCTCTCTGAGGTCGATAATCTTTTTCATAAACGGCTTTTCGGATTCCGCAATATTTGTGACAGAATAAGCACCGTCAGATGAATATGCTCCAAGAAAAACACCGCGCGATTTATATGACTGAATAAAGCTTTCGTCAGATGCACCCAATGCATACACATTGAATCTGCCTTCAATAACATCGTACGGCTCAGCCTCTACGGGCGTTGAAAAGACAAGGCGGATATCCGTGTCCGTTTCTTCTCCGTTAATCTCAAACATCCTTGCAGAATAATAATAATTACCGTATTTTATCTCAGGCAGGTCGGTGATTTCCGCCTTTATTGCACAGCTTGTCAAGCCGTCGTATTTCATTGCGGGATTATATACAAATAATGTTTCGCAAAGCAATAATGCACACGCAACCGCACCCGACGCAAATATAACGGGCAAAAAACCGTTCCGTCTTATACTTCTGACAATCAACGATACAACCAGAGCGGCGGCAAAAACAGCAAGAGCCGTTACCGTCACTCCGATTTCAAATTCAAACAACAGGGTTGTCACAAAAAACAGCGTAAAGCCTATTACGGCATACGGTCTCGCCAATTTACAACACCCTTTGAAAAATTACTTTTCTATAAGCGGAATTTCTCCGAGGAAAACAATATCATCTCTTTCTGCCGCATCGCCCTCAGCAAGCACGGCAGCCTTCGCAACAATATTGGCATCAAACTTTGCGCAAAGCTCTTCAACAACCTTAAGCGATTCACCCGTGCTGATAACATCATCAACGATAACAACGCGCTTTCCTCTTATCTGCTCGCCCTCAACGCCGTCAAGGATAAGGGTCTGCTCGGATGCGGTGGTAATTGAACGCACATTAACACTCACGGGGTCTTTCATATAAAGCTTCGCCTTTTTGCGAACAACAAAATACTTTTTTCCGCTTTGTCTTGCCATTTCATAAGCAAGAGGAATACTTTTTGCCTCGGGAGTAACGATAAAATCAAATTCGGGAATTTTTTCGAGAAGCTTTGTTGCCGAGTGAACGGTTATTTCAACATCACCGAAAAGAATACACGCCGCAATATCAAGCTTATCGCTGATAGGGCATCGGAGCAGATCACGCTCCATGCCCGCAATATCAACTCTGTAATATTCTGACATAATTTACCCCCATCAACCTGCAGGCCATGCGAAATCACGGCCGCTCATAAGGTGAAAATGAATGTGTTTTACAGTCTGACCTGCGCTGTCGCCGCAGTTGTTGACAATCCTGAAGCCGTCAAGATTCTTTTCTTTTGCTATTTTTGAGGCAACCTCAAAAACATGAGCAATCAGGCCGCTGTTTGACTCGTCAATTTCTGCAGCTGATTTGATATGCTCCTTGGGAATTATAAGAATATGAACTGGTGCCTGAGGCTCAATATCATTGAATGCAATGACCTTATCATCCTCATAAACCTTTGTTGTTGGGATTTCGCCGTTAATTATTTTACAGAAAATGCAATCCATACCGACACTTCCTTTATTTAATCATTTCTTTTACGATTTCAGCAACAGCGTCCATTGCAGCCGCAAGATTTGAAATATCCTTTGTGCCTGCCATTGCGCTGTCGGGTCTGCCGCCGCCTGAGCCGCCTGCAAGCTTTGAAACAGCCTTGACGATGTTTCCTGCGTGTGCGCCCTTTGCAACTGCATCCTTGCCGCAAGCGCAGGCAAAGTTAGCGCTTGCACCGTTTACGCCGCAGATAACAGCAACTGCGTTATCTTTTTCCTTAACCTTATCGCACATTGAACGAAGGTCGCCGGGGTTAACACCTTCAACAGTTGTAACAACAAGGCTGATTCCGTTAACATCAATTGCGTTTCCCATAAGATCGCCCGTCTTAAGCTGCGAAAGTTCTGCACGAAGCTGCTCGATTTCTTTTTCTTTTGCCTTAAGGTCAGTCATAAGCGAATTTGCCTTTTTATCAAGATCGCTTACATTTGCAAGCTTCATTGCAACAGCGGTATCTGCAATAAGTGCATTGTTCTTTGCAATATAATCAAGAACACCCTTACCCGTTACAGCTTCGATTCTGCGCACACCTGCTGCAACAGATGACTCTGAAACAATCTTGAAAAGACCAAGCTTGCCCGTGTTGTCGGCATGTGTACCGCCGCAAAGCTCGGTTGAAAAATCGCCTGCTTTGACAACTCTTACAATATCGCCGTATTTCTCGCCGAAAAGTGCCATTGCGCCTGCTTTTTTGGCTTCTTCAATAGGCATTTCCGTGCTTGTTACGGGAATTGCGGAAAGTATGATTTCATTAACTTTAGCTTCAACAACGGAAAGTTCTTCTGCGGTAAGCGCCGAGAAATGAGTGAAGTCAAATCTCATTGCCGCATCGTTTACAAGCTGACCTGCCTGCTCAACATGTGAGCCGAGTGCCTCTCGGAGCGCAGCCTGAAGAAGATGAGCCGCTGTATGATTTCTCATTATTGATTTTCTTGTGTCTTCGTTATAAACGGTAACGGCCTTGTCGCCTACCTTTATGCCATCGCCGGAAAGTGTGCCGTGGTGAAGGTATGCACCGTCGGCATCCTTTGTTGTATCGGTAACCTCAAAAACGCTTTCACCGATTCTGATTATGCCCGTGTCACCGACCTGACCACCGCTTTCAGCATAGAAAGATGTTTTATCAAGAACAACAACAGCGTTGTCACCGTCATTGATAAAATCTTTTCTTTCGCCGTCAGAAACAAGTGCGAGTATTTCAGCTTCCGTATTGTTTTCTGTATAACCTGTAAATACGGTCTTGGCAATATCCTTGAAAGAAACGCCGTTGTTTCTCCAGTCGGAATCGGCCGCGTTTCTCTTTGCGCTCTTTGCCTTGAGTCTTGCTTCTTCAACAAGCTGACGGAATTTTTCTTCATCAACAGTCATATTCTTTTCGTTGGCGATTTCTTTTGTAAGGTCAATGGGGAAGCCGTAGGTATCCTGAAGCTTGAATGCATCTTCGCCTGAAAGAACACCGTTTTCCGATTTTTCCATCATTTCGTTGAGAAGACCGAGACCTGAATCGATTGTTTTATAGAAGCTCTCCTCTTCAGTTGAAATAACCTTCTTGATATAATCCTGCTTTTCAACAAGATTGGGATAAGCGTTTGAATTTTCGGCAATAACGGTATCGCAGACCTCTGCAAGGAAGGGTCTGTCAATGCCGATAAGTCTGCCGTGTCTTGCGGCGCGGCGAAGAAGTCTTCTGAGTACATATCCTCTGCCGCTGTTTGAGGGAAGAACACCGTCGCCAACCATAAATGTTGTGCTTCTGATATGGTCGGTGATAACACGAAGCGAAATATCCTTCTTTTCGTCATCATGGTAATTGAGCTTTGCAATCTCCATAATGTGCTTCATAATATTACGAACTGTATCAACCTCGAAAAGGTTGTCAACATCCTGCATTACGCAGGCAAGTCTTTCAAGACCCATACCTGTATCAATATTGGGATTTGCAAGGCGTGTGTAGTTGTTTTTGCCGTCGTTTTCAAACTGAGTGAAAACAAGATTCCATACTTCGATAAATCTGTCACATTCACAGCCTACCTTACAGTCGGGGCTGCCGCATCCCTTTGAAGGACCTCTGTCAAAATAGATTTCCGAGCAAGGACCGCAAGGACCTGCACCGTGCTCCCAGAAATTATCCTCCTTGCCGAAGCGTACCATATGAGAGGGGTCAACACCCACCTCTTTTGTCCAGATATCATAAGCCTCGTCGTCTTCAAGATAAACGCTGACATAAAGAAGCTCTTCGGGAATTTCGAGAGCTTTTGTAAAGAATTCCCAAGCCCAGGCTGTTGCTTCGCGTTTAAAATAATCACCGAATGAGAAGTTGCCGAGCATTTCAAAATATGTGCCGTGGCGTGCAGTTTTACCTACATTCTCAATATCGGGTGTACGAATACATTTTTGGCAGGTTGTAACTCTCTTTTTGGGAGGAGTCACCTCGCCTGTGAAATATTTTTTCATAGGAGTCATACCTGCGTTGATAAGCAGAATACTCTTATCTCCCTGCGGAACAAGTGAGAAGCTGGGCAATCTCAGATGATCCTTGGACTCAAAAAAAGCAAGATATTTTTCTCTTAACTCGTTAAGACCCATCCATTTCATAATAAAAATTCCTCCTGAGGGACAATTTTGCCCCGTAATTTATTGATTAAATAATAAAAAAAGGTGCAGAATTACAACTCGGTTATGGGACGGCTTTCGCCGCGGTACCACCCAAATTGTGCTTAACTGCACCACTCAATCCTTTATAACGCAAGGTAACGCCGCCGTTCTTCACGGCAGAGCTCGGGAGCGGCACTCCGATGCCTTTATGCTTAACGGCTGTTTCAGCAGCTCAGCCGTCTCTCTGTAAAGCAGGCAATGGATTATTCTCCGTCACAGCTTGATATTAAACTGAAAATATTATATCACCTTTGCGGCAATTGTCAAGCAACTGCCGCAAGGTAAGTTCTGAATTAATCGACAGGCTCAAGCATATTCATAGCAACCCAGCCGTACTCGCCGTTGAGCTTGATTTTGAGCCATTTGTTGCCGTTATCCGCCTTCTTTGTTTCATAACCGATAACGATATCGCCGTAGTCAAGTTCACCGAGAAGGTCATAATCCGAGCCTACGCCCTCTCTTACATTTGCGCCGTCATCGGAAACAACCTTATATTTGCCGAGAGTTTCCTCACCGGGAGTTTCCGTTACTTCGGGAGGAAGAGTTTCAACGGTGATATTGATTCCCTTGAATGTTGTCTGTGCATCACCAACAAGAATTGCACCCCATACACCGTCCTTGCAAGCGATGAACACACCGTTGCTGCCGGGCATAATATTGCTGTATTCAAAAGGCACAACAACATCGTTATCAAGGTTTATTATACCCATTTTTCCGTCTTTCTTAACAGCGATAAGTCCGCCTGTTACGGGACGGCAATAGTCACATGATGAAGTTTCACCGGGAGTAAGGTCATTTACAGCCTCATATTCATAAGGAATAACCTTTTTGTCCTTTTCCTGGCTTACATAGCCCCATTTATCATTCTTTCTTGCGGCGGCATAGCCTTCAAAATAACGGTCACGCTCTTCATAAGATACGCCTTCAAGAATTTCTGTAGGCACGGAATGATAAAGATGCGCATTTTCCGAAATAGTAACAACACCGTTAACAACGGTAATTTCAAATTCCTCGTTTCCGATAACGACGAGTGTATGATAGCTGTCTCTGTCTGTATATTCTCTGCCGCTTCCGCAACGCTTGAAGCCGTCGTAGTTAGGCTGAAGAATAACATTGCCCTGATAATCAATGAGACCGTACTTGCCTGTTGTTGCAGACTTGAAATAAGCAGCATTTTCGTCAAGATAACCGAGTTCGGTACACTCAGCAAATCCGCCTGCCTGCCACGCATATGCGCTGTCATCGGGAGTATCGTTACCGCCCGCAAGCTTTGAAATACCGAAAATAACGGCAATAAGCGCAACTATGGCAGCAACCGCAATAATAATTGTTTTGGGATTAAGTTTTGTAAGAATTGCAGGCATTTTGAGAGACTTGTCCGCTTTCTTTTCTTCTGCAACGGGTGTCTGATCTTCAAGGTCTGCATCAATGGAAATTCCGCCGAAATTACCGATGGTTTCTTCATCAACTGTGCTGTCTGAATTATCTGTTACGGGAGCGCCGAAATCGGGAACGGTCACCTCGCCGTCATCGGTCTCGCCTGCCCATTCTTCCTTGTCTGCACCCGAAGAAATGTCTTCCATTTCAGCGGCGGGCTGATTGTCACCGAAAAGCTTGCTGATTTTCTGAGTAAACATAACAACATTGCTTGCCGCAGGCTCTTCATCAGCCTTTTCTTCCTCGGGCTGAACAGCTTCAGGCTCGGATTCTTCCGCAGGAGCATCCTCCTGAACGGAAATTTCATCCTCAACGGTTTCTGTTTCATCTGCTTTTTCTTCAGGCTCGTTTTCGGGTTCAGACTCGACAACGGGCTGAACGGGTTTTGAATTTCTGTATTCATCCGTAACATAAATAAAGATGTCTCTTACATCCGTATTTTCAATCGTAACATCGGATGCCATACGCTGGAAAAGCCTTGTAATAACGGGCAATGCACCTGCTGTTGCGGTTGAATCCGCCGCAATACCAGCGGCTTCAAGCACGTTTGCTCTTGCCTTGCCGAGAAGTGCATTTGCCGTGCTTTCCGAAACGCCGAGGAACTTTGCAAGAATCTGCACGGGCATTCCGTTGTTGTAATGAAGAACAAGAGCTGTTTTAAGCTCAGGTCTGAGGTCTGAAACCGCTTTATAAATCTTTGCGGTCAGTTCATCATTTTCCAGCACGCTTTCAGGCAGAAATTCGGATGAATTTTCAACTGCACCTGCATCCGCATCGGAGAAAACAAACTTCTTGCTTTCCTTATAGACCGCTGCAACATTCTGCTTCATCCAAATCTCAAAAGCCTCGGGCTTTTTGAGCTTGTCAATGTTGCAGAAGGCTCTTGCATACGCCTTTTTAACAATATCAACAGCTTCGCTTTTGCTGTCCGAGAGAGTTTCCGCAAGGAAATAGGATGCTTTTAAAGTTCTTGTGTAGAGCTTTGCAATTGCATCTATGTTGCCGTTACAAGCATCGGTAACATACTGAATCATGTTCTCACTCACTTTCAAAATCCACTCCATTCAAGATGTATTAATTAAAATTCCATTTCACCAAGTAATCATAATTATATTCAGTTTATACTATATTTGGTGATTTGTCAAGAAAATTAAGCCAATATATTGAAAAAAACGGAGGCAAATGCATATGCATCGCCTCCGTATAAGTTTAAGTTTCCGCAAACGGTGTGCTGACTCTGGTGAGCCTGAAATTAACGGGATTACGGTTACAGTTGAAACGGTAAACGCTCAACACTATACCGATTGCAAAATAAATGCAAAGATTCGATGAGCCGCCCGCACTCATAAACGGAAGAGTGATGCCGATACTCGGCAAAAGCATAAGACACATTCCGATGTTGATAATCGTCTGCGCTCCTATCATAAACGCCGCACCGAAGCAGAGCAGACTTCCCGTTAGGTTGCGTGACATTTTGCCAACCTTGACAATTCTTGCAACGATGAGCGCAAGAACAGCAAGCAGAATAACGCATCCCACAAATCCAAGCTCTTCACCTACAACCGTAAATATCATATCGCTTTCATTAACGGGTACACCTGCCGCAGACTGGGTATATGTGCCTTTGAAAAGACCGTCACCCCAGAACTGACCCGAGCCTATGGCATTGAGACCTCGCTGCTGCTGATAAACAACATCTCTGTAGACATCTTCGCTCAGGGCAGAAGGATAATAAATTGCAAGAATACGCCTTTTATGGAAAGGCGCAAGAAACTGCGACCACAAAAGCGGAACAAAAGCAATTATAGCACCGAAGGCAACGGCAAAATACCGCATTTTTACTCCTGCAACAAACATCATTCCTACAAACATCAATGCAAAAACGATTGCTGAGCCGAGGTCATCCGTAAGGATAATTATGCCTATGGGAATAAACGCATGAACAGCAAGCAGAATAACATTTTTAAGGCTGTTGATGTTATCCTTTACTGCCTCAATGTGAGCTGTAAATGTAATCATAAATCCGATTTTAACAAGCTCAGACGGCTGGAATTTAACGCTGAAGCTTTCCGTTTTTATAATCGGAATCCAGCAGATTGCCTCGGGTCTGTCCTCCGTGCCTTCGCCGAAAATAAACAGCGAGAGCAGAAGCAATACGCAAAATCCGCCGATAAACGGTGCAAGACCCACAACGGCATCGTAATCAAGGAATGAAATAAAAATTCCTATTATTATTCCGACCGATGCCGCAAGAATCATAATAAGACACTCACGGCTGATAAAATCCCCTGCTTCTATTGCATCGTTCCTCGTTGCGCTTGAAACCATAAGCACACCGAAAGCCGTTGTAAGCAAACAAAGAAGAAAAAGCAGAAAATCGGTCTCCTTGAAAGCATATTTTATTGTTGATTTTTTGCCCAAGAAGTCACCGCCTTTTCTGCATTTGTTGATTTCTGAATATCAGTTAACTTCGTTGAAAAGTTCAAGGTATGCATCTGCAATGATTGCACCTGCATCAGGACCTGTTGAAACGATTTCTTCATTTTCGGTAAGGTATGAACGCCAGTCATTATCTGTCATCATATAGCCGACCTGATCATTGGTGATACCGAAAACAAGGAGCTTCTTGTCTGTTGCATCTGCAAATGCAGTATAGTTCCAATCTGTTCCGTCCCATGATTCTTCTGCGGTAATTGCGCCGCCGTATGCGATTTCGGGAGCAAGCTCACCGGGAATGATTGCAATTGCAAGGTTTGTGCCGAATTCGGCATAACCGAATTCACTTGCCGTGTAAACATCAAGACCGTCCTTGACAACGGTATTTGTAAGCAGACCGCCTCTTGCGGCAAGCTTGAAGATGCTGTTCTTAATGGGAACAAAAACCTCAGCGTGTCTGATATTGAGGATGGGTGCAACGGCAACATCATTTGTTATTGACGCTGCAGCCTTTGCAAGAAGCTCACCGTAAGCTGCAAGACGTGCATAACCCTCATCATTATATTCAGCCATTATTTCGGGATCAAGATCAAGAACTTCGGGATAAGATGATGAAATTGCAAGCTCTGCACCGAGAATCTGGATAAAGTTTGCATTTTCGTTTTCATTGAGATACTTTTCAATGTAATAGGGATAGTCACCCGTAAGCATTGTGCCTGCAGCACCGTTGCCTACACAGTGAATGGGAAGATTGATGAGCCATGTTTCCATTTCGCCTGCTGCATCGGGAACAAAACGGATTCTGTTGAGATTGCCGTCAAACACCTTGGGTGCGCGCTTATCTCTGATATATTCGCTGATATCAACCGTACCGTAGTAGAGACTGCCTTCTTCCATACCTTCAACGGCATCAATCATTGACTGAACGGTTACCTCATAAAGGTTTTCCATAAAGTTCTTGTTTTTACCGCTGGGAAGTTCAAGACCGAGAAGGTTTTTGAACGATGCTGTAAAAAGTGCGCCTACGATATCGCCGTTAAGACCGAATGTGTCAACACAGCTGTGCTGATGAAGAGCTGAGATATTGATACTTGTAATATCATAACCCTTTTCGTCAGCATAAGCCTGGAATTTTTCTCTGATAACCTTTACTTCGTTGTTGGCAAGACCGAAAGTATCGATTGATGAGAAGATTGTGATACCTCTGCCGTCCGAAATTGCAACTGTTCTGACCTTCTGGTCGTCTCTTACTTCCGTTGCAAGCTTCTTTGTAACAGAAAGGCTGCCGCCTACATAATGCTCTTCTTCAAGCTCTTTGCCCGTAAGAATTGATGCATTTGAATAGCCGAGAGACCATTTTGCATCTGCTGCAGGCTCGTCGATAAAATCGTTGCCTTCATAGAAGTTTTCGGACTCGTAATTATCCATAGTAGCCCAACCGCGAGGCTCAACAATCATATATGAAATACCTGTTACGATTGTGTCGAGCAAACCGTCAACAAAGCGATAGAAGCCGCGCTCAACATCTGATGTAACCTCTGTGCCTGCAGATGCGGGAATTGCAAATGCAGAAAGAAGCATAGCGAGTGTAAGGACAATTGCAGTAAATTTCTTTGCCATAAATTTAACCTCCAAAATTAATTGCTTAATTATTTTCAAGCTTCATATCGCCGAAGCTTATCCACTTCTTTTTGCGCATAAACTCTGAAATTGCAAGAGTTATCAGCGCAGGTGCAACAAAATGCATAACAATAATTTCAATCATAACAACCGCAGGGCTGACACCCGAATCAACCATTGCGGAATAAGTCATGAACTGACCCACAAGCCCCGATGTACCCATTCCCGAGCCGGAAGCATAACATTCCATCTTAAGCGCGGCAGATGAAATGGGACCGAGAATTGCACTTGCGATGATTGGCGGAATCCATATCTGCGGATGCCTTACAATGTTTGGCATCTGAAGCATCGATGTGCCTACACCCTGAGCAAGAAGACCGCCGAGCTTATTTTCACGGTAGCTTGCAACGGCAAAGCCAATCATCTGCGCGCTGCAGCCGACAACAGCCGCACCGCCTGCTATACCGGAAAGACCGAGGATAATACCGATTGCCGCCGAGCTTATGGGAAGAGTCAGACATATACCCATAACAACCGAAACAACAATACCCATCAGCACAGGCTGACGCTCCATACCCCAAGTAATAATTTCGCTGATGTATGTAGTAACCTTTGATGCGGGCGGACCGATAAATATGCCTGCCGCGCTGCCGATAATAATCGAAACAGCGGGAGTAAGAAGAATATCAAGCTTTGTTTTACCGCTTATAAGCAAGCCTGCCTGAATTGCAAAAAACGCCGCAATGAACGCTGCCAACGGGTCGCCGGGACCTGAATAAAGCATACCTGCATCGGTAACAACAGCGCCTGCAAGCAGCTTTGACGCAAAAGCGCCGACCATACCGCAAACCGCAGCGGAAACACCGACAAGAGGTGCGGTTTTGTATTTGAACGCCATACCGGCGCCTATGCCTGCTCCCGTCAGGGATTTTGCAACAGCGGCAACAAGCATAATGTATGTGCCGACAGTTCCCGTAATAAAGCCGCCGATCTGCTCAAGTATCGTTCCGATAATAAGCGTTGAAAACAAACCGAGCGCCATACCTGAAAGGCCGTCAACAAAAATGTAATTCAGAACACTTTTTACACTTTTCATTTTTTCGCCTTACTTTGCTATAATTTTTTTGAATGTATCCGCATAAATTCTGCCGATAAACTCCGAGCCGTTTGCGTTGGGATGAACGCCGTCCTCCGACCAATGATAACAGCTCTGACCTACGCAAGCCTGAGCCATAAGTCCGTCAAGAGGAATGTAATAATCCGCAAATTCTCTTGCAAGCTTACGCTCAACATCAATCTTTCCGTTAAGATCAATCCTGAAATAATCCTTATCTGCAACGGGAAGAAGAAACTGCTCAATCATAAGAATTTTTGCATTTGTTTTTTCTTTAATTTCCGTAAGCACTTTGCGATAATTCGCCTCAAACACATCGTTTCCGAGCCAAGCACGGTTGCTCGCTCTGTGCCATGTATCGTTTACACCGATATGAATTGAAACAAGGTCAGGCTGAATGTCAATAAAATCACTCTGCAATCTATTGACAAGGTCAATAGTCTGATTACCGCTGATGCCGAGATTTATAAATTCAAAATCCATATCCGGATTTTCTTCTCGGATAAATTTTGCAGCATAGAGAGGATATCCGCTGCCTAAATCGTGATAATCCTCACGGTTTCTGCCTGCATCCGTAATTGAATCACCCTGAAAAAGAATTTTCATTTTTATCACCTCATTAAAAGCTGTTTTTGACCATTCTTAATGTATCTGCAATTTTTATATGCTGCGGACAAGCAGCTTCACACTTGCCGCACTTTTTGCAAAGCTCTGCATTATACTCAATATCGGGAAAAATCTCCTTGACAAGTCTTCTGCCACCCACAGAAATATTGTTAAATGCCGAAAAAACTTTAGGTATTTCAACACCTGCAGGGCAAGGCATACAATACTCACAGCCCGTGCAAGGAACAAGATTCATTTCGTCAAATGCTTTCTTTGCATTTGCAAGGCTTTGAATGTCCGCATCGGAAAGCATACCGACCCGGGCTTTGTCTGCATAGCCGAGATTATCCTCAACCATCTGCATTGAGCCCATACCGCTGAGAAGCATGGCAACCTCGGGTCTGTTCCACACAAAATCAAGCGCCCATTCAACAGGAGTTTTATCTGCTGAAAGCTGATTTTTAACGCAATCGGCAGGATTCGCAAGCTTACCGCCAAGCAAAGGCTCCATAACTATAACGCCGAGTCCCTTTGAAGCTGCATATTCAAGACCATCAAGCCCAGCCTGATAATCGGTATCTATGTAATTGAACTGTATCTGACAGAATTCAAAGCCGTCATAAGCATCAATGATTTTTTTGAACACCCATAAATCATCGTGGAAAGAAAAGCCGAGGTGCTTGATTTTGCCCTGTTCCTTTAATTTTTCAAGTTTGGAAAGAACATCAAATTTTACAACCTTGTTATCCCACGAATCATTATTGACTGCGTGAAGAAGATAAAAATCAACGCTGTCAACACCCAATCTTTCAAGCTGAGTATTGAAAATCTTTTCAACATCTGCCTCGCACTTAACCTCGCCCAGAGGAAGCTTTGTTGCTATATAGACAAGGTCACGGTAACCGTCTTTAATTACCTTGCCGACAAAAGATTCGCTGTTGCCGCCGTGATAAAAATAAGCGGTGTCAAGATAATTTATGCCGTTGTCTATGCCGTAACGGACAAGATCAATCGCCTTTTGTTCATCAATGCAGTCGCCGTTACCGTCAACAACAGGCAATCTCATACATCCGAAACCAAGGACAGAAACCTCTACTCCGGTTGACCCGATTTCTCTGTACCTCATAAAATCTCTCTCCAAAATAAAATAATTTTATATGATATTATATCACAGTAAATCGCTGAAAACAAGATAAAATACAGAATATTAATAAAAAAGTATAAATATAAGTAACTGCGTAAAAAATATTACCGAGGTGTTAATTATGTTTGATCTGAACGGTATTCCGCAGGGTCTCGGAATGGCTCTTTCACGCAACGAAAACGCAATGAACACGTTTTCAAATCTGAATGAAAATGAACGCAAAAGAATTGTTGAGCTTTCACGCTCCGTGCGCTCAAAGCAGGAAATGAACAGGCTTGTGGATAAGCTTGGAAATGGTAAAGATCAGCTTTTCTGACAAAAAACCGCCGAAATATGGGCGACATTTCATAAGGAAGTTAAGGTTTTTATCGGCTCTTTTCCGTTAATACTTTACGAAAAAAACCCGTAATACACAAAGTATTGCGGGATTTTTGTCATTTCGACTGAACGAAAAATAACCTGATAAAAACTGCTTCGCACCTTAAACAGAGATAGTTTGGATATAGAACAAGGCAAAAAGCGCAGAAATCCTTGACGGATTTC
>JAZQXJ010000054.1:0-21913 GCA_045632815.1 Acutalibacteraceae bacterium | reverse complement strand
GACGGCTGCGTAACAGTGCGTGACCGTGACACAATGCAGCAGGAAAGAATCCCCGTAAGCGAACTTACAGCATATATCGAAAAACGTCTTGAATTTTAATTAACGAAAGGGTTTTTGCAATGAGAAAAGTTTATTTGCCCGAAACAGTGCTGAGAGACGCTAACCAGTCTCTTATCGCAACAAGAAAGCCTTTTGAGGATTTTGCTCCCGTGCTTTCAAAGCTTGATGAGTGCGGATATTATTCCCTTGAGTGCTGGGGCGGCGCAACCTTTGACTCCTGCCTTCGCTACCTCAACGAAGATCCGTGGGAAAGACTTCGCAAAATCAAAGCCGCTTGTCCCAACACAAAGCTTCAGATGCTTCTGCGCGGACAGAACCTTCTCGGCTACAAGCACTATCCCGACGACGTTGTGCGTCTTTTTGTAAAGAAGAGCGTTGAAAACGGTATTGACATCATCAGAATTTTCGACGCACTCAACGATATCCGCAACATTGAGGTTGCTGTTGACGAAACAATCAAAAACGGTGCAATTGCATCAGGTACAATCTGCTTCACCGTCAGCCCCATCCATAACCTTGAAAGCTATGTAAAGCTTGCAAAGCAGATGGAAGATATGGGCGTCGGCACAATCTGCATCAAAGACATGGCAGGTATCATGGGTCCGCAGGAAGGCTATGACCTTGTAAAGGCCCTCAAAGAAAACGTGAAGCTTCCCGTTGTTGTCCACACACACTCCACCACAGGTCTCGGCTTTATGACACTTCAGAAGTGCGTTGAGGCAGGTGCAGACGTTGTTGACACTGCTGTTTCCTGCTTCTCGGGCGGCACATCACAGCCTGCAACCGAAACAATGGCTTATGCACTGCGTCAGCAGGGCTATGAGCTTGACGTTGACGAAAAGAAAATCAAAGAGGTCAACGATTTCTTCAAACCCATCCGTGCAAAGGCTCTCGAAAGCGGTCTGCTCAACCCCGTTGTTATGGGTACTCAGACAGACGCTCTTATCTATCAGATTCCCGGCGGTATGCTTTCAAACCTCGTTGCTCAGCTTACTGCGCAGAAGAAGCTCGACAAGCTTGACGAAGTTCTTCTTGAAACTCCCAGAGTCCGTGAGGACCTCGGCTATCCTCCCCTCGTAACTCCCATGAGCCAGATGGTCGGCGTTCAGGCAACAGCCAATGTTCTTGCAGGCGAAAGATACAAGAACATCTCCAAGGAAGTCAAGAGCTACATCAAGGGCGAATACGGTCAGGCACCCGGCAAGGTGAGTGAAGAGCTTCAGAAGCTCGTTCTCGGTGACGAAGAGCCCTTCACAGGCAGATTCGCAGACACCCTTGAACCCGGTATGGAAGAAGCAAGAGCATATCTCGGCGACAGAGCAAAATGCGACGAAGATGTACTTTCATACATTGCATTCCCCGCTCAGGCAGAGGCATTCTTTGAAAAGCGTGAAGCAAAGAAGAAGAATACATTCGCTTACACAATCAAGAGAATTGACTGAGGGTGACGGATATGTTTGCAGATAAAATACAACTGACAATGTCGGAAACAATGCTCGTTGCGGTTGCAGGCATCATCGTTGTTCTTCTTGAGCTTGCAATCCTCGCAATTCTCATTGTTCTCCTTTCCAAAGTATTCAAAGCTGTTGAAGGCAGACTTGCTTCAACTCCCGACGAAGCAGCCCCCGCAGCAGCCCCCGTTGCCGCTCCTGCTCCCGCAGCTCCCGTTGCTCCCGTTGCAGTCAATGCAGGCGGTATCCGCCTTATCGACACAGACGAGCGCACCGCAGCGGTTGTTATGGCTCTCGTAAGCGACCAGAGCGGTATCCCCCTTGAAAAGCTCAGCTTCAAATCAATCAGATGCCTTGCTCCTGCAGGCCTTGAGCTTGAGGGCGTTGATGAAAACACGGTTGCAACAATTATGGCAATCGTAAGCAACGAAAGCGGCATTCCCCTTGAAAGACTCATCTTTAAATCAATCAAGAAAGTGGAGGAATAATCATTATGAAATACATTGTAAATCTTAACGGCAAAGCATACGAAGTAATCGTTGAAGAAGGCGAAGCAGTTATCGCAAACGTAACAGATGCAGTTATCCCTGCAGCACCCGTTGCAGCACCTGCAGCTCCCGTTGCCGCTCCTGCTCCCGCAGCAGCACCCGCACCCGAAGCAGCTCCCGCTCCTGCAGCACCCGTTGCAGCTGCTCCCGCAGACGGAACAAAAATTGCCGCTCCCATGCCCGGCACAATTCTCGCTGTTAACACAGCAGTCGGCTCAAGCGTAAACGCAGGCGATGTTCTCATCGTTCTTGAAGCTATGAAAATGGAAAACGAAATCGTTGCTCCCTGCGCAGGCACAGTTAAGCAGATTCTTGTTTCAAAGGGCTCAACAGTCGATACCGACGAGGTTCTCGCAGTTATCGGTTAAGAGAGGTTGACTCTATATGGATTTTATCGTTAATATCGCAAAGGGTATCTGGGAAAACTCAGGTTTCTCAATGCTTTTCTCTCAGGAGGGCGGTTGGAAATACGCAGTAATGATTCTCGTTGCTTTTGTATTTCTCTATCTTGCCATTGCCAAGAAATTCGAGCCTCTGCTACTTGTACCCATTGCATTCGGCATTCTTCTTGCCAATATGCCCGGCGCAGGTATGATGGCAGACCCCACAGGTCTTATGGACACTTCAAACATCGTTGAAGGCGCTCATTGGTATGACAGCGGCGTTCTCAGGCTGATTTACGCAGGTGTAAAGAGTTCAATCTTCCCCTGCCTTATCTTCCTCGGAATCGGCGCAATGACGGATTTCGGTCCCCTGCTTGCAAACCCCATCAGCCTTCTTCTCGGCGCGGCGGCACAGCTCGGCATTTATGTTGCGTTTGTTATTGCAATTCTCCTCGGCTTTACGCCTCAGGAGGCGGCATCAATCGCAATCATCGGCGGTGCAGACGGCCCCACGGCAATTCTTGTTGCATCAAAGCTTGCAGGTCACCTGCTTGCACCCATCGCACTTGCCGCATATTCATATATGGCGCTTATCCCCATCATTCAGCCGCCCATTATGAAGCTTCTCACAACCAAGAAGGAAAGAGAAGTTGAAATGAAGCAGCTTCGCAAGGTAAGCAAGGTTGAAAAGATTATTTTCCCCATCGTTGTTTTTGTTATCGTTGCGCTCCTTCTTCCCGATGCGGCGCCTCTCGTAGGTATGCTTATGTTCGGCAACCTTCTCAAGGAATGCGGCGTTACCGAAAGACTCAGCGATACCGCGCAGAATGCGCTTACCAACATCGTTACCATTATGCTCGGTGTAACTGTCGGCGCAACAGCAAACGGAATGGATTTCCTCAAACTTGAAACAATCAAGATTGTTGTTCTCGGACTTCTCGCCTTTGCTTTCTCAACCGTAGGCGGCATACTTCTCGGCAAGGTGCTTTACCTTGTTACGGGCGGTAAGATTAATCCCCTTATCGGTGCGGCAGGCGTTTCCGCCGTTCCTATGGCAGCCCGTGTTGCACAGACGGAAGGCAGAAAATACAACCCCACAAACTTCCTTCTTATGCACGCAATGGGACCCAATGTTGCAGGCGTTATCGGCTCTGCAGTTGCGGCAGGCTTCCTGCTCCTTATGTTCCAGAAATAATTCAAAGGACAGCTTCGGCTGTCCTTTTCAATTTGAAATTCGGAATGCGAAATTCGCAATTATTTATTGTTGGGGTTGTCAACCCGACAGACCGTCAGGGTCTGCTTCGTAGGGGCGACCCTATGTGGTCGCCCGCAAACGGAACGGATAATATCCGTTCCCTACCGAAAATTTATCTGAATCAATGCATCGTAGGGACAGCCCTCGTGGCTGTCCTTTTTATGCCTCTTGACTTTTGCGATGTAAAGTGATAAAATCCTATTATCCAAAAAGCAAGGTGATTTTATGACGGGTACATTGGTAAACGCCGTTGCCGTTATCGTTGGCGGACTTATCGGCATACTGCTGAAAAAAGGAATAAAAGAAAGCTATACTTTGAGCATCAACAAGGCACTCGGACTTGCGGTGCTGATTATCGGCATCAACGGCGTTGTTGCAAATATGTTCACGGCGGAAAACGGCAAACTTTCAAGCAGCGGTGAATTACTGCTGGTCGTTTTTCTTGTTATCGGCACTCTTATCGGCGAGCTTCTCAGGCTTGACGAACGCTTCGGCAAATTCTGCAAAGGTGTTGAAAACAAGTTCAAATCCGACGGCTTTGCATCGGGATTCATCAACGGCACGGTGCTTTTCTGCGTCGGTGCAATGTCAATTGTCGGCTCAATCAACGACGGTCTCACGGGCGACAGCTCCGTGCTGCTTGTCAAGAGTGCGCTTGACTTTGTGAATGCCATCATCTTCGGTGCAACCCTCGGCTACGGCGTTATCTTCACATTTGTTCCCATTCTGATTTATCAGGGCGGCATTTCCCTGCTCGCAGGCTCGCTCAGCGGAATTCTGCAGGGTGAACTTCTTGAGCAGATTTGTATGGTGGGTTACGCAATAATTATGGCAATCGGTCTCAATTTCCTGCTCAAGGATAAGTTCAGGACCCTCAATATGGTGCCTGCGCTTCTTCTGCCCGTTGCATATCATTACATTCTTATTTTAATAAATCTAATTAAAAACTGAAATGCCTGACGGCATCGGAACGGATAATATCCGTTCCCTACCATTACCGTGATATGTTGAAATGTGCGGTAGGGGCGGATATCATCCGCCCGTTTTGTGTATTTTCCAGCGGAAGCAAGCCCCGCACTACACTTGCAATAAAAAAGACAGCCCCCCGAGGCTGTCTTTTTTAATCAGAAGTTTTCGTTCTTCTTATTATTTTCCTGCTTCTTCTTTGCGTTCTGAGTGTTCTGCTGATTCTTATTCTGCTGGTTATTCTGCTGATTGTTCTTGTCCATTTTATTGACTCCTCTGATAATGATATGAACTCTCGTTCACTTGTATTATAACCGCATATTGCACCATTATTTATTGACAAAAAATTTCACCGATGATAAAATTTAAACGAGGTGTTTTTATGGTTTATTATTTCTCAGGCACGGGCAATTCACGCCACGCCGCAAATGTTATTGCGCAAAAGCTCGGCGATACCGCCGCTGACATAGTTGATGTTATTAAAAACGGCAATTTCGGCTCTGCGGATGATGAGGTGACGGGCTTTGTATTCCCCGTTTATTTCTGGGGTCTGCCCGAAATCATAAAGCGCTTTGCATCCTTACCCGAGGTCAGGAATTCACTCGGCAGATATGTTTTTGCCGTCATCACCTGCGGCGCAAGCACGGGTAATGCAGACAAAATGCTTGAAAAAGCCCTCGGCGGAAAGCTTGATTATTCATATTCTCTGCGAATGCCCGATAACTATGTGGTTATGTATGACCCCTGCACCAAGGAGAAGGCACAGAAATTTCTGCATCACGCAGACAAGGAGCTTGACGCTGTATGCGCCAACCTTACCGAGCGTACAAGCGGCAGAAAAGGCAGTACGCAGGGCGGCATAAAAAGCGCATTTGTTTATGCACTTTATAACCCTTTCAGAAAAACCAAAAAGTTTTATGCGGACGGTAAATGCACATCCTGCGGTCTGTGCGAAAAATTATGTCCCGATAATGTTATAGCTATTGAGGGCGGCAGACCCGTGTGGACTAAAAATAAGTGCCAGCATTGTACGGCTTGCATCAACCGCTGTCCCGTCAGGGCAATCCAATACGGCAACGCAACCGAAAACAGAGGCAGATATAATTATGAAAGCGTTGACTGTATATAAGATAATATGTATAATATAGATATAAACTCATTGGAGGCATTGAAATGATAGTTAAAAATTCTTTCGGCGCAACGGCAGACGGCAGAGCCGTTGATTGCTACACAATAAAAAACACCCTCGGCACAGCCGTTGATATCATCACCTACGGCGCAACCGTCAACAGCATTTATGTTGCGGATAAAAACGGCGTTTTTGCCGATGTGCTTGCAGGCTTCGACACAATTGAAGGTCACGAAAATCACTCCGACTACGAGGGTATGACCGTCGGCAGATATGCAAACAGAATTGCAGGCGGCAAATTCTCAATCGACGGCGTTGAATATAATGTCGAAAAGAACGAGAGAGGCATCACCTGCCTCCACGGCGGCGCAGAGCTTTCAACCGCTGTATGGAAGGCAATCATCATTGATGACAACTCCCTTGAAATGACTTATACCAGCCCCGACGGCGCAATGGGCTTCCCCGGCAAGGTGGATTTCAGGGTTGTTTTCACTCTCCACGAGGATAATGCACTCAAGATTGAGTACCACGCAATCAGCGATAAAAAGACGGTTATCAATATGACAAACCACGCATATTTCAACCTTGCAGGCAAGGGAGATGTGCTGGGTCACGAGCTTCAGATTAACGCAGATGCGTACACTCCCATTGACGAAAACAGCATTCCCACGGGCGAAATCAGACCCGTTGAGGGTACTCCCTTTGATTTCAGGCAGGCAAAGGCAATCGGCAAGGATATCGGCGCCGAGGATGACCAGCTTGTAATCGGCAAGGGCTATGACCACAACTTCTGCCTGAGCGAGGGCGACGGCCCTGCGGCAACGGCATACGACCCCGAAAGCGGCAGAGTGCTTGAAGTATTTACCGACCTTTGCGGCGTACAGCTTTACACGGGCAATTTCCTTGACGGCACAATTATCGGCAAGCAGGGCAAACCCCTTGTTCAGCACGCAGGCTTCTGCCTCGAAACCCAGTATTACCCCAACACACCCAATATGCCCGAATTTCCGCAATGCACCTTTGATGCAGGCGAAAAATTCTATTCCTGCACCGTTTTCAGATTTTCCGTTAAATAATTGTTCATTTTTTGCGGCATAATGTAACAGTTTATTTCACGGCAATTCATAAATTTGTTAAAAATCGGTGTATAATTATAAGTGTAGACTAAATTATGGAGGGGACTATTTATGGCATCAGAAAGAATTCTTGTTGTAGACGATGACAATAACATTTGCGAGCTTTTAAGGCTCTATCTCGAAAAGGAAGGCTATGACGTTGTCCTTGCCCATAACGGCGGCGACGCAGTCAGAATATTCCACGAGCTTTCACCCGACCTTATGATTCTTGATATTATGCTTCCCGTGCTTGACGGCTGGCAGGTATGCCGTGAAATCAGAAAGTCATCGGATATGCCCATCATTATGCTCACAGCCAAGGGCGAAACCTTCGACAAGGTGCTGGGCTTTGAACTCGGCGCGGACGACTATGTTGTGAAACCCTTTGAAGCAAAAGAGGTTATGGCAAGAATCAAGGCTGTGCTTCGCAGAAGCGGCGCAGGCGCGCAGACGGATATCAAAGAAGTGCGCTACGACAAGCTTGTTATCAACCTCACCAACTATGAGCTTCAGGTGGACGGCAAAAAGATTGACACACCGCCCAAAGAGCTTGAGCTTATCTATCACCTCGCAAGCAATCCCAACCGAGTTTTCACAAGAGACCAGCTTCTTGACGAGGTCTGGGGCTTTGATTACTACGGCGATTCAAGAACGGTTGATGTTCATGTAAAGCGTTTGCGCGAAAAGCTCGAAGGCGTTTCCGACAAATGGGAGCTTAAAACCGTTTGGAGCGTAGGCTACAAATTCGGCACCATGGATTAATCTGCGCAAGGGAATTTCAGGTGATTGAAATGAAAAAAACAAGAAAAGGCTCAGGCCTTTTCCGCAAATATTTTCTTATTACAATTTCAATAATTCTCGCCAGCTTCGTCTTTTTAGGCGGAGCTCTCTTGCTTTTTGTTTCCAAGCTGTGGATGGACGAAAAAAGCGAGCTTCTGACTGAAAACACAATCAGCGTTGCCAACAACACCAGCGATGTACTTAAGTCCGATTACCTCGGTGAAAGCGGCAGAGGCTCGGTAATCGTTATCTGTAACACTCTGCACCAGATTTCAAACGCTATCGGCGCCGATGTTTTCATTACCGACACCAACGGTCAGGTTGTTTACTGCAAGGAAATTCTGCAATCGAATATGGCTCTTTTCACGGGCAACTGTATGGTGCATAGTTCATATTCCATACCCGCCGATATAATGGAAAATGCGGTTAAATCAACCGTTTCCTCAACGGGCAATCTCGGCGGCTCGCTGAGTGACATACATTTCACCGTCAGCTCCCCCGTTATTGTCAACGGCAAAACCGTTGCGGTTGTTTTCTCAACGCAATCGGTCATTGACGGTTTGACACCCTATGTTGCAGGTATTCTGCGAGTTTTTATAACCGCAACCCTCTTTGCATTTGCAATGGCGTTCATCCTTGTTTATCTTGTTTCACTCAGGCTCACAAGACCTCTGCGCGAAATGAGTGCGGCGGCAAAACAATATGCAACGGGCGATTTTTCAAAGCGAATCCCCATCAGGTCAAAGCTCCACATTCTCGGTCAGGACGAAACAGACGAGCTTATTCAGGCATTCAACACTATGGCGCAGGCTCTTGCAACCCTTGAACTCAGCCGCAGAAGCTTTGTTGCCAATGTTTCCCACGAGCTGAAAACGCCAATGACAACCATCGGCGGCTTTATCGACGGCATTCTCGACGGCACAATCGAGCCTGAAAAAGAAACGCAGTATCTGAAAATCGTTTCCGATGAGGTCAAGCGACTTTCAAGGCTCGTCACGGGTATGCTGAATATGAGCAAAATCGAGG
This sequence comes from Acutalibacteraceae bacterium, assembly GCA_045632815.1. Lineage (GTDB taxonomy): Bacteria > Bacillota > Clostridia > Oscillospirales > Acutalibacteraceae > CAG-177. Next base: position 13,200 of record JAZQXJ010000054.1, on the reverse strand, counting down.
CAGGCGAGCTTGAACTCAAGCCCGTTACCTTTGATATATCGGAAATGATATTCCACACCCTGCTCAGCTTTGAGCAGATTATCGACAGCAAGCACATTGAAATACGCGGTCTTGATTCATTTGAAAGCAACAATATTGTTGCAGATAAGGATATGATAAATCAGGTTGTGTATAATCTTATTGACAACGCTGTCAAGTTTACGCCCGACGGCGGCTACATTGAGGTTTATTCAAAATCGGATGCCGAAAAAGTGATTGTCAGGGTACGCAACAGCGGCAAGGGTATACCAAGCGACGAAACAGACAAAATATTTGAGAGATTCTATAAAGTAGATAAATCACGCAGCTACGATGTGAAGGGCGCAGGTATGGGTCTTTACATTGTTAAAACCATTATCGAACTTCACGGCGGCAGTATTCTTGCCCGCAGCGAGGAAGGTCAGTATACGGAATTCATATTCCAGCTGCCGTTAAATTAAAGTATACTTTACCACAAGTTCATTTTTTCTTAAAATGTACTGATTACAATATAAAAAACAGCAGAAACAAGCTGCCCTGCAATTATACACAGGAGGTCATCCGTATGAATGACGAAAACATCATAAACAACATTCCCGAGGAAGATGAAACTCCCGTTGAGAGCAACGAAGCTCCTTCAGAAGAAGTAGCGGCTCAGGAGATTGCTCCCGAAGAAGCTGCACCCGTTGAGGAAACTGAAACCGTATCTGCCGAAAAAACAGTAACGGAGGAAATTCCTTATGTTGAATCAGAGTCTGCCCCTCAGCCCGTAAACCCCGTTTACACAAGGCAGCCTTATACAAATCCGCCTCACAGCTACGGTTATTCGCAGCAGAATTGCAACCCCTATTCGAACCAATCCTATCAGTATCAGTCCTATCAGCAGCAGCCCGTTCCTCAATCTCAGCCCCCGAAGAAAAACAGAAAAGGGCTTAAGATATTCGCCGCCTGCCTTGCGATAATCCTTGTTTTCTCGCTCGGCTTCGGTGTTGCATCAATAAAAAAGAACAGCGGCAACGGCATTTCGTCCTCAGACGGAACCAAAGACAGCAACGGACCTCAGCTCAACATCAACGAGTCACCCATCTCCCCCACCGCCGCATCCGTTGAAGGCGCACTCACCACCGCACAGATTGCGGAAAAGGTGAAGCCCAGCATCGTGGGCATCGTTGTTTACACCCAGCGCTCCAACTCCTCCGCAGGCGAAGGCACGGGCGTTATTATGGGCGAGGATAAAACGGGTGAATATACCTATATCATCACCTGCGCTCATGTTATCAGCGATGCAGGCATCAAGGTCAGAGTGCAGACAGAGGACGGCACGGCATACGACGCCGAAATCGTAGGTCTTGACACAAGAACAGACCTCGGTGTGCTTAAGATAAAGGCAAAGGGTCTGCCTGCCGCAGAATTCGGCGATTCAAACTCATTAAGAGTCGGTGACAGCGTTTATGCAATCGGCAACCCCGGCGGCGTTGAATTTTTCGGCTCATTCACAGGCGGCTTTGTTTCCGCTATTGACAGACCCGTAAGCAGTGAAATCGGCTACACAATGAAGTGTATCCAGCACGATGCCGCTATCAACCCCGGCAACTCGGGCGGCGCACTTGTGAATGTTTACGGTCAGGTTATCGGCATCAACTCGCAGAAGATTGCCGCTACGGACTACGAGGGTATGGGCTTTGCAATTCCTATTACCTCCGCAAAGCAAATCATTGACGACCTTATTGCATATAACTATGTACCCAACCGCCCCAAGCTCGGCATCACTTATTATCCCGTCAGCGCAAGCGCACAGTACAGTATGATTGCGCAGATAAAGGGTCTGCCCGCAGGCACGCTTATCGTTAACGAAATCAGCTCCGACAGCTCTCTTGCAGGCACAAATGTCAGACAGTATGATATGATTATCGCCGTTGACGGCAAGCCGCTGACAACCGCCGATGTTCTTCTTGAGAAAATTGACGGCGGCAAGGTAGGCGACAAAATGACTCTCTCAATTTGCAGAGTAAACAGCGATTATTCCATTGAGGAATTTGATGTTGAAATCACTCTTGTTGAGGATAAGGGCGACTCACAGCCCGCAACCACAACCCAGTATTATATCGACCCGTTTGAATATTTCAACCAGTTCGGTTATTAAGAAAAAGCACCCTTCGGGGTGCTTTTTTGTTAAGTGCAAAGTTAAGGGTCGCTTCGCTCCGATTATATAAGAGTGTAGGACGGGGGCTTGCTCCCGCCGCATAAAGTAGGGGCGACCCTATGTGGTCGCCCGAAAAAAAAACCTATGTGGTCGCCCGAAAAAACAAACGGGCGGGGACATGATATCCGCCCCTACCAATTATTATCTATTCTTTATTATCTGTTATCTATTATCTCATTTTGTTTTTGTAGGTGAGGGGTTTTCCTCTCCCGTCAACCACTTGTATTTTCGGGACGGGTGACCCGTCCCCTACAATGTTTAATTTTACCGCCGTTCCGTAGGGACAGCCCTTGCGGTTGTCCGGATATAAATTTTAATCCTATATACCCGAAACAAAAAAAGGCAGACCCGAAAGTCTGCCCGTTCCATAAACTTTAATTTGTTTGTTCTTCCACAAATTTATCGCCACGGTCAGCCAATTCTATCTCCTGAACCGTATACAGTCTCATCTTAGCATAAGTTTCATCGCCCCAAACGGCTATCATCAAATCGTATTCAAACATTCTGTTTCCATTTGTATCGTTCTGAACTCGTCCGGTCACATCCTCATTTCCTGTATATTCATACCAATACCAGGTAACTTCTCCGTCCTGCTGCGTAGCAAGCTTATTATAGCTGAATTCCGAAGTCATAAGTTTAAGATAGTCGTTAACCATTTTCTGCGTTCTGCTTGATTCAAGATTTTCCGGCAAATCGTAAGTATAAGTGGTCAAACCGTCTTCAACATTTTTTTCACTGACATTAACAGAAGCAAACTCTGTAAAATTCGGTATTACCGCCTCTTTTTTCTTTACTTCTTCTACATTATAAATAACTATTACTAAAACAAAAAAAGCAAGGGTAAATATCAGAATTTTTCTTAAGATTTTTCCTATAAATCTTAAAATCCATTTCAATGCTTTGACGGCAAAACTGCTCTCGCTGCCGCTCTCTTTCGCATACACAAGGCGATTTTTTATTTTCTGGAAAAATGTAAGTTCTTTTTTAATAGTGCCCAGATCTTTCAGCAACGAATCTATGAGTCTGTTCTCATATCCCGCTTCTTTCTTTATTCTCTGAATTCTGCAGGTCATCATATCAACATCTAAGGGAATTTCAAATTCTTCAAGCATAAGGATATGGATGGGTATGTTGCGTGAAATGGCAAAACTTAATTCGTTTTTGACATATTCAGACTCTGCCGAGTTAGGTGACAGCAAGACAACGCAGGCGGATGCACTCTCCAGATACTTTGCAATAACCGAATTCCAGTCATCACCCGAGTGCAGACCCTTGTCATACCAGTAGCTGATACCATAGGAATCAAAAAGATCTTTCAGCTGCTTCATTTCACGCTCATCTTTATGAGAATAGCTTATGAAAACATACGGTCTGGTGTTGTTGGTCATATCATTCGTGCTGTATTCGCTCATGTTTTTCACCCTTTGCAGTTTATTACCAAACAAGTATAACACCTTACGACAATTATTTCAATACAGAAAAAAGTTTTAAAAAACGGCGTTGTGTTCAGCCGAACACAGCGCCGTTGATTTTATAAATTATTTGGAGTACTTGCCTCTCTTGACATAGTGAGTATGAAGAACCTCGTGAGCAACGTGGCTGCCGGGCTTCTCAAAGTACTCAGCGTAAACTGCCTTGACAGCTTCGTTTTCGTGTGACTTTCTTACGGGAAGGTTAGCATCTGCTTCATAGAGAGCCTTGCCTCTGATACCCTTGAGGTCAACGAAGTTGCGAACGCTTGCAGGCTGTACGGGCTGACCGCCGCCGTTTACGCAACCGCCGGGACAAGCCATAATTTCAACAAACTGATAGTCTGCTGTGCCTGCCTTGATTTTTTCCATAACAGTCCGGGCATTCTTAAGGCCGCTTGCTGCGCAAACCTTGATTTCCTTGCCTGCGATGGTGTAGGTTGCTTCCTTAAGGCCGTCTGTGCCTCTTACCTCTGTGAACTCAACAGCCTTAAGCTCCTCACCTGTAAGAACTTCGTAAGCAGTACGAAGTGCAGCTCCCATAACGCCGCCTGTTGCGCCGAAAATAACGCCTGCGCCTGAGCCTTCGCCGAGGGGATTGTCGAATTCTTCGTCGGGAAGAAGATTGAAGTTGATACCTGCAGTTTCAATCATTCTTGCAAGCTCACGGGTTGTGAGAGCATAGTCAACATCAGCATAGCCGCTTGCAGCCTGATCATCTCTGCCTGCCTCAAACTTCTTTGCAGTACAGGGCATAATGCTTACAACAACGATGTCCTTGGGATCAAGGTTCATCTTCTTTGCATACCATGTCTTGATTACTGCGCCGAACATCTGCTGAGGTGACTTACAGCTTGAAAGATGGTCAATCTGCTCGGGGAAGTAATGCTCGCAGTACTTAACCCAACCGGGTGAGCAGGATGTGATAAGGGGCAGAGCGCCGCCGTTGTTGATTCTGTCAAGAAGCTCTGTTGCTTCTTCCATAATTGTAAGGTCGGCTGAGAAATCGGTATCGAATACCTTGCTGAAGCCGAGTCTGCGGAGTGCAGCAACCATCTTGCCTGTTACATTTGTACCGATAGCGTTGCCGAAGCATTCGCCGAGAGTAACTCTGATTGAAGGAGCTGTATTAACAACAACAAACTTGTCGGGGTCTGCGATTGCTTCGAATACCTTTGCGGTATCGTCCTTCTCGTAAAGTGCGCCAACGGGGCAGTTAACAATACACTGACCGCAGGATACGCATGAGAAATCGTTAAGGGGAAGCTCAAAGGGTGAGCCGATATGAGTATCGAAGCCTCTTGCGCTTGCGCCGATAACGCTGATAGCCTGATTGTCACAAGCAGCAACACAGCGGCGGCAAAGCACGCACTTGCTGTTGTCTCTGATCATGTGAGCAGCTGAATCGTCATACTGGAATTCGGGATATACACCCTCGAATGTGTCAAGCTTGTCCACGCCGTAGTCCTTGCAAAGCTTCTGAAGCTCGCAGTTACCGCTGCGTACGCAGGAAAGGCAGTCCTTTCTGTGAGTTGAAAGAACAAGCTCAAGGTTCATCTTGCGGCTGTTTCTTACCTTCTCTGTGTTTGTGAAGATTTCCATACCCTCGTTTACGGGGAATACGCAGGCTGCAACGAGTGAACGAGCGCCCTTAACTTCAACCATACACATACGGCAAGCGCCGATTTCGTTCATTTCCTTAAGGTAGCAGAGAGTGGGAATTTCGATGCCTGCATATCTTGCAGCCTCAAGGATTGTAATGCCCTTGGGAACGCTCAGGGGCATATTATTTATTTTAATGTTTACCATTTCCATTATCTTATGCCTCCTCTATTAACCTTTGATGATAGCGCCGAACTTACAGGAATCCATACAAGCACCGCACTTGATACACTTGGTTGTGTCAATAACATGGGGATTCTTGACTGTGCCGCTGATTGCATTAACGGGGCACTTTCTTGCGCAAAGAGTACAGCCCTTACACTTGTCGGCAACAATGCTGTAGTTGAGAAGCTTCTTACATACGCCTGCAGGACACTTCTTGTCAACAACGTGAGCAATGTATTCCTCACGGAAGAACTTGAGTGTTGCAAGAACGGGGTTGGGAGCTGTCTGACCGAGACCGCAGAGTGAGTTCTCCTTGATGTAATATGCAAGCTCTTCAAGCTTGTCAATATCTTCAAGAGTGCCGTTACCGTCGGTAATCTTCTCAAGGATTTCCATCATACGCTTTGTGCCGATGCGGCAGGGTGCGCACTTACCGCAGGATTCATCAACGGTGAAGTCGAGGAAGAACTTTGCGATGTCAACCATACAGTTGTCCTCGTCCATAACGATAAGACCGCCTGAACCCATCATACAGCCGATAGCGGTAAGGTTATCGTAGTCAATGGGAGTATCGATAAGGCTTACGGGGATACATCCGCCTGAGGGGCCACCTGTCTGAGCAGCCTTGAACTTCTTGCCGTTGGGGATGCCGCCGCCGATATCATAGATGATTTCGCGGAGAGTTGTACCCATGGGGATTTCAACAAGACCTGTGTTTTCAATCTTGCCGCCGAGAGCGAATACCTTTGTACCCTTTGACTTTTCGGTACCCATTGATGCAAACCACTCAGCACCCTTAAGGATAATCTGAGGAATGTTTGCAAAGGTTTCAACGTTGTTTTCTGTTGTAGGCTTGCCAAAGAGACCCTTTACTGCAGGATAGGGAGGACGGGGACGAGGCTCGCCTCTGTTACCCTCGATTGAGGTCATAAGAGCTGTTTCCTCACCGCAAACGAATGCGCCTGCGCCGAGACGGATAAAGAGGTCAAAATCAAAGCCGCTGTCGAATATGTTCTTGCCGAGGAGGCCGTATTCTCTTGCCTGATCGATAGCAAGCTGGAGACGCTTAACAGCGATGGGGTACTCTGCACGGACATATACATAACCTTCGGTTGCGCCTGTTGCGTAGCCGCAGATTGCCATTGCTTCGATAAGGCAATGGGGGTCGCCTTCAAGAACGGAACGGTCCATGATTGCGCCGGGGTCGCCTTCGTCAGCATTACATACAACATACTTCTGGTCAGCTGAGTTAGCAGCTGTGAAGCTCCACTTGAGACCGGTGGGGAAACCGCCGCCGCCTCTGCCGCGGAGACCTGAATCCTTGACAACCTTAACAACATCTTCGGGTGTCATTTCTGTAAGAACCTTACCGAGTGCTGCATAACCGTCCATTGCGATGTATTCGTCAATGTCTTCGGGGTCGATAAGACCGCAGTTACGCAGAGCAACTCTCTTCTGAGTCTTGTAGAAGTTTGTGTCATTAAGAGAAATTGTTTTGCCTGCTTCTTCAATGATATTCTCGTCTGCATCCTTGTAAACAAGTCTGTCAACAAGACGGCCCTTAAGAAGATGCTCTGAAACGATTTCTGCAACATCACTTTCCTGAACCTGGCTGTAGAATGTGCCTTCAGGGTAGATGATAACAACGGGACCAAGGGCGCAAAGACCGAAGCAGCCCGTCTGAACAACCTTTACTTCTTCTGCAAGGCCGTTCTTTTCGATTTCGCTTTCAAATGTGGAAATAAGCACCTTGCTGCCTGATGAAGTACAGCCGGTACCGCCGCAAATCAATACGTGAGAACGAATCATATTTCTTTAACCTCCATTATGAGATAGCGTTGCTGATTGTGTATTCCTGAATAACCTTGCCGCCCTTGAGGTGCTTCTCGATAACTTCAGCTACCTTTTCGGGGGTCATCTTGATGTAGGTAACCTTTTCTTTGTCTGCCTCAAAGATTTCAACAACAGGCTCATACTGACAAACGCCGATGCATCCTGTCTGTGAAACGGTAACCTTTTCTGCAAGTCCTGCGTTGCTTACGCCTTCAACAAAAGCGTTAAGAACGGGTCTTGCGCCTGCTGCAATGCCGCAAGTTGCCATACCTACAACAACTCTGACATCACCGCTGCCTTCACGAAGAACAACCTTGTCCTTCATTTTTTCTCTGATTGCTGCAAGCTCAGCCAATGATTTCATAACATCTATCCTCTCTTTAAATATTAAACATTTTTATCGTCATCAAACGGATTCATAGCTTTCCCTGAGGTAGCCGTCAATCCATTTTATAACTTCATAGTTATCCAGCGGAACATCACCGAGGATTTCACGCAGTTCCCTTGTGTCAAGTTCAACCGCACCGCCGTTGAGCATATGCTCAAACCGCCACTCAATATCGGGCGAGCCCTGAATAAGAGTCGTTACGGTTGAAATGATATCGCCCAGAGGGGTGAAATCAAGGTGGTCTGTATAGAATTCCGCCGTTACCGTAGTTCCGTGTTCAAGGGGGTTATCCTTTTCGCTGACGGATTTTATCGTTATGCCTCCGCCCGTCTGCTCCGCTGCAAGCTTCAGTAAAGGCACTCCCATACCGACGCTTCGGGTTGTTCGGGTTGTGTAGAACGGATTCATAACATTCTGAACGGTTTCTTCACTCATTCCGCAGCCGTCATCCTCAATGATGAGGGTAAGCTTTCCGTCTGCTTCAACGAGCTTTATGAGAATGTTCTTTGCCTTTGCCTTGACGGAGTTCATTGCAACATCAAGAACATTCAATGATAATTCTTTCATAAGCTTTTCAACCTCTCAAAAAGCTTTTTGCGGATATTTTCGGGAGTTCCTTCCTCAACATCAAGTTCAAAGCAGTTGAGCCTGCCGCTGATATCCCAAAGATAATGGGCATCCGATGAAACAACAAGGGGCTTGTCGGAGATAATCGGAAATTTTTCTTTGTATCCGCCGATTTTGTCGCTGTCGTGAAACTCGGCACAAGGGAAATACGGAAACTCGGGAAAAACACCCAGAGTTGCCACAATTCCGTTTGCCTCCCTGTCGATATGAGCAGGATAGCAAATTCCGCCGAATTGCTCAACAAGAGCAGGTGCCTCGTCAACGGTAATCTGCGTTGCGTTTGAAAGCAGATAATCGTCAACACCGATAACCTCGTCATTTTCGTCCATTATCATCTGCTGACCGAAAATATCAACACGGTTTTTGAACGGTATTCTGCGTGTATTCACTTCCTCGCTGAATTTCAGCGCATCTGAAAGCTGTTCAAAAAGACAGACAAGGTGAATATCCTCCGCAGTTGTAAGCTCCATACCCGCAACCGGCACAATTCCGTTTGCCTCTGCCGTTTTGAAGAAAGCAGGGCAGTTAAGGCAGGTGTTGTGGTCCGTAAGTGCCATAATATCCAGCTTTGCAACAACGCCCATACCCGCAATGTTATTCGGGGTCATATCGTCATCGCCGCACGGAGAAAGGCAGGAATGAATATGGAGGTCGTAATAATACTTTTTCATATCAGAGCTTTGCGCCGAGAGCCATTGCCGTTTCGTAGGCAGGCATATCGGCTGTGAGAATGTTGATGCCCTTTGCGGTTGCGGTATCTCTGACCGCCGCATCAAGCTCAACGCCCTCTGCAAGAATAACGCAGGCAACATCCGCAAGAGCGGCAACGGCGGCAATGTTGATGTTGGACATTATTGTTATCCACGCATCGTCCGCCTTGGCTCTGCCCATTACCCAGCTGAGAAGGTCGCCGATATAAACGCCGTTAATCTGCCTCTCGCCGTCAGGCAGGGTTACTGCTCTGAAGCCCTGCAGCTGAGCAAGCTCATTCACCGTCATTCGGCTCACCTCCGTCATATTCTCTGATATACTTTTTAATCAAATCCTTGTAGGCGATTATGCATTCATTTCTGTCCGCATTGCCCATAACAATATCCTCCGCGAATGCTCGGCAATTCGGTGCGCCGCAGGAGCCGCAGTCAATACCCGGCAATTCCTTGCGAAGCGCCTGAATCTGCGACATAAGACGCATCGATTCGCCTATGCTGTCGCTGAGTCTGTTGAGAGGCTTGTAGCTCGGCATATCGGAAATGAAGCTTTCCTTGGGTATGTAGCTTCCGTCATCGGGCAGGGAGTTAAGCCCGACGGGCATATATCGCCTGAGAGTGTGGAGTCTGTTCTTCGCAACATAGGGATTTTCAATGGTAAGCACTCCGCCTACGCAGCCGCTGGGGCAAGCGTTAAGCTCAACAAAATCAATTGGCGGTATATTGCCGTCCTCAATCTGGTCAAGCACGGAGATAACATTGTTAATTCCGTCTGCCGCAAGAATTTTGTCGTTAAGGAGTGCCGAGCCTTCACCGCCGCAGATTGCCCAGCTTACGCCGATTCTGCCCGATTGGGGTAACGCTTCGCACGCCTTATCGCGATTCATAACATTTATGAGCTTCAAGTAAATCTCGCTCATTGATACAACAAGGTCAACCTCGCTCTTGTAGCTGCCGAAGCCGTTTCTTGCGTAGCTCATTTTTGCAGGACAGGGTGAGATAAAGCAGGTGCATATATCTTCCTTTTTAAGCTCGGGATGCGCTTTGAGAGCGCCCTCCTTTGCCATTGCAGCCGCAACCTCCATAGGCGGAAGCAGGGGCAGCATATTGTCCTTAAGAAACGGGAAACGCAGGGCAATCAGTCTTGCAACAACGGGGCAAGCCGTGCTGATAACGGGTTTTCTTATTCCTTCTGTCTGAAGGTAAAGCCTTGTGTAGCAGGATACAAGCTCCGCCGCCTTTGCAACCTCAAAAACCTCATCGAATCCGATATCAAGAAGCCCCTGAATAACATAGCCGATGTTGTCGAGGTTATCGAACTGCGCCATAAGCGCAGGTGCAGGCAACGCAATCCTGTATTTATAGTTTTTAATTTCGTCAAAAGAGTTGCATATGCTCTTTTTGGCGTTGTTGGGACAGTTGCGGATGCATTCTCCGCAATCAATGCACCTCTCTGAATCAATCACAGCACAGCCGTTACGGATTCTGATAGCCTCCGTGGGGCAATGCTTCATGCAGGTTGTGCATCCCGTGCATTTTTCGGCATCGAGTGAAACCGAGTGGATGTATGTATTCATCTGAAAACACACCTTTGAATCAGTAATTGACCCTCATTGTGATGGTCGTTCCTTCGCCAACAACCGAATCAATATGCATATAGTCGGTGTAGCGTTTCATATTCGGCAAGCCCATACCTGCGCCGAAGCCCAGCGAGCGGACATTATCGGGGGCGGTTGAAAAGCCCTCCTGCATTGCCTGCTCAATATTGGAGATGCCGGGACCTGTGTCCTTAAGAATAATCTCTACGCTTTCGTCGCTGACAACAACCTCCGCAACGCCGCCCTTTGCATGAATGACCATATTTATTTCGCCCTCATACATAGCGATTGAAACCCTGCGGATTGTTTCGGGGTCAACGCCAAGCTCACGCAGGTTCTTTTTGACCTGAACGGAAGCCTGACCTGCCGATGTGAAATTGTCACCGTCAACATCAAAGCGAAAAACCAAGGGTTCAGCCATTTAATTCACCATTTCCTTTGAGTCCGTTTGAATAAAGTATGCCGCACGCCTCGTACATACGCTTGGGCGATGTGAGGATAACCATTCCGCTGTCTTTCGCAAGGTCAATCATATCCTGCGAAGGCTTTTTGGAACGGACAAACACAATGCAGAGCATATCCATCATTTCAGCCGTTCTGATAACCTGAGCATTGACAAGGCCTGTAAGCAGCACCGCCTGATCTTTAACATATGCAAGCACATCGCTCATCATATCACTTCCGCAAGCGGAGTGAATCTCCTTGCCGAGGCTTTCGCTGCCGCAAAGCACCTCTGCTTCAAGCAAATCTTTAATGTCATTGATTGTCATTGGCAAATCCCTCATTTTCTGGCAGATTCGGGTTATTCCATTCACCTTTGGTGGATTAGTCCTGGTATTTTGCGATAATTCCGGGAATTTCGTCTGCAGTTACTCTGCCGTAAACGTCATCGTTGATTGTGAAAACGGGAGCAAGACCGCAAGCACCGATGCAGCGGCAAGCCTCAACCGAGAACTTAAGGTCAGCTGTGCATTCGCCGGGAGCAACTCCGAGAACCTCGCAGATTTTGTCAAGAATTTCCTGTGAGCCTTTAACATAGCAGGCTGTGCCGAGGCAAACCGAAATGTTGTATTTGCCCTTGGGGGTAAGTGAGAAAAGTGCATAGAAGCTTGCTACGCCGTAAACCTTCTGAAGGGGAACATTCATACCGTCGGCAATCATCTTCTGAACCTCGATGGGAAGATAACCGTAAATGTTCTGTGCCTCCTGCATAACGTGCATGAGCATGCTCTTGTCACCGGCGCACTCGGCAATGATTGCCTTGAGCTGTGCCTCCTGCTCGGGGGTGCCGGTAAAGGGTAAGTTGCTAATCTTCTTCAGCATTAAGCCATTCCTCCTGAGTGAATATTTTTGCTGTTTAATAAAACACAAATTCATATATGCGGAGCAAAGCACAAGCCCCACTCCCGCATTCTTTGTCATTATAACATATTATTATAAAAATTGCTACTTTTTTATCAATATTTTTTGCACGATTTAACGGGTTTTTTTAAATATTTTTTGTGTAAATATTCCTTAATTGACAACAGATGCCTATCCGTGATATATTAGTAAAAAAATCAGAAGTGGTTGGATTTATGAAAAACAAACGCAATTTTCCTTTTGTAACCGTCACAAAAAAGGCTGAAGCTTCAATAAAAAGAGGGCATCCGTGGGTTTACGATGCAGAGATAACGCAGACTTCCGGCGAATTTGAAAACGGCTGCCTTGTCGATGTTCTTTCGCTCAAAGGCTCCTATCTCGGCACGGGCTTTCTGAGCGAAAAAAGCAAAATCAGAATAAGAATTCTCTCCTCAAACGCAAACGAAGCCTTCTCCCCCGCTTTCTGGGAAAGAAGACTGCGCTATGCCGTGGATTACAGAAAAACCGTTATGGGCGATGATTTCTCCTGCTGCCGCCTGATTTTCGGCGAAGCTGACGGCTTGCCCGGTCTTACGGTTGACAGATTTTCCGACATCCTCGTTGCTCAGGTTTTATCCTACGGTATGGACAAAATCAAGGATATGATTTACACAACTCTTGTTAAGATTCTCCGCGATGACGGCGAAAAAATCAGCGGTGTTTATGAGCGCAACGACGTTGCAATCCGTGAGCTTGAGGGGCTTGAGCAATATAAGGGCTGGTATGAATCCATCCCCCATCCTGACTCCCCCGTAACGGAAATCTGCGAAAACGGAATAAAATATTTTGTCGATGTTGAAAACGGTCAGAAAACGGGCTTTTTCCTTGACCAGAAATACAACCGCCTTGCAATTTCAAAAATCGCAAAGGGCAAAAAAGTTCTTGACTGCTTTACGCATACAGGCTCATTTGCGCTCAATGCCGCAATGGGCGGTGCGGAAAGGGTAACGGCAGTTGACGTGTCCGAAACCGCAGTTAAAATGGCTCAGGCAAACGCGGAAAGAAACGGTCTTGACGGCAGAATGGATTTTCTTGCCGCCGATGTTTTCGACCTGCTCCCCGAGCTTGAGGCAAAGGGCGGAAAGCCCTATGATTTCATCATTCTCGACCCTCCCGCATTCACAAAAAG
>JAZQXJ010000053.1:0-16200 GCA_045632815.1 Acutalibacteraceae bacterium | reverse complement strand
AGGTATGGATGCTCTCACACACGCTATCGAAGGCTACATCACCAAGGGTGCATGGGAGCTCAGCGATATGTTCCACATCAAGGCTATCGAAATCATCGCAAAGAGCCTCAGAGGCGCAGTTGCAAACACTGACGAAGGCAGAGAAGGAATGGCTCTTGGTCAGTATGTTGCAGGTATGGGCTTCTCAAACGTTGGTCTCGGCATTGTTCACTCAATGGCTCATCCCCTCGGTGCACTTTACGACACACCTCACGGCGTTGCAAACGCAATCATCCTTCCCACGGTTATGGAATACAACGCACCTGCAACAGGCGAAAAATACAGAGATATCGCAAAGGCAATGGGCGTTGACGGCGTTGACGCAATGAGCCTTGAAGATGCAAGAAAGGCTGCTATTGATGCAGTTAAGCAGCTTTCGGTTGATGTCGGCATTCCTGCTGACCTCAAAGAAATTGTTAAGGCTGAGGATATCCCCTTCCTTGCACAGTCTGCATTTGACGATGCTTGCCGCCCCGGTAATCCCAGAGACACAAGTGTTGAAGAAATCACCGCTCTTTACAATTCACTTATGTAATCAAAAAGTCAGGAGCCGCTTACATACGAAAGCGGCTCTTTTTGCATAATTTTATGTTAAAAATATCACTCCATCTCCGAAAACCCCGTAATATGTAGTGCAAAACAACAAAGTTTTGCAAGTTTTCAAAATAACACTTGCAAAATTCAATCATATAATATACAATATATGACATTGAGCTGAAATTTTCGGAGGTTTTCAAAATGAACATTCAGAATTTATCCCGTGAGCAGCTTTCCGCAAGGTTTTCTGCGCTTACGGAAGAATATAACTCATACAAGTCAATGGGTCTTAAGCTGGATATGTCCAGAGGCAAGCCCGGCGCAGACCAGCTTGAGCTTACCAACGAGATGGTTGACCCTGCACTTCTCGGCGATTTCAAGGCTTCAAACGGCTTTGATGTGCGCAACTACGGCATACTTGACGGTATCCCCGAATGCAAGCAGATTTTTGCCGATATTCTTGGCGTAAAGCCTGAAAACACAATTGTTTTCGGCAATGCAAGCCTTACAATTATGTATGACTACATTGCCCAGTGCATGCTTTTCGGCAGCGGTGCGCAGCCCTGGTCAAAGCAGGGCGCAATCAAATTCCTCTGCCCCGTTCCCGGTTATGACAGACACTTTGCAATTCTCGAGCATTTCGGAATTGAAATGATAAACATTCCCACTAACGAAAACGGTCCTGATATGGATATGATTGACAGCCTTATTGCTGACGAAAAGGTCAAGGGTATTATCTGCGTGCCTATGTATTCCAATCCCTCGGGCAACACATATTCAGACGAAACTGTACGCCGTTTTGCGGCACTCAAGCCTGCCGCAAAGGATTTCAGAGTAATCTGGGATAACGCATACTGCGTGCATCACATCAACGATGAACACGACAGCCTGCTCAACATCTTTGAAACCGCAAAGGAATTCGGCAGCGAGGATATGTTTATTGAAGTAACTTCAACTTCAAAAATCACTTTCCCCGGCGCAGGCGTTGCCGCACTCGCCGCTTCCGACGCAAACATTGCCGCAATCAAGAGCAGAATGACCGTGCAGACAATCGGCTATGATAAAATCAACCAGCTCCGTCACGCAAATTATCTCAAGAATCTTGACGGTGTCAAGGCTCATATGCAGCGCCACGCCGATATTCTCAAGCCCAAGTTCAACGCAGTTCTCGATGCATTTGAAGAAAAGCTTGCAAGCAAGGGTATTGCCGAATGGACAAAGCCCAACGGCGGCTATTTTATCAGCCTTGATGTTTATGAAGGCTGTGCAAAAAGAACCGTTCAGCTTTGCAAAGAAGCAGGCGTTACGCTCACGGGTGCAGGTGCAACCTTCCCCTACGGTAAAGACCCTGAAGATAAAAACATCCGCATTGCCCCCACCTTCCCGTCAAGGGACGAACTCTGCAAAGCGGTTGAGATTCTTTGCCTTTGCGTTGAAATTTCCGCAATTGAAAAGATTCTCGGTTAATTGAATTAACCATTATTCCCATTTTTTGAAGAAGCTCTCTGAGCTGATACCCTCAGGCCTGTTATATCTGCCGAGTCTGAAAAGCCATTCAGACTCTTCTTTTTTTATTATGTTCACCTTTTCCTCGCAGGTGAAGGCGATTTTTATTCCGCAGTTTTTCAGAATATCCGCACTTTCCTTGCTGAAGCTGCCGAAAGGATAGGCTATTGCAACGGGAGCTTTGCCCGTGTATTCAATCATCCTCTCTTTCATTTTTAACGCATCGGCGGTTAAAAATTCACTGTACTGCTCAAAAGTTTCGTATTTTTTCATCTTTATTCCGTTTCTGCCTTTATTATTGCTGTGCAAATCATATGTATGGCTCTGAACATCAATTATTCCGCCGTTGCACAGTTCTTTTATTTCATCCCAAGTCAGATTGGAATACGATAAATTATGGTCGTTTATTTCGCTGTAATTATCCGTAACAGAGCCTATCGCAAAACAAACCGCAGTAAACCCGTATTTTTCAAGCAGAGGCAAACCATATGAATAAACCGCCTCACAGCCGTCATCGAAGGTTATCATAAACGGTTTTTCAGGCAAATCGCCGCTTCCGTTTGAATAATCCAGAAGCTGATTGAGAGTAACCGAGGTATAGCCGTTTTCCTTAAGATATATCAGGTCATTTTCAAACTGTTCAACCGTCAGCACATATTTGCCCGCCTTTGATTTATCCTGCGTAAGCTGATGATACATAACAACAGGCAGCCTTTCGCCGCCCTGAACGGACATCACGGGAACAGCAGACCTGAATATACTCAAAGGCAACAAAAATATTGCGGCAATTAAAACGCATAAAATCGGCTTGCTTATTTTTATAACCATAAAACACACTCTCTTTCATTCAATTTTATTCCACTCGGGTGATTTTATGTTGCATTCACGAAAAATGCGGTGTATAATTGCGATGAAAGGAAGTGTTTGAATGAAAAAATTAATCTCCGTTGCTTTGGCGGCTGTACTGATGCTGCTTATGTGTGCCTGCGGCGCAAATGACACGGCAACCGAAAACACCGTGCTGTATCCCGACGCTTCAACTGAGGCGGTTTCCCTCGGAAACGGCTCAAAGCATTTTGATTTTACGGCTGTTGATTCCGACGGAACAGAATATAAATTCCACATCCACACAGATAAAACATATGTGGGCGAAGCACTTGAGGAATTCGGGCTTCTTGAAGGTAATGAAGGACCTTACGGATTATATGTCAACAAGGTCAACGGCATATATGCCGAATATGAGGTAACAGGCACCTACTGGGCATTTTATGTTGACGGCAACTACGCTCAGGCAGGTATTGACCTTACGGAAATTACCGAAGACACCGCATACTTAATGAAAATTGAAAAATAAGCAAAAAACGGGGGTGTAAAAAAGCGCAGACCGCATAAAACAATATAAATCAAGGGGTTTCGGCAGGTTATAAAACTGCTGAAACCCCTTAAATTTTTTTAAAATTATAAATTGTTAATTTTTTATGTTTTATGCTACGAACAAACCTCGCCACTCGACGTACTTTTGTACGCCTTCGGGCAAGCAAAACAAGGCTGAAGCCTTGTTTCTGCTCGGTTCGTCCGTTCTGCATCTTTTTTTCCTATCCCCTAAAAAAAGGCTGTAAAAAAACTTTCGTTTTTTTACAGCCCCATTGCTATATGTTATTCACATTCGTTGCAGCAGCTGCAGTTACCTGTGCAGGCTGAATTTTCTCTTGCAATTGCAAGCATAAGCTTGATTCTGTTTTCCTGATTAACCTGCGTTGCACCGGGATCATAGTCAATGGGAACGATATTTGACTGAGGATACAGTTCCTTAAGCTTTCTTATCATACCCTTGCCTACGATGTGATTAGGCAGGCAACCGAAGGGCTGAGCGCAAACAATGTTGCCGTAGCCGCTTTCGATAAGCTCCATCATTTCTGCGGTAAGAAGCCAGCCCTCACCCATCTTGCAGCCGGGACCGATAATCTTCGTACACATTTCCTTGATGTGCGCATAGGGAGCAGGCACATTGAAATCGCCGTATGCCTTTGCGGCGGAAATAAGATTCTTTTCAACCTTTGAAAGATACCACATTGCAAATCTCATTGCAATTTTCTTGAAGGGATTGCCGCCGTAAAGCTTGATATCCTCAAGTCGGTTATCAACCTTGAAATTGATAAATCCGAGCAGACCGGGTACCATAACCTCGCAATCCTGACCGAAAAGGAATTCCTCAAGGTGATTGTTTGCGAGGGGTGAATATTTAACATAGATTTCACCGACAACGCCGACCTTTGTCTTTTCCGTTTTCTTAACGGGGATTTCCGAAAAGCTTTTTGTTATTCCGGGAAGTCTTTTGTTGACAGCAAAGAATGAATATCCCCTGCCCTTCTGCATCTCTGCGCTCAGGCTGTCAATCCACTTCTGAGTAAGCCTTGCGGCATCGCCCTTGTTGACCTCATAAGGCTCAATCTGATTCTTAAGAAGCGTGATAAGGTCACCATAGATAACGGCTGAAAGCATCTTAAGAGCCATTGAAAGGCGGATTTTGAAGCCGCTGTTTTTCTCAAGACCCGAAAGGTTAAGCGAAATAACGGGCACCTGAGGATAGCCTGCTTTTTTAAGCGCTTTTCTTAAAAGATGAATATAGTTTGACGCTCTGCAGCCGCCGCCTGACTGAGTAATCAGCAATGCGGTTTTATCGGGATTATATTTGCCTGAATTCAGCGCATCGATAAGCTGACCGATAACAAGCAACGCGGGGTAGCAGGTATCATTATGAACATATTTGAGACCCTCGTCAACAACTGCTCTGCCGTCATTCTGAAGAAGCTCTGTTTTGTATCCGTACTGACCGAAAATGTTGATAAGAAGTCTGAAGGTAATGTCAAGCATATTGGGTGCAAGGATAGTGTAATCCATCATATCCTTGGTAAATTCAACTCTGTCCGTATCGATTTTCTTACTCATTCCCGCACCTCCTTATCTGCCTGTTGCGGCAAAGAGACTTCTGAGTCTGATTTTAACCGCACCGGGATTTGAAATTTCGTCTATCTTTATCTGAGTATAAATTTTGCCGTCTTTTTCAAGGATTGTTCTCATTTCGTCCGTTGTGATAGCGTCAACACCGCAGCCGAATGATACAAGCTGAACAATGTTAAGGTCCTTGTCATTTGACTTTGCAACATATTTTGCCGCCGCATAAAGGCGGGAATGATATGTCCACTGATTGAGAACGGTTGTCGGGAATTTTTCAACAAGAGGGCTTACGCTGTCCTCTGTGATAACCGTTGCACCGCACTCACAGATGAGCTTGTCTATGCCGTGGTTAATTTCCTCATCAAGGTGATAGGGTCTGCCGCAAAGTACAATAACGGGCATATCCTTCTTCTTCGCATCCGCAAGGAATTCCATACCCTTGAGATGGATTTTATTCATAAACGAATAATATTCATCATAAGCCTTGTCCGCCGCTTTTTTAACAGCCTTCTGATTAATTCCGTCAAATTTCGCAGAAAGAATTCCGAAAATCTTCTTTGAGAAATCCTTGCGTCTGTGAATACCCACATAATCAAACATAAAGTTAAGCTTTTTGAGGTCACTCACATTTGAACGGATAACCTCAGGATAATATGCAACAACGGGGCAGTTATAGTTGTTATCACCGAGATTTTCGTCGAGATTATAGGTCATACAGGGATAGAAAATATCCTTTATGCCCTGCTCAATGAGTGACTCGATATGTCCGTGAAGAAGCTTTGCGGGATAGCAAACCGTGTCAGACGGGATTGTGTGCTGACCCTTGACATAAAGCTCTCTTGACGATTTTTCCGAAAGAGCAATGCCGAAGCCGAGTTCGGTAAAGAATGTGTGCCAGAAAGGAAGAAGCTCAAACATATTCAGACCCATAGGCAAGCCGATAACGGGCTTTGTTCCCTTTACGGGCTGATACTTTGAAAGAAGCTCTCTCTTATAATCAAACATATTTGCGCCCTTGATTGCATTTGATTTTGCAATGGGCTTGCTGCAGCGGTTGCCGCCGATAAAGCTTCTGCCGTTTGAGAATGTGTTGACGGTCAGACGGCAGTTGTTGCTGCACTTGCCGCAGGTAACAGCCTTAACCTTATGCTCAAACTTTTCAAGTTCATCGGGAGTGATAATTGTACTCTTCTCGGGAGCTCTTTCCATTGAATAGAGAGCCGCGCCGTATGCACCCATAAGACCCGAAATCGTAGGTCTTACAACATTTCTGCCAATTTCCTGCTCAAAAGCACGAAGCACGGCATCATTAAGAAATGTACCGCCCTGAACAACGATGTTTTTGCCCAGTTCATCCGCATTTGCAGCACGGATAACCTTATAAATAGCGTTCTTTACAACGCTGATTGAAAGACCTGCAGAAATATTCTCGATTGATGCGCCGTCCTTCTGCGCCTGCTTTACGGATGAATTCATAAATACCGTACAGCGTGAGCCGAGGTCAACGGGCTTATCGGCATAAATGCCGAGCTTTGAGAATTTATCTATGTCATATCCCCAAGCGGCGGCAAAGGTCTGGAGGAATGAGCCGCAGCCCGAAGAACAAGCCTCGTTGAGGAAAATGTTATCGATTGCGTTGTTTCTGATTTTGAAGCATTTGATATCCTGACCGCCGATATCGATGATAAAATCAACATCAGGCTTGAATTTCTTTGCGGCGGTGAAATGAGCAACGGTTTCAACAAGTCCGATATCAATGCCGAATGCATTCTTGATGATATCCTCGCCGTAACCCGTAACAGCACTTGACGCAACAACGGCATCGGGAAATTTAACATAGAAATCTGCAATAAATTCTCTGATAAGCGAAACGGGGTCGCCGTTATTCGACATATAGCGGCTCATAACTATTCTGCCGTCTTTGTTGATAACGGCGGCTTTAACGGTTGTTGAGCCTGCATCAATGCCTATGTATACCTTTTCTCCGCTTGCAAGAGGACAGTTTTCTTCAACCGAATCCCTTGCGTGTCTCTCGCTGAATTCTTTATATTCTGCCTCGCTTGTGAAAAGAGGCTTTGCACCGAGATATTCGCCGCTTTCCTTTGCATTCTTGATTTTCTCGGTTACCTCAACCATATCAAGCTCTTCGCCGTTTGCGGAATATGCCGCACCGAGAGCGACAAAATAAAGTCCGTTTTCGGGGCATATGCCCGTTACGCCGAGACCTTTATCGAATGCCTTGCGAAGCTCTGAAAGGAAATAGAGAGGTCCGCCGAGATAAACAACATTGCCCTCAATCTTTCTTCCCTGCGAAAGACCTGAAACGGTCTGATTGACAACTGCCGTAAAAATACTTGCGGCAACATCATTCTTTCTTGCGCCCTGATTGAGCAGAGGCTGAATATCCGATTTCGCAAAAACACCGCATCTTGAAGCGATTGAATAAATTTTTTCGTGACTTTCGGCAAGAGTGTTCATCTCAAGAGGCTCAACGCCGAGGAGCGAAGCCATCTGGTCAATGAATGCACCCGTGCCGCCTGCGCAGGAACCGTTCATACGCACCTCTACGCCGTTTGTGAAAAAGAGGATTTTTGCATCCTCACCGCCAAGCTCAATAACGGCATCCGTGCCGGGCAGGAGTCTTGAAACACTTACTCGGCTTGCATAAACCTCCTGAATGAAATCAAGACCGAGCGCATTGGCAAAGCCCATACCTGCAGAGCCTGAAACCGTGAGACTTGCTTTTTTGAAGCTCGGATTTTCTTCAATTATCTGCGAAAGCATTTTTGAGCTTTTTTCCGCAATTTTGGAATAATGACGCTCGTATGCTTTGTATACAATATTATTTTCATCATCGATTGCAACGCACTTAAGAGTGGTTGAACCGACATCCATACCTATTCTCATTTTTTCCCCCAATAATTATGCTGTTTTTTCTTCCTCAAGATTTTCACGCATAAGACGCTCTACCTCGCTGTAAAGCTTCGCGTTCGCTTCTTCAACGGTCATATTTTCAACCTTGAAAGGCTCACCGTAGCGTACGGTAAGATTCTTGCTGCGGAATTTATAATCGCCCGTCAGACCAAAAGGAACTATGTATGCATCTGATTTTTTTGCCATTGAAACCGCACCTGTCTTGAAACGAAGAAGAAAATCATCCGTCTTGTTGCGAGTTCCCTCGGGAAAAATACCGATTGCGCCACCGTCCTTAAGCACTCTCATAGCTGACATTGCGCTTGAGAAATCGCGTCTTGAACGGTCAACGGGGATACAGCCTACAGCTCTGAAAAACGGAGCAAGCATTCCCTCGAAATATTCCTTTTTAGCCATATAGTGAATAACTCTTTTTGTTGCCATAATGGTGAGACACTGGTCATAAACATGCTTGTGGTTGCCTGCAATTACAACTGCTGAATCGCTGGGAATCTTTTCTGCGCCAATGATTTTAGGTGAATAGAAAAACTTAAAAAGAGGGCGCATAAAGGGCGTTAAAAATTTATAGCCGAATTCTCTGTCTTCGGGCTTTCTTTCTTTTCTGCTCATTATTATTCTCCTTTTTCCTTTGCAAGCTCTGTTGCAACTATATTCATAAGTTTATTATTTGCTTCTTCAAGGTCTTCGCCGACGGTAATCGGCTCAAAAAAGCGGATTTTTACGTTTCTTTCAAAAGGCTTGTATTTGCCGCTGATAACAAAGGGTACGATAGGTGTATCAGTATCCCTCGCCATTTTTACCGCGCCGAACTTGAACGGCATAATAATGTCATCCGTTCTGTTGATTGTACCCTCGGGGAATATGCCGATAAGCTTTTCATCTCTGAGCATCATTTCTGCCGTTTCAAGCGCCGCCTTATCCTTTTGCCTGCGGTTGACGGGTATAATACCCAGACCTTTGAAAAGGTACTTGAGCGGTCCTTTCATCAGCTCGTCTTTTGCAAGATAATGAACGCAACGCTTTGTTGCACAGCCCACAAGCAAGCAATCAAAATAATTTGTGTGATTGCCCGCAAGGATTACCCTGCCGTTTTCGGGAATGTTCTTTTTCCCTGTCACGGAAGGCTTGTAAATTGCTTTAAAGCAACCTGCAAGCGGACCTCTGACAGCCCGATAGAAAATGGGTTCTTTCATTCTTTTGTCCTCCGTTTTTACATTTTGTTTCAATCTATCTGTTTTGGTAAAATCATACAAATTCAAGGCTCCGTATTTTACATCAAAGCCCCCATAATAAAAATGGCGAGGCAAAAAAGCCTCGCCGCAACAGTAATATTCAGTTTTAAATTTCCTCAAACACCCCGTCTTTTTTCACTGCAATCAGTTTGAACTTGCCCGCCTTGATTTTCTTCAATGTGCTGTATCTGGCGCAGTTTCTGATAATTTGCAGCTTCACCAATTCATCAACAGCAACGCTTTGCATAACACGCACATATTCGTTGCGATAATTATTGTTTTTCACTGCAAATCATTCCTTTCAATCTCTGATTTCAACATTTTACGCCCATACTGCAGGCGTTTTCTGACCGTTACGGGTGAAGTGTTTGTTATATGTGCTATTTCATTTGCCTTGTAGCCCTCAATATAATAAAGGTCAAGAACAATTTTATATTTGGTAGGCAGATGCATTATAAGCTCAAAAATATCTGTATCGCTGTCGCATATTCCGATTTCACGCAGCTCGCTGAGATTAACCGTTGCGTGGCGGCTGTTGAAGCGGCACATATTCTTGCTTATATTTGTTGCAACCTTGATAAGCCAGGCTTTTTCGTGTTCATCATCCTTGAACAAGGGAGCCTTGGTCATATATTTTAAAAATGTATCCTGCAATGCATCCTCCGCGTCGTGCTTGTTGCAAAGAATGCTGTAACAGATACGGAAAAGCATCTGACTATATTTTTCAACAGCATATTCAATATGCCGTAATTCATCATTATATTGGGGAGTTACCGCACACATTAGTAACACTCCTTTCAAAAGGTATAAACCTCTTTATATTATAAAACACCGTAAAATGTCAAAATGTGATATTTATTTTATGAACAATTTGTAAACAATTATTTTTTAAGCAATTTCATTTCATTCTGAAGACCGTCATTGATAATATTCCAGAGCATATTATTTGCTTCTTCAAGATTATCACCGATTGTAACAGGCTCAAAAAATCTGATTTTTATACTTTTTCTGAAGAATTTATACTTTCCCGAAATAACAAAAGGCACAATTCTTGAATTGGTTACGCTTGCCATTTTTACAGCGCCGAATTTAAGGGGCAAAACGGTACCCGTTTCATTATTAACCTTGCCTTCAGGGAAAATGCCTATAACTTTATCATCGTTAAGCACTTCAATTGCGCTGTCAAGAGCGGCTCTGTCCTTTGTTTCGCGATGAACGGGAATAATGCCGAAAGGCGCAAAGAAAAATTTAAGAGGAGGCTCCATAAGCTCCGATTTTGCAAGAAAATGAACGCATCTTTTTGTTGATGCCGCAACGGAAATGCAATCCATAAAATGCGTGTGATTGCCCGCAATAACAACTCTTCCGTCTGCGGGAATATTCTCCTCACCTTCAATAGTTGGTCTGAAAAGCACTCTGAAAAGGAAGTTCAGAGTTCCCCTCATCACTTTATAAGTTCTCGGTTCTTTCATTATATTAACCTCCGCTTATTTTGAATTAAAGCAACAATTATCAATTATATGTTATCATAAAAATCACAAAGTTACAAGACTTTTTTAAATTCGGTTGAATTGGTAAAAATTCTGTGATATAATTCGGAATATGGAAAAGAAAAATAACACACAAATTCTGGAACAGATCAAAGGTGGACTCATCGTTTCCTGCCAAGCTCTGTCAACAGAGCCATTGTATGACAGCTACATAATGAGCAAAATGGCTTATGCCGCAGCTCTCGGCGGTGCCGTGGGCATAAGGGCAAATACTGTTGTTGACATTCTGGCTATCAGGGAAAGAGTTGACCTTCCGATCATCGGCATTATCAAAGAGGTTTATCCTGACAGCGATGTTTACATCACTCCCACAATGAAAGAGGTTGATGCTCTTGTTGAAATCGGCTGCGATATCATTGCAGTTGACGCAACAAACAGAGTAAGGTCCGGCGGCGTTACCTTTGAAGAATTCTTCAAAGAAGTGCGCGCCAAATACCCCGATCAGCTGTTTATGGCTGATACTTCCTGCTTTGAAGAAGGCAAGCTTGCACTTGAGCTTGGATTCGACCTGCTGGGTACAACTATGAGCGGCTATACACCCTATACCAAAGGCACTCCCCTGCCCGATTACACGCTTATGAAAAGATACAGCGAAGAACTCGGCGCAACCGTTATCGCAGAGGGCGGAATCTGGGCGCCCGATCAGCTTGTCAGGTCGTTTGAAAGCGGCGCATATGCGGCAGTAGTCGGCACGGCAATCACAAGACCTATGGATATTACAAAGAGGTTTGTGAAGGCGCTGGAGGATAGCAAATGAAAATCCTCGCTTTTGACATCGGAGGCACGGAAATAAAATACGCTTTTTGCGATGAAAATTTTAATCTGACGGACAGCAAGTCAATCCCCACCAATGCTCATGAGGGCGGCGCAAGGATAATCGAAAGAGTTGTTGAGATTATCAAAAACTGCGAGGGTGTTGACCGTATCGGTATTTCAACCGCAGGTCAGGTTAACAGCGTAAAGGGCGAAATTGTTTATGCCACCGACACTATCCCGGGCTACACAGGCACAAAGATAAAAGAGATTATCGAGGCTGAGACGGGCATACCCGCAGCGGTTGAAAACGATGTTAACAGCGCGGCTGTCGGCGAGGCTGTTTTCGGCGCGGCAAAAGGCTTTGACAGCTTTATTTGCCTGACCTACGGCACGGGTATCGGCGGCGCAATTTATCTTGACGGCAGGCTGTTCACGGGTAATTCATTCTCAGCAGGCGAATTCGGTCACATTGTCACTCACGCAGGCGGCAAAAGCTGCACCTGCGGCGGCTGCGGATGCTACGAGGCATATGCCTCGGCAAGTGCGTTGGTTAATGCCGTAAATGAAAAGCTTGGCAAATCAATGAACGGCAGGCAGGTTTTTGAAAATTTTGAAAATCCCGAAATCCGCAGTATCATTGACGAATGGATTGATGAAATCGTTATCGGTCTTAAAGGGCTTGTTTATATTTTCAACCCTTCGCTTATCGTTGCAGGCGGCGGAATTATGAATGAACAGTATATCACCGACGAAATCAATAAACGCCTGCAAACCGAGCTTATGGCAAGCTTCAGAAAAGTGAAAGTTGTCAAAGCTCTTATGGGCAACGACGCCAATAAACTCGGTGCGGCTTATCTTGCATCACAAATACAATAACATCAGGCAGAGCGTTCAATATGCTCTGCCTTGATTTTTTTGAAGAAAATTTTACAAAAGTATTTGCTGTAAAATACATAATAATATTCATATTTACTATTGATTTATCCTTTCTTCGGTGATAAAATACAGAATGTAAAATTATTTTTAATCCGCAACTCATTTAGGGGGTCTTTTAATGGAAAGAAAAACAGGTACAATCTCAAGAGGTATCCGCTGCCCTATCATCCGTGAGGGCGATGACCTCGCACAGATTGTTTGTGACAGTGTTATTGATGCCGCAAAATGCGACGGCTTTGAGCTTCGCGACAAGGACGTTGTTGCCATAACGGAATCAATCGTTGCAAGAAGTCAGGGCAACTACGCAAGCGTTGACGCAATTGCAAAGGATGTCAAGACAAAGCTCGGCGGTGAAACAATCGGCGTTATCTTCCCCATTCTTTCAAGAAACCGTTTTGCAATCTGCCTTAAGGGCATTGCAATGGGTGCAAAGAAAGTTGTTCTTATGCTCAGCTATCCCAGCGACGAAGTAGGCAACCATCTTCTCACCTACGACCAGCTCGACGAAGCAGGCGTTAATCCCTACAGCGATGTACTCACCCTTGAAAAATACCGTGAGCTTTTCGGAGCAAATGTTCACGAATTTACAGGCGTTGACTATGTTGACTATTATGCAGGCATAATCAAAGATGCAGGCGCTGAATGCGAAATCGTTTTTGCAAATCAGGCAAAGAGCATCCTCGCTTACACAGATTGCATCCTCACCTGCGATATTCATACAAGAGCAAGAACAAAGCGCTTACTCAAAGCTGCAGGAGCAAAGGTTGTTTGCGGACTTGATGACATCCTTACCGCACCCGTTGACGGCAGCGGCTGCAACGAAGCTTTCGGTCTCCTCGGCTCAAACAAATCAACAGAGGACACAATCAAGCTTTTCCCCAGAGACTGCTTCCCCTTTGTAAAGAGAACTCAGGAGCTTCTTATTCAGGCAAGCGGTAAGCATATTGAAGTTATGGTTTACGGCGACGGCGCATTCAAGGATCCTCAGGGTAAAATCTGGGAGCTTGCAGACCCCTGCGTATCACCTGCTTATACAGAAGGACTTAAGGGTACTCCCAACGAGCTTAAGCTCAAGTATCTTGCTGACAATGACTTCAAAGATCTCAGCGGCGACGAACTCAAAGCAGCTATTTCAAAGAAAATTGAATCAAAGGACGGCAGCAGCCTTGTTGGCGATATGGCATCACAGGGTACTACTCCCCGCCAGTTCACCGACCTTATCGGTTCACTCTGCGACCTTACAAGCGGCTCAGGCGACAAGGGTACTCCCGTTGTTCTTGTTCAGGGCTACTTTGATAACTATACAAACTAAGATTAATCATTATTAACTATTGAACGGAGGATGTAAAATGAGCATAATCGTAAGACCCGAAACTATGGAACGCATCACAAACTTTGAGCTTGCAAACGCTTTTATCGACGAGCAGGTTGCAGAAATCAGAGCTCAGGTTGGCGATAAAAAAGTACTTCTCGCCCTTTCCGGCGGCGTTGACTCATCAGTTGTTGCCGCACTTCTCATCAAAGCAATCGGCAAACAGCTCGTTTGCGTTCACGTTAACCACGGACTTATGCGCAAGGGCGAAAGCGAAAATGTAATTGAGATTTTCGGCAAGGAACTTGACGCAAACCTTATTTATATTGATGCAACAGACCGCTTCCTTAACCTTCTTGCAGGTGTTGACGATCCTGAAAAGAAGCGCAAAATCATCGGCAACGAATTCATTGAAGTTTTCAACGAAGAAGCTAAAAAACTTGAGGGTATTGCATTCCTCGGTCAGGGTACAATCTACCCCGACATTCTCGAATCGGACGGCGTTAAGGCTCACCACAATGTAGGCGGACTTCCCGAAGATATGAAGCTTGAGCTTGTTGAGCCTGTAAAGCTTCTCTATAAGGATGAGGTAAGAGTTGTAGGCGAGGCTCTCGGTCTCCCCCACGCTATGGTTTACCGTCAGCCGTTCCCCGGCCCCGGTCTCGGCGTACGTTGCCTCGGCGCAATCACACGCGACAGACTCCACGCTCTTCGTGAAGCAGATGCAATTCTCCGCGAAGAATTTGACAACTGCGGTCTTGCCGAAAAAGTATGGCAGTATTTCATCGCAATTCCCGATGTCAAGAGCGTTGGCGTAAGAGATGACAAGCGCTATGAAGGCTGGCCCGCAATCATCAGAGCAGTCAACACAACAGATGCTATGACAGCAACAATCGAAGAAATACCCTACCCCGTTCTTCACAAAATTACCGACAGAATCACTCACGAGGTTGAAGGCATCAACCGTGTCCTCCTCGACCTCACACCGAAGCCGATAGGTACAATTGAGTGGGAATAATACAACCAAACGGCACAAGCGTTGATACACCTCGGATTTGAGGTTTCAACAATGCTCTGTGGCAACGTTTTGGCAACATTTGAATTATCTAAAAGTTAAGAGCTAACTGATTTTTATAGTCAGTTAGCTCTTTTTGTTTTTATACTACTTTTTCAATATAGTCAGTTAAGTCTTTTACAATCCTAATACACAACTCTGCTTCTCTCGGTGTGATGATGCTTCCATTGGGATGAGCCAAAGAATGCCTATTTCGTAGATCATTAATTGAACTAATTACACCAGAAGCGCTTCGCAATGTTGTCCTAATAATGCCCGATTGATCTGTAGCAATATGTGTACCCACATAGGTGTGAAGTTTGTTATATAGCTGGTTTAGTGTGTCAGATTCTTCATACGCCTCGTTTAGATCATCAAGTTTCTTCCTAAGATAACCATGAAATGCTGTATGTACTCGGTCAAAAGCAGAATCATATTTCCCATCACGCATGAAAATTTCAGCATCTTCAATAGCTATTGCCACAACATCTGTAACAGATATACCCGAAAAATCAATTACCTCATGAGAAGTAACAATGATTCCGGTTTCTATGTCAGTTAAGTAATGTTCGCCTTGTTTGCCAAATATTTTTTCAGCAACACTTAACAACTTGCTTTCAGCTTTTTTTATCAACTCGTAATATTCAACAGGAACTTGAATGTGAAGGATAGCACAGTATGTATTCCATTCACGGCGAGTAAAAATGCTAGTGTATTCAATATAAGTGTTGCTTCTCATAAGCGTAGACAAGACTTTATTTTTTTCAGGAATTGTTGATGTCTTGTCCAATTCTAACGCCTTAATAAGCGTGTTTCTGAAATCAATATCATTCATTTTCAGTGCCTCCATTTTTTAAGGTATCCATCAACATATTGCTGAGTTCCTGCGAAGGAACTTTTACCCAACGCTGAGTGGTATCAAATTCAGGATATCGATAACGCCAATCATCATATTCTTCCTGTGTAATCTCTCCAGCATTGAGCATATCATATTTCTGTCTCCAGGCACACAACATTTCATGAAGCTGTGCGGCATCCTTACCCTTAAATACATTTATACGAAGATGAACTTCACCATCGCTCTCACATACTTCAAAACCATATCTGTCTTCCAATGTGAATAGTGTGTGCATAAGACCAATGTAGGAGTCAATGTCTGGTACAGCAAGAGCCTTCGGAGACACATCAAGAGTATCAGCCAATGCTGAAGTCATATCAGATTTGGGGGTTCTTGCGCCTGTTTCATACTGAGCAAGACGAACATCGGCAGATTTTTCAGGAAATCCTACTTGCATGCCTAAAAACTTTTGTGTCATTCCACGCTTATTTCGAAAAAAGTTAATTCTTTCACCAATCGCCATAGTTTTTTGCTCCTTTTTCATTTTA
>JAZQXJ010000052.1:0-14213 GCA_045632815.1 Acutalibacteraceae bacterium | reverse complement strand
TCTGGTCTGGTGTCCGAAATGAACACCTGCTTCAAGCAATTGCTTCATTGATACTACTGACATTTGTTTTTCCTCCTAAGTTAAATTTTGTATCTAATGTCAGATACGAACCGCCGCAAAGCCTGATATTACAACGGATTTCAACCTCCGCACTCATAATAAAAATAGCCTTGCGTGTGATTTGCCTTGGAATTATATCATAACGCAGAAAAAAATACAAGTATAAATTTAATTATTTTATAATAATATGCAATTTTTTCCGAATTACACAAAACAAGCCGTACCAAATCTGATTTGATACGGCATTTTGCTTTAAAAGATTATTCTCTGTGCCACTTAACGCCCTGAGCTGTATCCTCAAGAACAATGCCCATAGCCTTAAGTTCATCTCTGATTCTGTCTGCCTCAGCCCAATTCTTATTCTTTCTTGCCTCTGTTCTCGCTGCAATCATTGCATCGATTTCATCATCAAGAGTTTCTGTTTTGCGGTTATAAACGAGACCGAGAACACCTGTAAGTTCGTCAAAAATTTTCGCAGCGTATTCAGCTGTTGCCTTTGAGCCGCCCTTACCGATAACAAGCGAATTGATATCTCTTACTAGCTCAAAAACAGCGGCAATGCCGTCTGCAGTATTGAGGTCATCGTCCATTGCTTCAATAAACTGCGCAACTCTCTTATCAAGCTGCTCCTTGATTTCCGCAGAAAGTTCACCTTCGGGAGCGTTCTTGATTTCAAAATCAATGCTGTCACGGCAGGTATAAAGTCTTGCAAGCGAAGCCTTGCACTGTTCAATTATATCAATGCTGTAGTTGATGGGGCTTCTGTATGACGATGAAATCATCAGATAACGGATAGGCTCATAGCCGTAAACGCTCGCAACATCGCGAACAGTCTTGAAATTGCCGAGTGACTTTGACATCTTGACATTGTCTACATTGATATAACCGTTGTGCATCCAATAATTAGCAAAAGGTTTGCCTGTGAAGCACTCGCTCTGTGCGATTTCATTTTCATGATGAGGGAAGATAAGATCCTGACCGCCGCAATGAATGTCAATGCTTTCGCCAAGATATCTGCAAACCATAGCCGAGCATTCGATATGCCAACCGGGTCTGCCCTTGCCCCACGGAGAATCCCAATAAGGCTCACCGGGTTTTGCTGACTTCCAGAGCGCAAAATCCATAGGATTACGCTTGATATCGCCAACCATAATTCTTGCACCTGCTTCAAGGTCCTCAAGAGGCTGATGAGAAAGCTTGCCGTACTCATTGAAAGTTGAGGGGCTGAAATAAACATCACCGTCAACTTCATAAGCATGGCCGTTATCAACAAGTCCCTGAACAATTTCAATAATCTTTCCGATGTTTTCGGTTGCCTTGGGATGAATGGTTGCAGGGCGGAAATTGAGACCCTTTGCATCGGTCCAGAATTCTTCTATATATTTCTCGGAAATCTCCGTAAATGTTGAGCCTTCCTCATTTGCACGCTTGATAATCTTATCGTCAATATCCGTAAAATTCTGAACAAAAGTAACATTGTAGCCTCTGTATTCAAAATATCTTCTCAGAACATCAAAAACACATATAGGGCGGGCATTACCTATGTGAATAAAGTTATACACGGTAGGTCCGCAGGCATAAATTTTAACTTCGCCCTCTTTGATGGGCTTAAATTCTTCTTTTTCTCTGGTGAGAGTATTGAAAATTCTCATTTATTTATCCTCCTCGTTAATAATCTTTTTCAATTCTGTTATTTCATTTTCAAGCCTTGCAATTTCCTGAGCAACAGGGTCGGGAATATGAACCTGATCAAGGTCGTCAACTCTCATTCCCTCACGCTTTACAACTCTTGCCGGCACACCGACAGCCGTTGAATCGGGCGGTATATCGTTAAGAACAACCGCACCCGACGCAATCTTTGAATTATCGCCGATAACGAGAGGTCCAAGCACCTTTGCACCCGCACCGATCATAACATTGTTGCCGATTGTGGGATGTCTTTTGCCCGTGTCTTTACCCGTACCGCCGAGAGTTACACCCTGATAAATCGTTACATCGTCACCGATAACGGTTGTTTCTCCGATTACAACACCCGTTCCGTGGTCGATGAAAAACCGCTTACCTATCTGCACGGCAGGATGAATTTCAACGCCCGTTTTCTTTGACGCTCTTTGGGATATCCACCTTGCGGCGAAATACATTTTTTTCTTGTAGAATTTATTGGCAAGTCTGTGCATTCTTATCGCCTTTAAACCGGGATAAAGCAAAAGAATTTCAAGCGCAGACCGTGCGGCAGGGTCTCTGTCCTTGACACAGGAAATATCTTCCCTGAGCTGTTTCAGCATAATATCACACCTCAAAATAAAAAACTCCGCAGTCCCTAAAAGACTACGGAGGCGTAATTACGCGGTTCCACTCCAATTTATAACTCAAAAGCTTTAACGCAGCCATACGCACAGAGATACTGCAAATTCCCCCTGCGTGCCGTCGGGCGCACTTCGCCGAATTCACATAAGAAGCATTTTCAGCTGCCTGCTTCCTCTCTGATATGCGAGATTCCGGTTACTCTACCCGCCGATTGCATTTATTTATCCAAAACATTATATGTTATTCACATCGAAAAGTCAATTACTTTTTTGCCGTCAAACATATATTTAATTCCCGAAACAACGGTTAAAACCGCCGAAACAGCCATAAGAATATTTGAAACTAGAGAAATTCTTCCGTAATCAATATCCATATACTGAGCAAAATGTACCATAAACATTATTACGATTGAAAATATCATCTGACTTGCTGTTTTAAGCTTACCGAGAATGCCTGCAGGTATAACTATACCCTGTGCTGATGCAACAAGCCTGAAGGATGTAACCAGAAATTCACGGGTCAGAATGACCATTACAATCCATATATTACAAAGGTCAAGGTGCATAAAAGCAAGTAGCGCGGCTGTTGTCAGCATCTTGTCTGCAACGGGGTCACAAAGCTTGCCGAAAGTTGTTACAAGATTATTCTTTCTAGCAATTTTTCCGTCAAGAAAATCCGTTACGGATGCAACAATAAAAATCAAAGCGGCTACAAGATAATTATATTCAAAATTTATAAGCATAGCAGCAAGATAAAAAGGGGTAAGAACAATTCTTAAAACAGTAAGTTTGTTAGGTAAGTTCATATATTCTCCTTAGCTGATATCTTTACCGATAAGGTCATAATCGTTAACTCCGATTACAACAACATCCGCAAAATCTCCAGGTTCATAGTTTTTATCGGTTGTGAAAGAAATAGTTCCGTCAATCTCGGGTGCATCCATATAAGTTCTGCCTGAATAGCTGTCGGAATAATTATCATATTCTTCAACAAGAACTCTGTATGTTTTGCCGATTCTTTCGTTATTTTTAAGCGTTACTATTTCAAGCTGATCCTGCATTATAATTTCACCTCTGCGAAGCTTGACATCATTCTCAACATCATCTTCAAGTTCATATGCAGGAGTGCCTTCCTGGGGTGAAAATTCAAAACATCCAAGACGGTCAAATTCAATTTCATTAACAAATTCCGCAAGATTTTCAAACTCTTCTTCACCCTCACCGGGGAAACCGACAATAAAGGTTGTTCTGATTATCGCATCGGGAAGTGCCGCACGGATTCTGCCGATTGTTTCACGCAAAAATGCGCTGTCTCCCCTTCTGTTCATCGCCTTAAGAATTCCGTCATCTGCATGCTGCAAAGGCAAATCAATATAATGAAGAACCTTTGGCTGCCTTGCCATTGTTTCGAGAAGCTTATCGGAAATTTTATCGGGATAACAATAAAGCATTCTTATCCATTCAATACCGTCGATTTCGCAAAGCGCATCAAGAAGCTCGGGCAGACGGATTTCCCCGTAAAGATCTGCACCGTAATTGGTTGTATCCTGAGCAATCAGAACAAGCTCTTTTGTGCCTGCGGCGGCAAGCTGCTTAGCTTCTTCGATAAGCGTTTCAAATTCAACACTTCTGTAATTACCCCTTATCGCAGGAATTGCGCAATAGGTGCATCTGTTTGAACAGCCGTCTGCAATTTTGAGGTAAGACCAGTATTCGGGGGTGGTCAGAAGTCTCTCTCCCGTAAGCGGCAATTCCTCATTGCAAGGCATTTCGAAAGTGTTTTCATTGCTTTCTATAACATTTTTTACAAGCTCGGCAATATTGCCGTTTGCGCCGATACCGATAACAGCATCAACCTCGGGAATTTCGGTAAAAATCTCGTCTTTATATCGTTGTGCAAGACAACCCGTAACAATGATTTTTTTCACAATTCCTTCTTCTTTGAGCTGAGCCATTTCAAGAATGTTTTCGATTGCTTCCTGCTTTGCGGCATCAATAAAACCGCAGGTATTGATAATTACGGCATCAACACCCTCATAACAGTCGGCAATTGTAAGTCCGTTGGAATCAAATTGAGCAAGCATTCTTTCGACATCAACCTGATTTTTGGGGCATCCGAGAGAAATCATACCGATTTTATACATCGTCAAAATCCTCCGTTTCAATTTCAAGCCTTCGGAAGGCAGATTTTATATCGGACCATCTGTAACCCAGACGCTGCAAGGCAGCATAGGTGCGTTTAATGCCTTTTTCATCCGATATTTTTCTCGAATATTTTGTGTTCAATAAGTCTATAATACGTAAAACGGGGTCAATGTCAAGGGTTTCGACAACATTATCTGCAATTTCCCTTGAAATTCCCTTCCGAAGAAGTTCGGTTTTTATTGCATTGACATTCATACCCTTACGCTCGAGCAATGTGTTTGCAAAACTCTGCGCAAATCTTTCATCGTTAACATATCCGTATTCTTCAAGTTTAAGCACCGCATTTTCAGCGTGTTCGCGCTTGTGATTTTTTTGCACCAATTTGGATATCAGTTCTTTTCGGCTATGGTCGCGGTACGAAAGCAGGCGAAGACCTGCAATGAATGCGCAACGGGAGCCGACGGCTTCATAAAAAGCCGCCAACTCCTCATCATTGTTTATTGTTTCCTTGCCGTGATACGGACTGCTGAACCAATACTCAGCATCAACGGTGAATTTATATTCACCATCGCAGGAAATATGTATTTTATTTTGTTTGCCCTTACTTACAGAAATTTTCATACCGTATTATTCGTCGTCATCAACAACAATATCAAGCTTTGCTCTTGCGCTTGCTTTCGTTGTGGGTTCCGGAGCAGGCGGAGGAGGAACAACGGGTCTGGGCTTTCTGACAACCTTTGCGGCGGCGTTTGCCTCAGCCATAGCGGCAACAATCTTCTTTTCAATTTCCTCGGCAAGCTCGGGAGAATTAATGAAAAGTTCTTTTACATTATCTCTGCCCTGTCCAAGACGCATATCTCCGTAAGAGAACCACGCACCGCTTTTCTGGATGACATTGTATTTTACGCCGATATCAACCATTTCTCCTTCCTTGGAAATACCTCTGCCGTACATAATATCAAACTCGGCATCCTTGAAAGGAGGAGCAACTTTGTTTTTAACGATCTTACATCTTGTTCTGTTACCGACAACTTCGCTGCCTGCACCCTTGAGAGATTCCGTGCGGCGGACATCAATACGCATTGTTGCATAAAACTTAAGAGCTCTGCCGCCCGTTGTTACTTCGGGATTACCGTAAATAACGCCAACCTTCTCACGAAGCTGATTGATAAATATGATTATTGTGTTTGATTTTGCAACAGCACCTGCAATTTTTCTGAGCGCCTGAGACATAAGTCTTGCGTGAGCGCCTACGTGGGAATCACCCATTTCGCCCTCAATTTCCGAACGGGGAACAAGCGCCGCAACCGAGTCAATAACAACAACATCAAGAGCGCCCGAGCGAACAAGAGCCTCTGCAATTTCAAGAGCTTGCTCGCCGTTGTCGGGCTGTGAAACAAGAAGCGCATCAACATCAACGCCGAGATTCGATGCATATGCAGGGTCAAGGGCATGCTCCGCATCGATAAATGCAGCCTCTCCGCCGAGCTTCTGAGCCTGCGCAACAACAGAAAGCGCAAGAGTTGTTTTACCCGATGACTCGGGACCGTATATTTCAATTATTCTGCCCTTGGGCAAACCGCCTATGCCTGTTGCGGCATCAAGAGTAATTGAGCCTGTTGATATTGCTTCAACAGTCATACCGCTGTTTTCACCGAGACGCATAATCGTGCCTTTG
The DNA here is from genome assembly GCA_045632815.1 of Acutalibacteraceae bacterium. GTDB lineage: Bacteria > Bacillota > Clostridia > Oscillospirales > Acutalibacteraceae > CAG-177. The sequence goes on along the minus strand of JAZQXJ010000052.1, from coordinate 8,024 downwards.
CCGTATGCCTTTTCTATTTGCGCAAGCGCGGTTTCAAGAGCTTTTTTCTTATCTGCCATTTCATAACCTCCGTTGTGTTATCAAACAAATGTTCTATCGGTATTGTATAACATATTTACAAAAAATGCAATACTTTTTTGAAAAATATTTATTTTTTAAATAACTTTACAAAAATACAAAAAAAAGCTTGCATTTTCTTCAAAAGTCTGCTAATATATCATCTGTTAATGACTAAAAAGGAGGTTGTGTCACATGGCAAAATGCGAATACTGCGGTAAAGATGTTGCATTCGGCATTCAGGTTTCTCACTCACACAGACGTTCAAACAGAACATGGAAGCCCAATGTTAAGAGAGTTAAGGCCGTTGTTAACGGTACTCCCAAAAGAGTATACGCTTGCACACGTTGCCTTCGCTCAGGTAAGGTTACAAGAGCCGTTTGATTAAAACAGATGATTAAGAGACTGCTTTTTATAAGCGGTCTCTTTTTCATTTGTCAAAATTAACAAACAAATTGTTTTATTTTCATTGAACCCCCACTATATATTGTGATTAATTACATTATTATATAGAACTTTTTCCGAAGTTGATTTTTTTCGAAAATTATGTTTGTTTTTCGGTTCAAATTGTGTATAATTATATTTAATGTTTAAATATATATAATGGAGTAATAAAATGAGTTATTCGGTAAATCCATCAGTTTTCAAATCAATATTTGCCGTTCCTACAGAAATAGTTGATAATCATATCCGCCTTGCAAACGAGCATCAGCTTAAGGTTTTGCTCTGGATATTGAGAAACTCAACGGACAATCCTGATATTGATAAAATGTGTGCAGCGTTAAAAATTGAAAAGAGCGACGCTTTTGATTATCTGCAATACTGGGTGCTTATGGGTGTATTAAGCGGAAACGATGATACATATGCCGTTAAACCGACGGCAGAAAAAGCTGAAGTTAAGCCCGAAGTTGAAAAAACAGCAAAAGCCGCACCCGCAAAAAAAATTACAGCCGACGAAACAACCCCGCCTCCTCCGAGACCTTCAAGTGCTGAAATATTGACAAGACTTGAGGAGTCGCCCGAAATCGGTCATCTTTTCAATGAAGCTCAGGTTAAACTCGGTAAAACTATCGGATATGACGGTCAATGCACCTTGCTTCTTATCCATGACCATTACGGTTTGCCTGTTGAAGTAATTTTTATGATGATTGATTACTGCGTTTCAGTCGGCAAATCCAACTACGGTTACTTACAGACTGTCGGTAAGGATTGGGGTCAGCGCGAAATTGATACCATAGAAAAAGCTGCCGAACAAATCGCTGTTTTAAGAGCATCAAATTCATTTTGGAAAGAATATGCAATAGCGGTCGGATTACCAAGCACCAGACCAACACCAAAGCAGCTCGAAATCGTCCGTCATTGGAGAGAAGATCTCAAATACGATTTGGAAATGATTATGCTCGCGTATGAATCGATGATGGACATCAAAGGTCAGTATAATTTGATTTATCTTTGTAAAATTCTTGATTCGTGGTTTGAAAAAGGCATAAAAACACCCGATGATGTTGCAAAAGATGCAAAAGAATTCCGCGAATCAAAAAACAAAAAAAAGAAAACCGAAAGCACAACCGAAGCATCATACGATCTTGATGAATTTAAAAAGAAATCACTCAACAACGAATTGAAATACGAAAAAAGGAAGAAAAAGAAAAATGAGTTACAGTAAAGCCACTCTTTCAAAGGCAACTCAGATTCTTGAAAGCCGCCGCAACAAGGCGGAACGAATCAGGCTTGCAAGACATCTTGAAATAACCGAAAAAATCCCGGTGATATCCGAATATGAAGCAAAGCTTTCACAGTCAGGGCTTGATATCGTCAAGGCAATCGGTATGGGGAGCGATGCAAAAGCATACATAGAACAGCTTTCCGTAATGAATTTATCGTTTCAGGAAACAATCCGCAAACTGCTTAAAGAAAACGGATATCCTGAAAATTATCTTGAAACCCCCTATATGTGTGCGGTTTGCGGTGACACGGGATTTACGGGCGGATATGTCTGCGAATGCCGCAAACAGCTTCTGAAAGATCTCGCAAAAAAAGAACTTGCCGCTGTATCGCCCAGCGAAAACTGCAGTTTTGACAACTTTGAACTGAAATACTACCCCGAGCCTGTTGACAGTGCATTGGGTGTTTCTCCTCAGAGAAGAATGGCAAGCGTTCTGCAATATTGCAAATGTTATGCGGAGGATTTTGACACCGACTCCGAAAGCCTCTATATGCACGGCGCAACGGGACTCGGCAAAACTCATCTTTCACTTGCAATTGCAAATGTTGTTGCGGAAAAAGGCTACAGAGTTATTTACGATACCGCTCATAACATTCTTTCTTCACTCGAAAGAGAAAAATTCAGCTATTCAAACACAGGTGAAAGAGAAAAAGAAATTCTCGACTGCGATCTTCTGATTATCGATGATCTCGGCTCAGAATTTTCAACACAATTTACGGTTGCGGCAATATACAACATTGTCAACACAAGAATCAACCGTTCAAAGCCCGTTATAATCAGCACAAACCTTACCGAAAAAGAACTTGAAGAAAAATACACACAGCGTGTAACATCGAGAATTATCGGCAACTATGTTTCTCTGCTGTTTATCGGCAAGGATATAAGACAAATCAAGAGTGATTTATAAGGAGTAACAAATGGATATTATTCAGCAACTTACCGCACAATTCGGTCTGCAGACATGGCAGGTTGAAAATACTGTTAAACTTATTGACGAGGGTAACACAATCCCCTTTATTGCCCGATACAGAAAAGAAGCACACGGAACGCTTGATGATCAGGTTATCAGAGAGCTTTCGGAAAGACTCGAATATCTTCGCAATCTTGAAAAGCGCCGCGAAGAAGTTCGTGCATCAATTGAAGCTCAGGAAAAACTGACAGAAGAAATATCCGCCGCGCTTGACAAAGCCGCAACTCTTGCGGAAATTGAAGATATCTACAGACCCTTTAGACCCAAGAGAAAAACCAGAGCTTCTGTTGCAAGAGAAAAAGGTCTTGAGCCTCTTGCAAACACTATTTATGAGCAGAATGCTGACTCGCTCTCCCCCATTGAGCTTGCTGAAGAATATATTGATGCGGAAAAAGGCGTTGAAACAGCAGAAGATGCACTCAAAGGCGCGCTTGATATCATTGCCGAAAACATATCTGACGATGCGGATATCCGCCGCAGACTGAGAAATCTGTTCACAGTAATCGGCACGGTAACAACATCGGCAACAGATAAAAACGCAGACTGCGTATATTCAATGTACTATGAATACTCCGAGCCTGTCAACAAGATTGCAGGTCACAGAGTTCTTGCTATTGACAGAGGCGAAAAAGAAAAGTTCCTCAAAGTGAGCGTAACAATTGATGCTGTTAAAGCGGCAAATGTCATCACAAGTGTAACACTCAATCCTCAGGGATCTCCTACAACCGAGGCTGTGCGTGAAGCAGGTGAGGATGCATACAATCGCCTTATTTGCCCTTCAATCGAGCGTGAAATCAGAAATATGCTGACGGAAAACGCAGCGGCAAGTGCAATAAAAGTTTTTGCACTTAACACAAAAGAACTCCTCCTTGCTCCACCTGTTAAAGGAAAGGTTGTTATCGGTCTTGACCCCGGCTACAGAACGGGTTGTAAGGTTGCGGTAGTCGCCCCCACAGGCAAAGTCCTTGATACGGGAGTTATTTACGTTACACATTCCGATGCGCAGAGAAATCAGGCAAAGGAGCTTATCAAAAAGCTTATCGCAAAGCATAATGTTAACTGCATATCAATCGGCAACGGTACTGCGTCAAAAGAAACAGAAATATTTGCCGCGGAAATTCTTCGTGAAATCAAGGCAGATGTGTCATATATGGTTGTCAGCGAAGCGGGTGCATCCGTATACTCTGCCTCAAAGCTCGCAGCAGCCGAATTCCCGCAGTTTGATGTATCACTCAGAAGTGCAGTTTCTATTGCACGCCGTCTGCAGGACCCCCTTGCAGAGCTTGTTAAAATTGATCCCAAAGCAATCGGTGTCGGTCAGTATCAGCACGATATGCCACCCAAAGAGCTTGATGCCGCCCTTGACGGCGTTATTGAAGACGCCGTTAACTCGGTTGGCGTTGACCTTAATACAGCATCCGCTCCCCTGCTCTCAAGAGTATCAGGTATCAATTCAACAATTGCAAAAAACATTGTTGATTTCAGAGATGAAAACGGCGAATTCAAAGAGCGTTCACAGCTCAAGAAGGTCCCCAAGCTCGGTCCCAAAGCATTTGAGCAATGTGCAGGTTTCCTTCGCGTTCCCGAAAGCAAAAACGCACTTGACAACACAGGCGTTCACCCTGAAAGCTATTCAGCGGCAAAGGATTTGCTCAAGCTTTGCTGTTTCTCTCTTGACGATATCGGTACGGACGCAATTGCAGAAATAAAAGAAAAAGTTGAAATTCTCGGCGCAGAAAAAGTTGCAGAAAAGCTCGGCATAGGTGTTCCTACTCTCAACGATATCGTAAAAGAGCTTATTCAGCCCGCAAGAGACCCCAGAGACGAGCTTCCTCCTCCCATGCTCAGAACAGATGTTATGGATATGGACGACCTTCGTCCCGGTATGGAGCTTAAAGGCACAGTAAGAAATGTTACCGATTTCGGTGCGTTCATCGATATCGGTGTTCATCAGGACGGACTTGTTCATATTTCACAGATAACAAACAAGTTTATCAAACATCCCTCCGAAGTTCTTAAGGTAGGTCAGGTTGTTACTGTTTGGGTATTGTCCGTTGAAACGGCAAAAAAGAGAATTTCACTTACAATGAAAGAGAAAAAAACACAGGAGAACTAAAAAGTGGCAGATAAATTCAGACAAGACTTAACCAAAGGAAGCGTTGGCAAGCAGCTTATGAAATTTGCAATTCCTTTTCTGCTTTCCAACCTGCTTCAGGCATTTTATTCAGTCGCTGATATGATTATTGTCGGCAGACTTTACGGAACCGTAGGCATAACCGCCGTAAACATCGGAAGCCAGATCAACATTCTCGTAACAGGCGCGGCGCTTGGTCTTGCAGTCGGAGGAACGGTTCTTATCGCACAGTACGGCGGTGCAAAAAAATATGACGATCAGAAAAAATCAATCGGCACTCTTTTCACCGCGTATATGATTTTAAGTGTTATATTCACAGTTGTTATGCTTCTTCTCGGAACAACACTTCTCGAGGTTTTAAAAACCCCCGAAATCGCAATGAAAGACGCAGAAGATTATTATAACATCTGTATGTCCGGTCTCATTTTTATGTTTGCATACAATGTTATCAGCGCAATTCTTCGCGGTATGGGCGACTCAAAAAGACCTCTTTATTTTGTTCTGATTGCAACTATTGTAAATGTAATCGGAGATATAATCCTCGTTGGTCCATTCAATATGGGTGCGGCAGGTGCAGCTTATGCAACAGTTGGCGCCCAGGCTCTCAGCGTTATTCTTTCACTCATCTATCTTTTCAAGAATCATTTCTTTGACGGTTTCAAAAAGAGTGATTTCAGAATAGATAAAGAAAAGCTGAAAATGCTTCTTAAAATCGGCTTACCCTCATCAGTTCAGCAGGTTGTTATTTCATTTTCATTCCTCACTCTGACCGCATTGATAAATTCACTGCCAAACGCAGAAATCGCATCAGCGTGTCAAGGAATCGGCGGTAAGGTCAATTCATTTGCAATTCTTCCTGCACTTGCAATGAGCAGCGCGGTTTCATCAATGGCAGGTCAGAATATAGGCGCAGGCGAATATGCAAGAGCAAAGAAAACAATGACAACGGGCATGGGCTTTGCCTTTGCTATTTCAATGCTTTGCTTTGCACTTGTTGAAATTTTCCCTCAACCGATTATTTCGCTTTTCGATACAAATCCCGAAGTAATTGCAACGGGCGCAGGTTATCTGAGATTTATTGCGTTGGACTATATATTTGTTCCCTTCGTTTTCTGTATGAACGGTCTTGCAATTGGTGCGGGATATACCAATTTTGCGCTTTTCAACGCTTGCTTCAGCTCAATTCTTGTTAGAGTACCCTTTGCTTATCTTGTTGTGCATTACACAGCCCTCGGTTTCGACGGTATCGGTCTTGCAACTGGTCTTGCATCCGTCGCTTCACTTATCGTCGGCATTATATTCATTACAAGCGGCAAATGGAAAAAGCCCAAAATCAGGATTTAACCGTATTGACAAACACAATATAAAATGATAATATTTATATGTAAAATTTAAAGGTTTTTTGTAACTGACGGAATAACGCAGAGCACTGCAAAGGAGCAAAAAATCTGTTTTAAAAGCCGACCGTCTGGGCAGTCTTATCTCGGATAGGGCTGCCCTATTTTATTTGGAAAGGATGAAAAAAATGAGCATTTATGCAATCAACAACATGGGCGAACATATCAAGGATAACACATATGTCGGCAGAGGCATTGTTATCGGCAAGAGCGCAGACGGCAAAAAAGCCGTTACCGCTTACTTCATTATGGGAAGAAGCGAAAACAGCAGAAACAGAGTTTTCATTAAAGAAGGCGACGAAATAATCATCCATCCCTTTGATGCATCAAAGGTTGAGGATCCCTCGCTTATCATTTACGCACCCGTCAGACAGATTGAAAACAAGCTTATCGTTACTAACGGCGATCAGACTGATACAATCTACGATTTCATCAAAGACGGCAAAACATTTGAAGAAGCACTTGAAACAAGAGAATTTGAGCCTGATATGCCCAACTTCACACCCCGTATCAGCGGTATGATGACATTTGCCAACGGTGATTTCACATACAAAATGAGCATCCTCAAGAGCGCTGACGAAAACGGCACAGCCTGCAACAGATACACCTTCTCATATGCTCCTCTTGCAGGTCTCGGTCACTTTATCCACACCTATAATCACGACGGCAACCCCATCCCCACTTTCACGGGCGAGCCTGAAAGAATTGCTATTCCCGATGATATTGATGAATTTACAAACGATATCTGGAATAACCTCAACGAAAACAACAAGATTTCTCTTTATGTTCGCTATGTTGACCTTGAAAGCGGCGAATATGACAGCAGAATGATTAATAAGAACAAATAAGGAGAATAACGATGAAAGAATTTGAACTTAAATACGGCTGTAACCCCAACCAGAAGCCTGCTAAGATTTATATGGCAGACGGCTCAGAGCTTCCCATTGAAATACTCAGCGGAAGACCCGGTTACATCAACTTCCTTGATGCATTCAACAGCTGGCAGCTTGTTAAGGAGCTTAAAGAAGCTCTCGGTATGCCTGCAGCAACATCATTCAAGCACGTAAGCCCCACATCGGCTGCAGTAGGCATCAAAATGAGCGATACGCTCAAGAAAGCTTGCTTTGTTGACGATATCGAAGGTCTTGATGATTCTCCCCTTGCAACTGCTTATGCAAGAGCAAGAGGCACAGACAGAATGAGTTCATTCGGCGATTGGATTGCTCTCTCCGACATCTGCGATGTTACAACAGCAAAGCTTATCAAGAGAGAAGTTTCCGACGGCGTTATCGCTCCCGGCTATGAGCCTGAAGCACTTGAAATTCTTAAGAGCAAGAGAAACGGCAACTACAACATCGTTAAAATCGACCCCGATTTTGTTCCCGCACCCGTTGAAGTAAAGCAGGTTTACGGCATCACTTTTGAGCAGGGCAGAAACAACTTTGAAATCAACAACGCTCTTCTTGAGAATATTGTTACAGCAAACAAAGAAATGCCTGACAGCGCAAAACGCGACCTCATCATTTCTCTTATTACTCTTAAATATACACAGTCAAACTCAGTTTGCTATGCAGTTGACGGTCAGGCAATCGGTGTTGGCGCAGGTCAGCAGTCAAGAATTCATTGCACAAGACTTGCAGGTAATAAAGCTGATATCTGGCATCTCAGACAGCACGAAAAAGTTCTTAATCTCCCCTTCCTTGACACAATCGGCAGACCTGACAGAGATAACACAATCGA
>JAZQXJ010000051.1:0-1687 GCA_045632815.1 Acutalibacteraceae bacterium | reverse complement strand
ATCTTCTTCTTATGTGTTGCTGCTCTTGCAGTCATAATAGCAGCAGTTGTGGTGTCGCCGCCGTTCTTTGCAAAGAATGCCCAGTCAGCCGATGCAACGGTGTCAACCATAAGCTCTGCAAACTCAATAATCTTTGTTGAGGGAGCGGTAACGCAGTTTTCAATCTTCATCTGCTCCATAACAGCCTTGTCAACATCGGGGTCATTGTAACCGAGAACGTTGGGGCCGTATGCGCACATATAGTCTATGTATTTATTTACGCCAACATCCCAGAAATAGCTGCCCTTTGCCTTCTGGCTGAACAGAGGATATGCGGAAACGGGAATGCAGCAACCCTCTGCAGGGCCCTGATGGCCGTAAAGACCCGAGGGAATAACTTTTGCAGCTCTCTGGAAGAGTTCTGCACTCTTTGCGTGTGTGTTGATTTTCATGCTCATTTCTCTTCCTCCTTATGCAAGATACAGAGCAACTCTGTCAAGAATTCTGTTGAGGTTATCAATCATAGAAATCATACCCTTCATAACGATATCGCCTGTTCCTACGCAGGCAACAGCGTTGACCTTGCCGTCAAAAAGGGCTCTTGCAAGCTCGATGCTTGAGAATTCCATGATTGCTCTGGGTGATTCGCTGGGCTTCTTGATGCCGATAAGTCTGTGATTTTTAACTCTTACGGTTGTTGAAACGCAATCCTTGATGCTGATTGAAATGTCACCGTCAACCATATATTTTGCGGAATGCTTGCCGATTTCGTCATTGTTACCGATCTGTGCAATTGCAACGGTAATTGTGTTGAGCATAAGCAATGTGCTGATGCGGAAGAAATCAGGGTCTTCAAGGTCAGCGGGATCGGGTCTCAAATATTTTGTGAGAAGATCTGTGAGCTTTGCGAAGTCGTTAAGCAGGAACTTAACGTGGATAAGACCCTTTGAGGGGATGGGTGTTGTTGTTCCGTCAATAAGTCCGTTGAACTTTTCACAGGAACTGAAAGGAAGCTTTACATCGCACTTTGCGCAGCCCTGCTCCATTCTGCACTTGCCGTTTGCAAAAGTGATGGTGGCTTTGGGGCCGCCCTTTACATCAAAGCCGATTGAAATGGGCTTTTTGTTGGTCAGGATACTGCCTGCCTCGGGAGCAAGCTCGCAGAGGTTTTCCAGAGTACCCAGAACGCCGTAAAGATTGATGTACGCCAATGTTTTCTGATCAATCATTTTGATTTCCTCCTTTTAAATGAAAGATATTCAATTTATTTTAACAAAATAATTATAGCTTGTCAACAAAGAAAGGACACAGATTTCAAAAATATCCGCAAATTTACACAAAAAAAGAGGACAGCCGAAGCCGTCCTCACCATCTTATTTTGAGTTGATCACAAAATATTCAATCAGCTTTGCCGCATTCGCCGCCGCAACGGGTAAAAACTCGCCGTAATCCATATGGGACGAACCGTCTGCGCAGTCGGAAACTGCCTCACAACGCCGAAAGGAACACCGTTGGAACAGCACACCTGAGCGATGCTTGCGCCCTCCATTTCGCACACGATTGCGCCGAAATTATCGGTTATGAATTTCTTCTTTTCGTTGCTTGCGATGAACTGGTCACCCGATGCTATGACACCCCTTAAACCCTTAATGTTTTCAAGGGTTTTGATGCCCTCAAGGAGCAGGTCTGCAACCGCTTTGTCAGCAGG
>JAZQXJ010000050.1:0-18922 GCA_045632815.1 Acutalibacteraceae bacterium | reverse complement strand
GCTTCGCGCTACCAGCTATCGGTCAGAAACATTGTCGCACTGCTCGCTTGGAGCGCTTCGCATTGCTCTGTGTTTCTTCCTGCTCCGTCATTGCCTTCTTCCGCCACCGGCGGCGGCAATGCCCGAGCCACCACACCCCGATAATTATTAAGTTGTTGGATTTGTCGTCTTCTTGCGGATTGTTCTTTTCTCCGCTTCGCGCTACAGTAACATATATTCTATGATATTTGCGGCGGAATGTCAACCGCAAATATCACAATTTATTCTGCCACTATATTTCTTTAAAATAGATGTTTCTCGTCAGGTTGCTATATTTTATTTTTGTAGAATGATATTTGTATCCCATCAACTCAAAATTTTTGCAGCTGTAAACATTATCCGGCGAAACTGTTCCGCAAAGAATTTTCTTTCCCTTGCTTTTTGCATATTCTTCAATTTTACACATAAGCAATCTCTGCAAGCCGTTTCCGCGATATTCAGGTGATACGATAATTAACTTCATATTTGCCACATAATCCAGTTGTGATGTTTCAATCTCAATATCTCTGCCAATGTTTTCGTCCGTTTTTCCTCCATCATAAAAAACTGCAAAGGCAATTAATTTTCCCATATAAAATGCGCCCAGCGTATAATGAGGCTCCAAAAGACAAGAAAAGAGCATCTCTCGGCTGTTTCTTCGTAAAATATCGGTGTTCTCCATATATTTAAATGCAGTTTCTTGTAGATCACATATTTCAGCTATGTTTTCTTCCGTACATTTTTTAAATAATATTTCGTCTGCATTTAATTTGATTTTTCTCATTCCGATTACCTTCTATACTTAATAATACGCTCGTAGGTTTCTTTATCTACAACATTCTCCAAACAATATTCTTCGTGAAAAATCGGCAACCCTTTTTTTCTTCTGTATTTTACCCATTCTCTTTCAAGTAAATACAAATTGATAAAATTCTCGGGATGTTTTACCAGCTTTTTTCTCTGCACATAGGGGTTGTGAACGGCAATAAAAAAACGATATCCGAACAAATCGTTCAAAAGCTCAATAGAAAGTGTACCTCTGTCAATAAGAAGCTGAAATGTTTCAAAAAATGTAAGATAATTTGAAATATGTATATTGTCCATTTCAATATCGGGCAAATTTTCAAAATCATAGTTTTCAAACATAGTATATGCTTTTTTATAATCCTCGTTTGTAACAAAGGAAGCATTTAAGTCTGCTATAAAATCAGCTTCAGTAATTTTTCTTGATTGATAGATTTCCAAAGCAAGAAGAACAACACCCAAAAGCGCAGCAACAAGTGAAGAAATCTGAATAATATCAATTCCGTTCTTTGCCGAAACGAAAACCGTACCTACGCTGACAGTAATCAGAAGTATATATGCCACAGTTTTTATTTTACCTCTCATATATGCTTTCCTTCCTTACATTAATTTTCCGATTTCTCTCATTACCCTTGCCACGGGCAGACCGACGATGTTGAAATAATCGCCCTCAATTTTCTCAACAAGCACGCAGCCTTTGCCCTGAATGCCGTAAGCGCCTGCCTTATCCATAGGCTCGCCCGTTTCAACATATGCCTTGATTTCCGCATCGGTCAGCTCATAGAATTTCACCTTGCTCGTCTGCGCAAAGGTGATTTTTTTATCGCCGCATGCGAGGCATACGCCCGTAATAACCCTATGTTCAACGCCCGAAAGCATCCCGAGCATTGCGCAGGCATCCGCCTTGTCCTTGGGCTTGCCGAGAATTCTGTTGCCCGAGACAACTATTGTATCCGCACCGATTACGATTGCGTTTTTGTTGCTCTGCGCAACGGCAAGCGCCTTTTTCTGCGCTGTCATCTTTGCCGCATCCTCGGGCAGAGTGCCGTCGGGAATGCTCTCATCAACATCGGCAACAAGAATTACAAACTCTGCGCCTGCAGTTTCAAGAAGCTCCTTGCGGCGAGGCGATGCAGATGCAAGAATTATCTTTCTCATTTTGCGCCTCCGCCGATAATGCCCCTGCGCTGCATTTCCGCAACACGCATAATAAGCGCCTGAGTTTTGCCGTCGGGAATTTCGCCGTTGATAACCATATCAACCGCCTTATTCAGCGGAATACGCTCAACCTCAAGAAATTCATCCTCATCAAGGTGCATACCCGTTTCCTTAAGCTGCCAGCCGACATAAAGATGGATTATTTCGCCTACATAGCCGGGAGTAGGATAGAAATTGCCGAGATCTGCATATTTCTCCGCAACATAGCCCGTCTCCTCCGCAAGCTCACGCTTGCCTGCCTCAAAGGGGTCTTCACCCTTTTCAAGCTTGCCTGCAGGAAGCTCAAGAATAACCTCCATATAGGGATATCTGAACTGGCGCACAAACAGCAGCTCGTTTTTATCGGTCAGGGCGGCAACGCAGACTCCGCCGTTATGCTCAACAACCTCACGCACGCAGGGCTTGCCCGTGGGAAGCTCAGCCCTGTCACGGCGCACATTTATTATTCTGCCCTCATAGACATAGATTTTTTCCGTTGTTTTTTCAAAAAGTTCCATAGCGCACCTCCGCCTGTTTATATTCTGATTATATCACAAAATTTGATTTAATAACAGTATTTTATCAAAAAAAATAGCCGCCCTTTTGGGCAGCTAAATTAAAAAGTGTCGGCGTCGACCTATCTTCCCGGGCCGCTTCCAGCCAAGTATTTTCGGCACTGTTGAGCTTAACTACCGTGTTCGGGATGGGAACGGGTGGACCCTCAACGTCATCAACACCGACTAAAAAAACGCAACGGCGTTTTTTGAATGCTTGATGATTATATACCACTTATCGCAGTTTGTCAAGCGTTTTTTTAAAATTTTTTAAAAAATTTGTAACATTTATGATTAAATCACATTTTTCTTCTTCAGATTGAAGATTTTGCCTATCGCAACAAGCCCGATAACCGTCAGAATCAGCTCAACCGCCATATATGAGCCGTTATAGATGAACGAATACCAGGCAACCGCCATACCCTCGGGGCAATAGCCGCTCCATATGGTGACGCCGCTGATAAAATGGCAGACAAAGCGGATTATGCAAACCATTGCGCCGCCGAGGGCAAGCTCCGATGCCTGATTTTTCATTTTATCCCTGAACATTCCGCCAAAACCGAGACAGCCGAAAGCGACGATATAGTCCGCAAATGCAACGATGAGATAAGCAACGATGCCCGAAACATAGGCAAAATTTCTGTAACCCATAATCATTTCAAAAATCGCAAGCACCATTGATGCGGCAAGACCGTTTCTGACCCCGTGGCGGTAGGACACAAGGATAATCGGCACCTGACCGAAAAGGCTGAAGCCGCCGCCGTAGGCATAGGGCCACGGAATGAAGTCCGACACGATGAAAACGGCGATTGAAAGGGCAACCATCATTGCACTTTCCGCAAGGATATGGGCTTTGTTGAATTTTTTTGACATACAAGATCTTCCTTTCTTCTGAAAGGGTGGGCAAGCAAAAAACCCGACGGAATATCCGTCGGGCGTAAAAACTTGCACTGAGGCTCTTTTCCTACGCCCGCATTACCGGGATCAGGTCTGAGGGTATAATCTCAGCCGCCGAAGCAGCACCCCTTTGTATTTTCATTTGAATTATATATCTGTTTTATAGGGTTGTCAACAAAATTATTTTTCTTCTTCAAGATTTTCGAGCGCATACCTGCAGCATTGAATAACAAGCTGATTGAGAGAAACCTGCTTTGACTGCGCAAGTTTTTCCATTTCTGCTATCAATTCGCTGGGCATACGAAAGGTTTTGTTTGTATATTCAGGTTTTTCTACTTTAAACAACAGTATCACCTCTTGTATATTTTATCAAAATATACAGCGGTTATATACACCTGTATTTTACACTATATTTTATCTTGTATTTTATCTTGCGAAATGATATAATGTAAAAAAAATTAAGGGGACATATATGAATAATCTGAAGAATCTGCGTTTAAAAAAGGGTCTGACTCAGGAAAAGCTTTGCCAAAAGCTGAAAGAATCAGGATGCTTTATAACCCGAAGTGCATATTCCCGTTACGAGTCGGGTTCAAGAAATATTCCTTGCGAATTTCTGATTATGTTTGCCAAATTTTACGAAACCACAACAGATGATATTTTGGATTACAAAAAATAACGGTAAATGTGCAAGGACAACCGCAAGGGCTGTCCCTACGGAATTGCAGTTTAACTAAATAATGGTTGGTAGGGGCGGATATCATCCGCCCGTTTTTTCGGGCGATTCGTGAATCGCCACTACGATATGCAGACCTGACGGTCTGTAGGGTTGTCGGGGTCGCCAACCCCTGCAATAAATAATTGCGAATTTCGCATTTCGAATTACGAATTGAAAAACCGCCTTTTCAGGCGGTTCTTTTACTTATTCTCCGCTTTTCCTTCGGGAGTGTCGCGGTAATACTGCGTTTTGGGATTGGGATGCTTGGTTGAAGCCCACAGCTCATCCGCAACGGGCTGCCACGCATTGGCGAATTTATCGCACTTTGCGCAAAGCTGCTCCGCCGTTTCGGGACAAATCAGATCCGTTGACTTTGCGCCCGTCTGCGCTATCATCTTGCGCAGGCAATCGGGATTTTCAAGCATCGGGCAGGGTCGCAGGTGATTATCATTGAACGGCTGATTGTGATAATATGCCTTAAAAAGGGGACTTTGCAAGCCCTCGAGAATGGTCTTTTCCCTGATATTCGAATCCGAATAATGAATGAAAACGCAAGGCTCCATATCGCCCTCGGAATTGATGTGGAAATAGTTTCTGCCGCCTGCAATGCAACCGCCGACATACTCCGCATCATTCTGGAAATCAAGCACAAACATAGGCTTGCCCATTTTTCCGTTTCGCATTTTGCGCAGCCATTTATACATATGCACTCTCTGCTCGGGAGTGGGAATAAGCTCCGTAACGGCATCCTTGCCCACGGGCATATAGTTGAAATAAAGACCGAAAAGCACACCCTTTTCAACCATAAGGTCGATAAATTCGTCGCTTGTAACGGCAGGGATATTTGCGCTTGTGTAGCAGACGGAAATGCCGAAAAGCAAGCCGTTTTTCTTAAGCAAATCCATTGCTTCAATCGTTGTTTTGTATGCGCCGCCGCCTCGTCTCGAATCGTTGCTCTCCTCCGTGCCTTCAATGCTGAGCGCAAGAGTAAGGTTGCCCACGCTCCTCATTTCGTCGCAGAAAGCCTGGTCAATAAGGGTTGCGTTTGTGTAGGCGAGGAATGCGCAGTCGGGATTTTCGCGGCAAATGGTGAGAATATCCTTTTTGCGGATAAGAGGCTCGCCGCCCGTAAGCATAAAGAAATGAGTGCCAAGCTCGGTGCATTGATTGACGATTGAGCGCATTTCATCCAGAGTCAGGTTGGATTTATGTCCGTATTCAGCCGACCAGCAGCCCTTGCAATTGAGATTGCAGGCACTTGTGGGGTCAAAAAGCACCTGAAACGGAATGTTGCACTTGTATTTTTCTCTGTTTGCACGCACAGCCTTTGTGCCGTTGACACCTGCACCGAGACCGAGGGCAAGAAGCATATTCTTGACAACATTTTTATCGCAGTTGTTGATGATATTGAGCGCAAAGGTGCGCCATACACTCTCCTTATCGTTGACCGCATTGCGGAATGCATCAAAATTCTTTTCGGGGAAAGCGCCGCCCATAAGCTTCTGGGCAAGGTCGATGAGCTTTATAAGATTTTCTTCGGGGTTTTTCTTGATGTACTTATAGATACCGTCGAATGCAACGGCGGCTGAAGCACGCTCAATTTTTTCCTTGACCGTCATCATAGCTTTCCCTCCTTTTTCCGAATTTGAAACGATATACACTTAAATATACCACAGGTTTGCGTTTATGTCTACTGAATTTTCAAATTAAAATGTTAAATTTCTTGCATTACCGCCGATTTTGGGGTATTATCTTATTATAACTTCCGACGGAGGACAGTAATGAAAGAGAAATTTCAAAGAGGCTCCCACGCAATGGGGCTTGCGGCAAGAATAATAGTTTCGGTATTTATTATTGCCCTGATTATATGGAAATATGAGGATTTCAAAACAATGGATGTGAGGGGGCTTGTTGAGGCAAGCTCAAGCGCGCTGATGGCGGTTGCTACCATATGGGGCATTTATCTGCTCAAATCAATGGTTTTTGTTATCCCCGCATCGCTCATTTACATCGCAGTTGGTATGGCATTCCCCGCCCATTGGGCAATACTCATCAACGCTGTGGGCATTTTCATTGAGGTTACCGTTTCGTATCTTTTCGGACGCATTATGGGCGGCAATTATGTTATAAATAAGCTGAAAAAGGTTAAATACGGCGAAAAAATCATTGAGCTTCAGGGCAAGGGCAAGCTTTCTGCAATATTTGCAATCAGGTTTCTGCCCGTTTTTCCCATTGACCTCGTCAGCCTTTTCCTCGGCGCGGTAAAAATGAAATTCCTGCCCTATTTTCTTGTTTCAATCGGCGGAATTCTGCCCCGGGTTATACTTTTCACCATTCTGGGCGACGGTCTTTACGACTATGTGCCGATGGATAAAATCGCCCTCGTTGCGGCAATTCTGCTGCCCGTTGCGCTGATTGTGTGGATTATAAAATACGCTGTTAAAAGCAAAAAAGCAGAGGAAATTGCCGAGGAAGAAGCAAGGCTGAAAAAAGAAGAAAAAGCCGCAAAAAAAGCAGAGAAAAAGGCGGCAAAAAATAAAATTGACGGAGAAATGCATACGGGCGATTCGTGAATCGCCCGTACAATACAAATATATTTATCGGCAACATCGTAGGGGCGTTCTTTGAACGCCCGTAATAACCGGATTTAATGCGGGCAAACACACAGGGTCGCCCCTACTATTATCTATTCAATATTATCTCTTATCATTGTAAGCCTGACGGCTTACTCGGCGTGATGTGGGCATCACGCCCTACAATGTTATAGGACAGCCGCAAGGGCTGTTCCTACGAAACGGTGATTAAAATAAACATTGTAGGGGACGGGTCGCCCGTCCCGAAAATGCGGTTGCCTGACGGGAGGGGAAACCCCTCCCCTACGATAGAGAATAATGAATAGATAATGGTTGGTAGGGGCGGATATCATCCGCCCGTTTTTTATTGATTTTCGGGCGATTCGTGAATCGCCCCTACGGTACACAAAAACGGGTCAACCTGAGTTGACCCGTTATCTTTTTAATCAAGTGCAAAAATTTCTTTAATCGCTCCTGCAAATTCCTTGGGAATTCCCGAGGGAATTTTGCCCGTTTTGAGCATTTTGTTGAACTTTAAGCCCTTTTTGTCGTTGGACATCTGGAACTTGGCAACGGTGTGGATAAGAGCCTGCCTTCTGTCCTCATTCTTGAGGAACACGCAGTTTTCAAGGGTGATTTCCGTTGTATCCTCCGCACCTGCGGTTACGGTCACTTCGAGAGTGCCGTCCGAATTCGCCTGCACATTTTCGCCGTTTACCTTTGCATCTGCGCTGACGATATCCCTAAAGCTGACAACATATGTCCTTGTTGCAGGCACAACGGATGCCGTGCCCTCTGCCTTTGCAATCTTAAAGCTGACGGTGTTTCCCTTTTCGGCAACGGTGAATGCGGTTTTCAGGTATTCGCCGTCACGGTATGAGAGAGTTTCGCCGTCATCCTCATAGAGAGTGAAGGTGTTGTTGCCTCTGTAAACAAGAAGCTCCAGCTTTTCAGGGTTTGTGCAATCGTTTGTCCTGTCATTGACGTCAAGAGGAATGATTGCACCCTCTTTTGCAAGCACAGGAATGGTTTCAAGGTCGCGATGCATTTCAACAAACTTGTTGCCGCTGTAAATTCTGCCCGTGAAAACGTCCGTATATCTGCCCTCGGGAATCCATACCTTCACCGATGCCATATTGGTTTTGGGCGAAGTGCGCTGTGTAATCGGGGCAACGATAAGCTCCGTGCCGAAGAAAAATTCATTTCTGCAGTTATACGCATTTTCATCCTCGGGGTATGCGTAATACATCGGCTCGCAGATTGCTCTGCACTCGGTATGAGTGCGGTAATTCATAGTGTAGATATAGGGCAGGAGTCTGTGCCTGAGGCGCAGAGCATCCGTTGCAATTTTTCTCACGGACGTGCTGTAATTCCACGGCTCTTTGCCCATAAATTCGTTATTCGTGGAGTGCAGACGCATTACGGGGCTGAATACGCCCAGCTGCACCCAGCGCAGATAAAGCTCATCATCCTTGATACCCATGCAATGACCGCCGATATCGTGGCTCCACCAAGGGTATGCAATGTTGGATGCCGTTGCGGTGTAGCCCGGCTGATAGTCAAGGCTTTTCCAGGTCTGGGTTGTGTCACCGCTGAAGCCGAGAGGATATCTCTGGCTGCCTGCGCCGCAGAAACGGGAGAGGATGAGAGGTCTGT
The DNA here is from genome assembly GCA_045632815.1 of Acutalibacteraceae bacterium. Lineage (GTDB taxonomy): Bacteria > Bacillota > Clostridia > Oscillospirales > Acutalibacteraceae > CAG-177. The sequence continues at coordinate 10,505 of JAZQXJ010000050.1, read as the reverse complement.
GGTTATCCTTGGCATTGTCAAGGAAATGATAATGGTTAAGCGCCCAGAGGGGGTCGAGACCCTTGACCGCCGTATTCTTTCCCTGCTGCCAGTCAATCCACCAGAAATCAACGCCCTTTTTCTCAAAAGGATGGTGAAGAATATCGAAATATTTTTCGGTGAATTTCTTGTCGGTAATGTCGAATTTAACGGGCTCCTTTGTTTTGGGATCCTGACCCATTGCCTCGCACATTTCCTCATATTGGTCCTCAAACCAGCGGACACCCATTGAGGGATGAATGTTGAAAGTAACTCTGTAATTATCGTCCTTCAGCTTTTTGAGGAAGCCGTCGGGGTCGGGGAAAAGCTCGGTGTTGAAGCTGTAACCCGTCCAGCCCGTTGACCAGATATCATAAACGTACTCCATAAAATTGAGGTGCTTTGACATCTTGTGGCTGTCCTTGCCGAATTTTTCCTTAATCTTAACCCAATGCCAGTCCATATCAACCGTTGCAACGGTGATGGGGATTTCCTCCGCCTTGAATCTGTCCATAAGGCTCAGATATTCTTCCTGAGAATAATCCTTGTATCTGCTCCACCAGTTTGAAAGAGCGTAACGGGGAATGAGAGGCACTCTGCCCGTCAGGTTATACAAATCCGTTGTTGCGCCGATGTAATCGTTGCCGTAAGCGAAATAATAAACGTCGCTTTCCTTGTTGTCACGGGGAAGAATTGTGCCGTCAGGCTTCATTGCAAGGGTTTTGCTGTCGTCAAGCAGAGCAACACCGTTTCTTGAGCATACACCGTCGCCCACCTTGTCGATGGCGGTGATGTCGAGGGTACGGCTTGTGCCTTTAAGGTTGCCTGCCTTGAAATTCTTAACATTTCTGCCGTCTGCGAGCCTGATTGAGAGCATTTTATTTGCTTTAAGAGAATAAACAAAGGTTGCTTTTTCGGTTTTTATCTCGATTTTTCCGCCCGATTCGGTAACATCAAACTTTGTTTCGCAAAAATCTCTGTACCACACGCTCTGGGTAGGCTCATCGCAGAATTTGCCCTCCGCCTGCACTTCAACACGAAGCAGGCAGGGGGTAATAACGGTAAGCCTTGATTTTCCGCGGACAATTATCTGGTTTTTCTTTGCAACGGGAGAGCAGTCAATTTTAAATCTCTGTGCAAAAGTATCCATAATTATTTCCTCATTTAACTTCAATCTTGATGCACTCATTGCCGAGAAGTGCGGTGCTTACGCTGTCGGGCTGATGACCGCCCACATAGAAAATCATTTTGCCGTCGGGGTCAACTCTTGCGCCGTCATCGGTGACAGCCTTGAGCCAGTATTCGTCAATTTCGAAGCTGACGGTTGCCTTTTCGCCTGCGTCAAGCTCAACAGCCTTGATGCCGCAAAGCTGATAGTGGGGAGTAACGGTGCGGCTGTCGGTGAATGAAGCATAAACCTGAGCCTTTTCAACGCCCTTCATTTTGCCCGTGTTGGTGATATCAACGGTCAGGGTGTTGCCGCTGAATGAAGCGTTTTCATAGGCAAAGCTTGTGTATGAAAGACCGTAGCCGAAGGGATAAAGAGCATCGCCCTCAATATATCTGTATGTCTTGCCAAGCATTGAATAGTCAAGGAAATCGGGCAGGTCGTGGTCGCCTCTGTAGATTGTAACGGGCAGTCTGCCGCAGGGTGATGCCTTGCCTGCAAGAATGTTTGCAACAGCAAGTCCGCCCATTGCGCCGGGATACCAGGCGTGGATAATCGCCTTTGCGTGGTTTCTCACCTTGTCGCCAAGGTCGATTGAACTGCCGCACATAAGCACAACGATAACATTATCGCACACATCGCAGACACCCTCTGCAAGCTTCTGCTGTGTTTTGGGCAGATAAAGTGACTTTTTGTCACCACAAGCGGTGTAATCGTTATCAAAGCCCGTGTCCTCGCCCTCAACCGACTGGTCAAGACCGAGAGCAAGGATAGTAATGTCAGCTTCTGAAGCGGCGGCAATACCGTCGCTTATCATATTCTGGAAGCCTGCCCAATGGTTTGTGAATTCATCGCAGTAGTTTGAGCCTTTTTCAACCATAATGTGAGAATCGGTGAAAATTCTGCGGATACCGTCGGCAACGGTAAGGTTTTCGGAAGCATAGCCGTTGTAGTTGCCTTCAAGAGCGGTTACTGAAAGAGCGTTGGGACCGACAACTGCAATCTTGCCGACCTTTGACTTATCGAGGGGCAGATAGCCGTCATTCTTGAGCATAACAACGCATTGCTCAGCCGCCTTGAGGTTAAGCTCCTTATGCTCCTTGCAGTCCAACTTGTCAAAACCGATATCGGAATAGGGTCTTACCTCTTCAAATTCGCCGAGGAGAGCGCGGATTGTGTAAATTCTCTCGGTTGCGGCGGTGATTTCTTCCTCTGTGATGAGGTCCTGCTCGTATGCATCAACAAGTGCTGAATAGGTTTCGCCGCAGTTGAGGTCGCAGGTATTCTTAAGGGCAACAGCCGCAGCCTCTGCCTTTGTTTCAACAAAATGGTGGTCTGTGTAAATATCCTTGATAGCGCCGCAGTCGGAAACAACATAGCCGTCAAACTCCCACTGCTTGCGGAGAATTTCGCCAAGAAGATATGAATGAGCGCAGCAGGGCTCGCCGTTTGTGCGGTTATAAGCGCCCATAACGCCCGTTACGCCTGCCTTGACCGTCTTTTCAAATGCAGGAAGATAGGTTTCAAAAAGGTCGTGGGGATTTGCGATTGCATCAAAGCCGTGGCGGTCCGCCTCAGGACCCGAATGCACGGCAAAATGCTTTGAGCAGGCGGATGCCTTGAGGAATTCACCCTTGCCCTGAATACCGTCAATGAAGGCTGTGCCGAGGGTTGCGGTCAGATAGGGACATTCGCCGAAGGTTTCCTGACCTCTGCCCCAACGGGGGTCGCGGAAAATGTTGATATTGGGTGCCCAGAAGGTGAGACCCTTGAAAATATCGTAGTCGCCGTATTTGACGTGCTTGTTGTACTTTGCTCTTGCCTCGGTTGAGATTACGTCGGCAATGGTATTGATAAGCTCGGGGTCAAAGGATGCCGCCATAGCGATTGTGTGGGGGAAAACGGTTGCTGTGCCTGCACGGGCAACGCCGTGAGCACCCTCATTCCACCAGTTATATTCCTGAATGCCGAGCCTCTCGATTGCAGGTGAGTTATAGAGAAGCTGGGTCATTTTTTCTTCAACTGTCATCTGAGCAACAAGGGCTTTCGCCTTTGCTCTTGCCTGTTCCTTGGTCATGGAAAATCCCTCCATATATATTAATGTATAAAGGTTATACGATGGGTGTGGGCAAAGCCCACCCTTCATTTTGCATTTTGCATTTATTCAAAAGGAGCGCCCTCAGGACGCTCCTTTCAGGTTTTTATTTGTAGTATTCAACTGCGGATTCAAACAGCTTGAGGTCGAACTCGCCGGGAACATTCTTGTAAAGTCCCGCCGCTGTTCTTTCGGAGTGACCCATCTTGCCGAGGACTCTGCCGTCGGGTGATACGATACCCTCGATTGCAAAGTCGGAGTTGTTGGGGTTGAATGCAATGTCGTTGGTTGCATTGCCGTCAAAGTCAACATACTGGGTGATAATCTGACCGTTAGCCGCAAGCTTTCTGATAAGAGCCTCGTCTGCAATGAAGCGACCCTCGCCGTGTGAAATGGGAACGGTGTAAATCTCGCCCTGCTTTGCCTTTGAGAGCCAGGGTGAATTGTTTGAAACAAGCTTTGTGCGAACAAGCTTTGACTGGTGTCTGCTGATGGTGTTATATGTAAGAGTGGGGCAGGTTTCATCGGTGTCAATAATCTTGCCGTAGGGAACAAGACCGAGCTTGATGAGTGCCTGGAAGCCGTTACAGATACCGAGCATAAGACCGTCACGATTTTCGAGAAGCTCTGTTACAGCCTGCTTGATTTCCGCATTGCGGAAGAATGCTGTGATGAACTTGCCTGAGCCGTCGGGCTCGTCACCGCCTGAGAAACCGCCGGCAACAAAGATAATCTGACTGTCAGCAACCTTCTTTGCGAAGTCTTCAACTGACTTTGCAATGCTTGCAGCTGAAAGGTTGTTGATAACGAAAATCTCTGCCTCTGCGCCTGCTCTTTCAGCGTGCTTTGCCGAATCGTATTCGCAGTTTGTGCCGGGGAATACGGGGATAAGAACCTTGGGCTTTGCAGTTCTGATTGCAGGCTTTGCAAAGGTTGTTGCCTTGTAATCAAAGGTTTCAATCTTCTTTTCGGGCATTGCGATGTTGCAGGAATAGATATCCTCAAGCTTATCCTCATAGATGGGAAGAAGCTTTGCAAAATCAACGCTCTCTGCGCCGAGGGTGATTGCAGCCTTATCGGTTGTGTAACCGAGGAGAGTGCCGCAGTCTGTATCATCGTTAAGCTCGATTACGAATGAGCCGTAGGAATAGCCGAAAATTTCTTCAAGTGAAACGTCAGCAAAGTCAAAGCCGATGCCGTTACCCATAGCCATCTTGAGCACTGCTTCTGCAACACCGCCCATTGTGGGGGTATAGATTGCAGCTGCCTTGCCTGCGGTTACGAGAGCATAAACTTCCTTGTAAACATTGAGAAGCGATGCTGTGTCGGGCAGGTTGTCTGCTGTGTATTCAGGCTTGAGGATAACAACCTTGTGACCTGCTGCCTTGAATTCGGGAGAAACGATATTCCTGATGTTTTCTGTTGTAACTGCGAATGAAACAAGGGTGGGAGGTACGTCGATATCCTCAAATGAGCCGCTCATTGAGTCCTTGCCGCCGATAGCCGCAATTTTGAGGTCCATCTGTGCCTTGAATGCGCCGAGGAGGGCTGCAAGGGGCTTGCCCCAACGCTTGCCGTCCTTGAGAGGCTTCTCAAAGTACTCCTGGAATGTGAGATATACTTCGCTAAAATCCGCACCTGCGGCGATAAGCTTTGAAACGGATTCGATTACTGCGAGATATGCGCCGTGGTAGGGGCTTTTCTCGGTAATAAAGGGGTTGTAGCCCCATGACATAAGTGAGCAGGTTTCGGTATCCTGCTTTTCAACGGCAATTTTGTGTACCATTGCCTGAATGGGAGTGAGCTGATTCTTGCCGCCGAAGGGCATAAGAACGGTATTTGCACCGATTGTTGAGTCAAAACGCTCGGAAAGACCTCTCTTTGAGCAGATGTTGAGGTCGCCTGCAAGGTCTGCATACATATCTGCAAATGAGCCGTTGATTTCCTTGCTGTAGTCCTCAAGCTTTGCGGGAGCGATGTCGATATGCTTCTCCGCACCGTTTGAGTTGAGGAATTCGCGGCTGATGTTACAGATTGCCTTGCCGTTCCAATTCATTACAAGATAGGGCTTTTCCTTGACAACAGCAACGATTGTTGCCTCAAGGTTTTCGCCCGTTGCAAGCTCGATGAATCTCTCTGCATCCTTTGCTTCAACAACAACAGCCATTCTTTCCTGCGATTCGGAAATTGCAAGCTCTGTTCCGTCAAGACCTTCGTACTTCTTGGGAACTGCGTTGAGGTTGATTTCAAGACCGTCTGCAAGTTCACCGATAGCAACTGAAACGCCGCCTGCGCCGAAGTCGTTGCAGCGCTTGATAAGCTGAGATGCTTCTTTATTTCTGAACAGACGCTGAAGCTTTCTTTCTTCGGGTGCGTTACCCTTCTGAACTTCTGCGCCGCAATTTTCAAGTGACTTGAGGTTATGTGACTTTGATGAACCTGTTGCGCCGCCGCAGCCGTCACGGCCCGTTCTGCCGCCGAGAAGAATAACAACATCTCCGTCCTCGGGGCGTTCACGGCGAACATTTTCTTCGGGTGCAGCCGCAATAACTGCGCCGATTTCCATTCTCTTTGCCACGTAACCGGGATGATAAAGCTCGTCAACAATACCGGTTGCAAGACCGATCTGATTGCCGTATGAGCTGTAGCCTGCGGCAGCGGTTGTAACAATCTTTCTCTGGGGGAGCTTACCCTCGATTGTTTCGCTTACGGGTACTGTGGGGTCGCCTGCGCCCGTTACGCGCATAGCCGCATAAACATCGCTTCTGCCTGAAAGGGGGTCACGGATTGCGCCGCCGATGCAGGTTGCCGCACCGCCGAAAGGCTCAATCTCTGTGGGATGATTATGGGTTTCGTTCTTGAAAAGAAGAAGCCATTTCTGATTTTCGCCGCCGATTTCAACATCAATCTTAACGGTACAAGCGTTGATTTCTTCGCTTTCGTCAAGCTTGGGAAGAAGACCCTGTGCCTTAAGGTATCTTGCGGCAATAGTGCCGATATCCATAAGATTAACGGGCTTTGTTCTGTTGCAAGCCTTTCTTGCATCGATGTATTCATCGTATGCCTTCTGAAGAAGCTCGTCCTCAAACTTAACAGAATCAATGTTTGTGAGGAAGGTTGTGTGACGGCAATGGTCTGACCAGTATGTATCAATCATTCTGATTTCGGTGATTGTGGGGTCTCTGTCCTCGCTGATGAAATACTTCTGGCAGAACTTGATATCGTCAAGGTCCATTGCAAGACCGTAGTCAGCAACAAACTTTGCAAGACCTGCCTCGTCAAGGGCGATAAAGCCGTCAAGAGTTGCAACTGTTTCGGGAATTACATACTCGGTAACGAGTGTTTCATATTCTTCAAGTGATGCTTCTCTTGCCTCAACGGGGTTGATAACATACTTTTTAATCTGTGCGAATTCGTCATCGCTGATTGCGCCGTAAAGGCAATAAACCTTTGCGCTTCTTACGAGGGGTCTTTCACCCTTTGAGATAATCTGAATACATTCTGCGCAGGAATTTGCTCTCTGGTCAAACTGACCGGGGAGAAATTCAACGGCAAAAAGTCTGTCACATTCAAGATTGGGCTGCTCGGTGATATCATCGAGCTGAGGCTCTGAAAGAACAGTACCCTTTGAATACTCAAAAAGCTCTTTTTCAATATTTTCAATGTCATAACGGTTGAGGACTCTTACTTTTTCAAGCCCTGCAATGCCGAGAAGCGAAACGAGTTCGTTTTTGAGCGAACGGGCTTCGTTATCAAGACCTGCTTTCTTTTCAACATATGCTCTGTATACCATATAAATCAAACCTCCAAGGCTTTTTTGCCGATATCGTGTCTGTAATAAGCGTTTGCAAAGCTTACGGTTTTAACTGTTTCGTATGCCTTTGCAACTGCATCTGCAAGAGTATCCGCAGTTTCGGTTACGCCGAGAACTCTGCCGCCTGCGGTGAGGAGCTTGCCGCCGTCAAGCTTTGCGCCTGCAACATAAATATTCTTATCGGCAGGCATTGTGATTTCAAATCCCGACTCATACTTTGAGGGGTAACCGTCGGACGCCATAACCACGCAGCAAGCGTGCTTATCGCTGAATTTAACCTGCTCTGCGGTGAGTGTGCCTGCGGCAACGCTCTTCATAATTTCAAACAAATCGCTTTCGAGCAGGGGAAGAACAACCTGAGTTTCGGGGTCGCCGAAACGGCAGTTATATTCAATAACCTTGGGGCCGTTCTTTGTTATCATAAGACCGAAGTACAGACAGCCTTTGAAGGTTCTGCCCTCGGCATTCATTGCATTGATTGTGGGCAGGAAGATTTCATGCATACATTTTTCGGCGATTTCGGGGGTGTAATAAGGGTTGGGAGCAACGGTGCCCATACCGCCCGTGTTAAGACCCTCATCGTTATCCTTTGCTCTCTTGTGGTCCATTGATGAAATCATGGGAACAACAATGTTACCATCCGTGAATGAAAGAACGGAAACCTCGGGACCCTCAAGGAATTCTTCAATAACAATCTGATTGCCGCTTTCGCCGAACTGCTTGTCCTGCATAATCGAAACAACGGCAGCCTTTGCCTCATCACGGGTCATTGCGATGATAACGCCCTTGCCCAGTGCAAGACCGTCCGCCTTGATAACGGTGGGAATGGGAGCTGTCTCGAGATAAGCGAGCGCCTTATCCGCATCGTCAAACACCTCGTATGCCGCCGTGGGGATGTTGTATTTCTTCATAAGGTTCTTTGAGAAAACCTTACTGCCTTCGATGATAGCCGCCTTTGCCTCGGGGCCGAAGCAGGGAATGCCCAGCTTTGAAAGCTCGTCAACCGCACCTAAAACAAGGGGGTCATCGGGAGCAACAACGGCAAAGCCGATGTCGTTATTCTTTGCAAAATCAACGATTGCAGGGATATCCTTTGCGCCGATTGCAACGCACTCCGCATCCGCGGCGATACCGCCGTTACCGGGGAGCGCATAAATCTTTTCTATTTCTTTGCTTTCTTTGAGTTTTTTAATGATGGCGTGTTCGCGTCCGCCACCGCCGACTACAAGAACCTTCATTATTCAGCCTCCGTAATTTCTTTACATACTTTCTCCGCAGATTGGGGAAGAATTATCCATTCAGCCTGCTCCATAACTCTTTTCTGCAGAGTTTCGGGGGTGTCATCAGGCTCTATGTCAACGGCTTTCTGCATAATGATGCGTCCGCCGTCGGGAATTTCATTGACAAAATGAACCGTTGCACCCGTCACCTTGACTCCGTAGCCCAGAGCCGCCTCGTGAACACGCAGACCGTAGAAGCCCTCGCCGCAGAATGAGGGAATCAGCGACGGATGAACATTGATTATTCTGTCTTTATAGTGATTTGTAAATCTTTCGGAGAGAATGCTCATAAAGCCTGCAAGAACAATAAGGTCAATGCCGTCGCCGTCGAGAAGCTCAATGAGCCTGCCCTCAAAGTCGGGGGTTTCCTTTTTAAGCACGGTTTCTGTCCTTATGCCTGCCTTTGCGGCTCTTTCAAGGGCATATGCCCCTGCTTTGTTGGAAATAACAAGGGTTATTTCACCGCTGCTGATGATTCCTGCCGCCTCGGCGTCAATAAGCGCCTGCAGGTTTGTTCCTCCGCCCGAAACAAGGACGGCTATACGGGCTTTTCTTGCCATAACTTTCTCCTTTTAATGAATTGCCTTACAGCATTAATTGATTTCATCATGAATTGCAGTCTGCGACTGCATGATTTGCACCTTCGGTGCATTTCGGATAGGCTCCGCCTATAACCAAATATATCAATGAATTGTGATAACAATTCAATTCACGGAACAAAGCGAGAATTCATGACGGCTTGCCGTCAATTCATGGTGAAGCCAAATCATTATTCAATAACAACCTTTTCTTCGCCTGCGATGATTTCGCCGATGATGTAAGCATCCTCGCCGTTTGCCTTAAGAACTTCGATTGCCTTTTCAGCATCTTCCTTTGCAACAACTATGCTCATACCGACACCCATATTGAAGGTGTTGAACATATCTCTCTCGGGGATGTTGCCTGTCTTTGCAATAAGGTCAAAGATGGGAAGAATCTTAAGAGCCGACTTGTCAATCTTTGCGCCGAAGCCGTCGGGAATGCTTCTGGGAATGTTCTCATAGAAGCCGCCGCCCGTGATGTGTGAAACAGCCTTGACTGTTACCTCCTCAAAGAGAGCAAGCATGGGCTTAACGTAAATCTTTGTGGGAGTGAGGAGTGTTTCGCCGACTGACTTGCCGCCAAGATCCGCAACGGGAGTCTTGATGTCTGCATTGTCAACATCGAAAACCTTTCTTACAAGCGAGAAGCCGTTTGAATGAACGCCGCTTGAGGGAAGAGCGATAACAACATCGCCCTCTTTCATCTTTGTGTTGTCAAGCACCTTATCCTTATCAACAACACCTACGCAGAAGCCTGCAAGGTCATATTCGTCGATGGGATAGAAGCCGGGCATTTCAGCGGTTTCGCCGCCGATGAGTGATGCGCCTGACTGTACGCAGCCTTCAGCAATACCCGAAACGATTTCTGCAATTCTCTCGGGAACATTCTTGCCGCAAGCAATATAGTCAAGGAAAAGCAGGGGCTTTGCGCCGCAGCAGATGATATCGTTTGCGCACATTGCAACGCAGTCGATACCTACCGTGTCGTGCTTATCCATAATGAATGCAAGCTTGAGCTTTGTGCCGACGCCGTCAGTACCGCTGACGAGAACGGGCTTTGAAATGCCTGTAAGGTCAAGCTCAAAAAGACCGCCGAAGCCGCCGATATCGCTCATTGCGCCTGCTGTGAGAGTTCTTTTGATGTGGGTTTTCATAAGTTCTACCGCTTTGTAGCCTGCGGTAATGTCAACGCCTGCTGCTGCATAGCTTTCGCTGAAGCTTTTTTCCATGATTTATTCCTCCTGTGAAATTTCACATATTTTAAATTATTTTATCCTTTGCCGTTCCAACAGTATGTGCATACGCAGTCCTCGGGCAAGCCGATTGCCTCAACAAGACCTGCGATGCTCTGGTATTCAAGAGATGCAAAATGAAGTCTTTCGCAGATTGCTTTGCGGAGCTTCTTTCCTCTCTCAGTTGAAGAATCTGCATATTCGTCAATATATTTCACGCCTTCTTCACCCTCAAGCTCAAAGATAACACGGCGTGCAATAAGGTCATCGTCGGAAGTGTTGCGAGAGAAATTAAGATATTTACAGCCGTACATAAT